>JAHEBL010000191.1 GCA_024642265.1 Haliea sp. | reverse complement strand
GGGCACGGCTTGTTCCAGTGATTCGATTCCACACAATCCACAACCGGTTCTCCCCGCCAGGTTGCGGCGACGATCCTTAAGCGCCGCAAAAGCTTCGGCACTGACCGTCATCGAAAGTTCCATGCCGTGTTCCCGTTCGATAATTTCCACGTCCCGCAATTGTTCGCGGCGCTGCAGGATACCCTCGGACAGGCTGAAGCCCAGCGCCAGGTCCTCCAGGTCGGCAGGGGTTGCCATCATGACCACGTGGGAAATACCGTTATAAACCAGCGCCACCGGCTCCTCGGTGACGACCTGATCCTCATCCTGGCTGATTCGGCCCGCGCTCCAGGTGTGGCGCCTGACCGCCCGGGTTACGTCTTTCACTCCGTGGTCGCCGCGTCCAGCAAGCGCTGCTGGCGATGGTCGAACTGCTGCTGCCGGGCCTGCCAGGCGGACGGCTCGGTCACACGGGAGACCTGCACAGCCGTCACCTTGTACTCCGGGCAGTTGGTGGCCCAGTCTGAATTGTCAGTGGTGATCACGTTGGCACCCGAGAGCGGGTGGTGGAACGTCGTATAGACTACTCCCGGCTTGACGCGTTCGGTAATACAGGCGCGCAACACGGTATTGCCGACGCGGCTCTGGATGCCTACCCAGTCACCCTCGGTGACGCCGCGCTCCTCTGCGTCGTGCGGGTGAATTTCCAGGGTGTCCTGCGGGTGCCAGCTGCTGTTGGCCGTGCGCCGCGTCTGGGCGCCGACATTGTACTGGCTGAGGATGCGCCCGGTGGTCAGCAGCAGGGGAAAGCGCCGGTTGGCACGTTCCTCGGTGGGAACGTATTCCGTCAGGGCAAAAAAGCCCTTGCCCCGCACAAACTCGCCAACATGCATGATGGGTGTGCCACCCGGTGCTTGCTCATTACAGGGCCACTGGATGCTGCCCAGTTCATGAAGGCGGGCATAGCTCACACTGTGAAAGCTCGGCGTGAGCCGCGCGATCTCATCCATTACCTGGGAAGGATGGCCATAGTTCATCGGGCAACCCATGGCATTGGCCAGGTCCTGGGTGACCTCCCAGTCCTCCTTGCCCGCCAGCGGCGGCATGACCCTGCGCACCAGTGATATGCGCCGCTCCGCGTTGGTGAAAGTGCCGTTCTTTTCCAGGAAGGAAGAGCCGGGTAGAAATACGTGGGCGAACTTGGCTGTCTCGTTGAGAAAGATATCCTGCACCACAAGGCAATCCAGCGAGGCCAGTGCCGCCTGGATGTGCTGGGTATTGGGATCGGACTGGGCCACGTCCTCGCCCTGGCAATACAGGCCGCGGAAGTCGCCATCTACAGCGGAATCGAACATATTGGGAATGCGCATGCCGGGTTCCGGGTCAAGTGCAACATTCCACTCCGCCTCAAACAGGGCCCGGGTCGCCGCGTCGGAGAGGTGACGGTAACCCGGCAACTCATGGGGAAAGGAGCCCATGTCGCATGAACCCTGCACGTTGTTCTGGCCGCGCATGGGATTAACCCCTACCCCTTCCCGGCCCAGGTTGCCGGTCAGCATGGCAAGATTGGCAATGCCCATCACCGCGGTGGAACCCTGGCTGTGCTCGGTCACGCCAAGACCGTAATAAATGGCCGCGTTGCCGCCGGTGGCGTACAACCTGGCGGCCTCGCGCAACAGCTGCGCCGGCACACCCGTCGCCGGCTCCAGTTGTTCCGGGGCATGGCGGGGGTCCTTGATAAATGCCAGCCAATGGGCGAACTGGGCGTTGTCACAGCGCTGCGCGATAAACGCTTCATCCTGCAGACCCTCGCTGGCAATCACATGGGCCATCGCATTGAGCACCGCCACATTCGCCCCGGGGTTTACCGGCAGGTGATAGTCAGCGCGAATATGCGGCGCGTCCACCAGCTCAATGCCGCGTGGGTCTATCACTATCAGTTTCGCACCCTGGCGCAGCCGACGCTTGAGGCGCGAGCCAAATACCGGGTGGGCTTCGGTGGGATTCGAGCCCATCACCATTACCACATCGGTGTGGGCCACCGAGGCGAAGGTCTGGGTCCCGGCGGATTCACCCAGGGTGGTTTTCAGGCCGTACCCCGTAGGCGAATGGCAGACCCTCGCGCAGGTATCTATGTTGTTATTGCCAAACCCGGCCCGCACCAGTTTCTGCACCAGGTAGACCTCCTCGTTGGTGCAGCGGGAGGAACTGATGGCGCCGATACTGTTGCGACCGTACTGCTGCTGGATAGCGCGAAAACGCTGCGCCGTATAGGCAATGGCCTCTTCCCAGGACACCGTGCGCCAGGGTTCGTCGATGCTGTCGCGAATCATCGGCCGCGTGATGCGATCCCTGTGGGTGGCGTAACCGAAGGCGAAGCGACCCTTGACACAGGCGTGACCCTCGTTGGCCCTGCCGTCCTTGTGGGGCGTCATCCGCACCACGGTAGTCCCTTTGAGTTCAGCCCGAAAAGCGCAGCCCACGCCGCAGTAGGCGCAGGTGGTGACCACAGAATGTTCCGGCTTGCCCTGCTCGATAATACTGTTTTCCGTGAGGGTTGCAGTGGGACAGGCCCTGACACAGGCACCGCAGGAGACACACTCGCTGTCCATAAAGGCCTCACCCTGTCCGGCACTCACACTGGAGGCAAATCCACGCCCCTGAATGGTGAGGGCAAAGGTACCCTGTGTCTCCTCGCAGGCCCGCACACAGCGAGAGCAGACGATGCACTTTGATGCGTCGAACGTGAAATAGGGATTGGACTGGTCTTGCGCGGCATCCAGGTGATTGGCACCGTCATAGCCGTAGCGCACTTCCCGCAGTCCGAGTTCACCCGCAGTGTCCTGCAACTCGCAGTCACCGTTGGCAGGACAGGTCAGGCAGTCCAGTGGGTGATCGGAAATATACAGCTCCATGACATTGCGACGCAGCCCGGCGAGTTTTTCGGTCTGGGTGCGCACCACCATATCCGCCCGCACGGGGGTTGTGCAGGACGCCGGGTAGCCCTTCATCCCTTCGATCTCCACCAGGCAGACCCGGCAGGAGCCGAATGCCTCGAGGCTGTCGGTGGCACACAGCCTGGGGACTTTCACCCCTGCCAGCGCGGCTGCGCGCAGCACCGATGTACCGGCCGGGACGGTCACCGTCTGGCCATCGATCGACAGGCTGACAGGCGGGCCGGCGGTAATTGCCGGCGTGCCGTAGTCCTGTTCAGGTTCGTAAAACTGCAACATCACATCACCGTCCTGGCGGGCGCGGGAGCGCCATGCCGAATCAGGAAAAATCCTCGGGAAAATAGTTCATCGCACTGCGCACCGGATACGGGGTGAGGCCGCCCATCGCACACAGGGAGCCGGCCTCCATCGTGTCGCACAAATCCACCAACAGCGCGATATTTTGCGCGGCTTCCTCACGCGCGATAATACGGTCGATCACTTCCACACCGCGCACCGAGCCAATCCGGCAGGGGGTGCATTTGCCGCAGGATTCCACCGCGCAGAACTCCATGGCAAACCGCGCCTGCTGCGCCATATCGACACTGTCATCGAACACCACCACACCGCCGTGACCGAGCATGGCCCCGATCCCGGCAAACGCCTCGTAATCGAGAGGTGTATCCCATTGCGACTCGGCCAGGTAAGCGCCCAGTGGACCGCCCACCTGAATGGCGCGCACTGGCCGCCCACTGTATGACCCACCGCCAAAGTCCTCCACCAGCTGGCGCAGGGTGGCACCGTAGGCCAGCTCCACCAGGCCGCCGCGACGGACATTGCCGGCTAGCTGCACCGCCAGGGTACCCCGGGACCGGCCCGTGCCGAAATCCCGGTAGAACTCCGCGCCTTTATCAAGCACCGTGGTCACCGCGGCGAGGGTCAGCACGTTGTTGACGACGGTCGGCTGGCCAAACAGTCCGGCGACAGCGGGCAGGGGCGGTTTGGCACGCACCATGCCGCGCTTGCCCTCGAGGCTGTCCAGCAGCGAGGTCTCCTCACCGCAGATATAGGCGCCCGCACCGAGGCGCAGTTCAAGCTCGAAAGACCTGCCGCTGCCGCGGATGTCGTCACCCAGGTACTGTTCTGCGCGCGCCCTTGCGATAGCCTGTTCCAGGATGTCCCTGGCGCGCGGATACTCCGAGCGCAGGTAGATATAACCGCGTGTGGCGCCCACGGCGAGCCCCGCGATAATCATACCCTCGATCAGCTGGTAGGGGTCCGCCTCCATCAGCAGGCGGTCTGCGAAGGTGCCGGAATCGCCCTCGTCCGCATTGCAGACGATGTACTTCTGTTGGCCGGGGGCATCCAGCACGGTTTGCCACTTGATGCCGGCGGGGAATGCCGCCCCGCCCCTGCCCCGCAGGCCGGAATCCGTAACCGCCTTGACGATGTCCCGCGGGGCCATGTCCAGGGCCCGCTCCAGGCCGCAGAAGCCGGACATTGCGCGGTAACTTTCCAGGCA
>JAHEBL010000012.1:60932-63234 GCA_024642265.1 Haliea sp. | reverse complement strand
GTTGGCCGGCTACGAATTTCGCTTCGTCGAGCTGGCGCCTTTCAGGGGGCCCAACTTTGTCGCAGACGAAGCGCGTTTCGAGGTGAGGCGTGACGGTGTTCTGGTGGCCAGGCTGGCTCCGCAGAAACGGCGCTACCTGGCATCGGGCCAGGTGATGACCGAGGCCGCAATCGACGCGGGACTGTTCCGCGATCTCTTTGTTGCCATGGGCGAGCCGATCGGGACCGAGGGGGCCTGGGCGATCCGCCTGCATTACAAGCCCATGGTGCGGTGGATGTGGCTGGGGGCAATCCTGATGGCCCTCGGTGGGTTCACCACTGTATTTGATAAACGCTATCGCCGCCTGCGCAAGCCCGTCGTTGCCGCCAGCGAGGCTTTGCATGGCGCCTAGATTAAAGCTGTTCCTGCCGCTGATACTGTTCGTGGTGCTGGCGGCATTCCTGTTTCGCGGGTTGTCACTGGACCCCCAGGCCTTGCCCTCGGCCCTCATCGACCGACCCCTGCCGGAATTCAGTCTGCCGGTGCTGGGGCAGGAGCGCCTTATCGGCAAAGGTGACCTCATTGGCGAGGCTGCCCTGCTCAATGTGTGGGCAACCTGGTGTGTCTCCTGCCGGGTGGAGCATCCCTACCTGCTGCAGATCGCCCAGGAAGGCGTGCCGATTTACGGGCTTAACTACAAGGACGACGATGCAGCGGCAGCCCGCTGGCTGGCTGATCTGGGTGATCCCTACCGGGCCAATATCGCCGACCGTGAGGGCAGTCTCGGGCTGGACCTGGGCGTCTACGGCGCCCCTGAAACCTACCTGGTGGATGCCGAGGGCGTGGTGCGCTACCGCCATGTCGGCGTGGTGGACGAGCGTGTATGGCAGACCATCCTGCAACCTCTTTACCGGGAACTGACCGGGCAGGGCAGCGGCGGATGAGGTTACTCCTGCAAGTCGCGCTGCTCTGTCTGCTGTTGCTGTCGTTCAATGCCAGGGCAGTGATAGAGACGTACGAGTTCAGCGATCCGGAACTGGAACAGCGCTACCGGCAACTCAGCACCGAGCTGCGTTGCCCCAAATGCCAGAACCAGAACATTGCCGACTCCAATGCCCCTATTTCCCAGGACCTGCGCAAGCTCCTTCATCAGCAGCTGGAGGCGGGGGCCGACGACGACGAAATTCTCGACTACATGGTGTCGCGCTACGGTGAGTTTGTGCGCTACCGACCGCGCTTCAGCGGCGCCACCGCGATACTCTGGCTGGCACCGTTGCTGCTGCTGCTGGTGGGGATCGCGGCCGCGGTGCTGACTCTGCGCAGTCGCCGGAGCCAGCGTCAGGCGGCGGGGCCTCTGAGCCGCGATGACGAACAGCGCCTCCAGGACCTGCTGGGAAAAACGGAGAAAGACTCTTGACCCTATTTATCCTGGCCTGTGCAGGCCTGGTGCTGCTCAGTGGCCTGTTCTACCTGATGCCGTCCGGTCGCGCCGGGGGTGCCGATGCTGACCTGGAGCGCGCCAACGTGGAGTGGTATCGGCTGCGCCAGCAGGAGCTGGCCGCGGAAGGTGCGGATGCGCTGCAGGATGATGCACGCCTGCGCCTGCTCGAGGATGAGCAGCAGGCAGGGTCGGCAGCACCGGTGCCCGAGCGCCAGTCTTTTCCGGTATGGTTGCTGTTACCGCTGGTGGCGGTGATGTCATCCGGCTTTTACTACCTGCTGGGTGGCGCCCCTGATGTCATGATCAGTCAGCAGTTGCAGTCCCTGGATGACCAAAGCACGCCGGAGCAGATGCAGGCGCTGATGGATGCGGTGGAAGTGCGCAGCGCCCAGCGTCCGGAAAACCTGGACTACGTGGCGCTGCTGGGTCGCTATTACATGGGTCGGGAGGATTACTCCCGGGCAGCCCAGACCTATGCCTCGCTGGCTCGCGAGGTACCCGAGGATGCCTATGCGCTGGCCTCCGCCGCCCAGGCGGAATACCTGGCAGCGGGCCGGCAACTGAGCTCCCAGGCTCGCCTGCGAGCTGAACAGGCGCTGGCCATCGACCCTCACCAGCGCACCGCCCTGGGCTTGCTGGGCATGGCCTCCTTTGAACAGCAGCAGTACCGCGCCGCGATGGACTACTGGCAGCGCCTGCTGGCGGTTGAAACGCCCGATTCGGAGAGTGCCCGGATGATTGCCGGGGTGATCCAGATGGCCAGGCAGCGCCTGGTCGATGCCGGGGAACTCCCCGCGCAGCAGGCTCCGGCCCTGGCCCAGGCGGGGGATGGCGCGCCGGTCCAGCAGGGCGAATCAACGCCGGGCGAAGCCACGCCGGGCG
>JAHEBL010000012.1:0-60832 GCA_024642265.1 Haliea sp. | reverse complement strand
AGGCAGCGCCTGGTCGATGCCGGGGAACTCCCCGCGCAGCAGGCTCCGGCCCTGGCCCAGGCGGGGGATGGCGCGCCGGTCCAGCAGGGCGAATCAACGCCGGGCGAAGCCACGCCGGGCGTGACCGTGGAGGTCAGCCTGCCGGAGGGGGCGACGGTGGCGGCAACCGACACGGTATTTATCCTGGCGCGCAACGCCGCATCCGACAGCCGGATGCCGATTGCAGTGCAGCGCCTGCAGGCGGGACAGCTGCCTGTTACCCTGCGTCTGGATGACAGCAATTCCATGGCCGGGCAGAAGCTCTCCGCCACGGAATCGGTGCTGGTGGTGGTGCAGGTGTCCCCTACCGGCACACCGGGAGAGGCCGGCGCCACCTGGCTGGGCCAGGCCGGCCCCCTGGCGCCCTCGGCGGACCTGTCCCCCCTGCAGATTCTGCTCCAGCCCAAAGGCTAGCCGGCGCACCCTGCGCTGGCTTTCGTGCCTCCCCCAACAGCGAATTTTTGTATTTGTGGCCGGCAGGCATAGTGTTGCCCGGGCAAAGTCTATACACTACATCTTGTGGTCCGGCGCCGGGGTAAAATTCGAAAAACCCGGAAAAAATTCATATAAAACAGCAAGATAATTCAATCAGTTAATGTGATATGCGACTAAAGTCTATCAAGCTGGCGGGTTTCAAGTCATTCGTCGATCCCACGACGGTCAATTTCCCGAGCAATATGTGCGCGGTGGTAGGCCCCAACGGCTGCGGGAAATCCAATGTCATCGACGCAGTGCGCTGGGTGATGGGGGAGAGTTCGGCCAAGAACCTGCGCGGCGAATCCATGACCGACGTTATTTTCAACGGCTCGGTTAACCGACAGCCCGTGGGCCAGGCCTCTATCGAGCTGGTGTTCGATAACAGCGATGGTGGCGTGGGCGGCGAGTGGGCCAGCTATGCCGAAATCTCCATCAAGCGGCTGGTCACCCGCGAGGCGCAGTCCGAGTATTTTCTCAACGGCACGCGCTGCCGCCGCCGCGACATCACTGATATTTTCCTCGGCACCGGTCTCGGCCCGCGCAGCTACGCGATAATCGAACAGGGTATGATCTCCCGCCTGATCGAGTCCCGTCCCGAGGATCTGCGGGTCTTCATCGAGGAGGCCGCGGGCATTTCCAAGTACAAGGAGCGGCGCAAGGAGACCGAGAGCCGGATGCGGCGCACCCTCGAGAACCTGGAGCGCCTGACCGACCTGCGCGATGAGCTCGAGCGCCAGTTACAGCATCTGCAGCGCCAGGCCCAGGCCGCCGAAAAGTACACCGAGTACAAAACTGAAGAACGGAACCTGCAGGCCCAGTTACAGGCACTGCAGTGGCGTGAACTGGATGCCCAGGTGAGGAGCGCCGCCCAGACCATTGGCGAACTGGAAGTGAAGCTGGAAGCCGTGCACGCGGAGCACCAGCAGGTTGACACCGCCATCGAGCAGCACCGGGTACAGCATACTGACCGCACCGATGCATTTAACCAGGTGCAGGCCACCTACTATTCGCTGGGTTCCGAAGTGGCCCGGCTGGAACAGACCCTCAAGCACCAGCAGGAGCGCGGGCGCCAGTTGCGCGAGGACCTGGAGCAGACCCGGTCGGGGCTGGCTGAAGCTGAAACCCACCTTGGCGACGACAGCGAGAAACTCCTGGGCTGGGAGAGTGAGCTGGCAACGATAGCGCCCGAGCTCGGGCTGTTGCAGGAGCTGGAAGAGAGCTCCGCCGAGGCGCTGCTGCAGGCGGAAGAGGCCATGCACAACTGGCAACACCGCTGGGACGAATTCAACCAGCATGCTGCGGAGCCGCGCCAGCAGGCGGAGGTGCAGCAGTCCCGTATCCGCCATGTCGAACAGGTGCTGCAGCGCATCCAGGGCCGCACCCGGCAACTCGAGGAGGAGAAGCAGGGTCTCGCGCCCGGGCCGGAAGACGGCGAGATCGAAACGCTGGGTGAGCAACTCGCGGAACTCGAACTGGTGATGGCGGAACACGAGGGCCGCGGGGAAACGCTGGTGGAGCAGGTGGCGGCGACGCGCGAGCAGAACAACGGGTTTGCCACGGAGCTCAACCGGGTGCGCTCGAGCCTGCAGCAGATGCGTGGCCGCCAGGCCTCGCTGGAGGCGCTGCAACAGGCAGCGCTGGAGGACAGTGATCAGGCCGTGGGCAACTGGCTGGCCGCGCGGCACATCGCCGACAGGCCGCGCCTGCTGGAACAGCTGGAGGTGGACGACGGCTGGCAGCTGGCGGTGGAGACCGTGCTGGGCGACTACCTGCAGGCGGTGTGTGTCGATGAGATCGGCCCGCTGGGCGTCGCCCTGGGCGAGCTGGAACAGGGTTACCTGACGCTGCTCGAAAATGGTGCAGAAACAACGGTAGCGCCCGAGTACCTGGCCTCGAGGGTTCGCTCGGGGGGGCGTGCCAACGCCCTGCTGGCCGGTGTGCGGGTGGCCGATGACCTGGCGGCAGCGCAGCTGCAGCGCCCGGGCCTCGCCCCCCATGAATCGGTGATTACCCGCGACGGGATCTGGCTGGGGCCCAACTGGCTGCGCGTCACCCGCCTGGCTGGCGAGCAGGGCGGAGTGATCAAGCGCCAGCAGGAACTGGAAGCCCTCGGCGAGACCCTGCGACTGGAACAGCAGCGCGAGGAGGAACTCGAGCTTGCGCTGAAGACCTCCCAGGAGTCCCTGCAGCGGCTTGAAGAGCAGCGCCAGGCGGAGCAGCGGGAACTGCAGGCCAGTACCCGTCAACACGCCGAGCTCAGCGCCAGAATGTCGGCTCACCAGGCCAAGATAGAACAGATAAATGCCCGCCGCGAGCGCGTGAATGCCGAGATCGATGATTCCCGCGAGCAGTACCGGGTTGAACAGTCAGCGATCGCGGAGGCGCGGCAACTGCTGGCCGAGGCGATCGAGCGCATGGAGTCGGATTCCCAGAACCGGGAAGAGTTGTTATCCGTGCGCGACCAGACCCGCAGTACGCTGGACGCCGCCCGGCAGAAAGCCCGTCACGACAAGGACCTGGCGCACCAGCTGGCCATGCGAAACCAATCCCTGCAGACGCAGCTGGGCGCCATGCGCGAGGCCATTGACCGCACCAATAACCAGGTTGCCCAACTGCGCCTGCGGCGCGATAGCCTGGCTGCGGGACTGGCAGAGAACGACGAACCACTGGAGGGCCTGAAGCTCGAGCTGGAAGAGCAGCTGGAGCTGCGTTTGCACGCCGAGGCGGAACTGAGTGCGGCGCGCCAACAGGTCGCCGAAGTCGAGCACCTGCTGCGTGAGAAAGAACAGCTCAGGGTGTCTATCGAGCACCGGGCAGAGAGTGTTCGCGGTGAGCTCGAGCGTCACCGGATATCCAACCAGGCTCTGCAAGTGCAGCGCGAAACAATCTATCGCCAGCTCAGCGCCAATGGCCATGACATCGAACAGGTGCTGGAGACCATGCCCGAGGGTGCGGCTGAAGACGAGTGGCAGCGATCACTCGAGCGGGTAGGTACCCGTATCGCCCGGCTCGGTCCGATCAATCTGGCGGCTATTGACGAGTACAACCTGCAGTCAGAGCGCAAGAATTACCTGGACCTGCAGAACGAGGACCTTGAAACGGCGCTGGAAACCCTGCAATCCGCCATTCGCAAAATCGACAAGGAAACCCGCAACCGGTTCCGCGATACCTTCGACAAGGTCAACAACGGCCTGCAGGATCTGTTCCCACGGGTGTTCGGTGGCGGCAGCGCCTACCTCGAAATGACGGGCGACGACCTGCTGGATACCGGTATCTCGATCATGGCGCGACCCCCGGGTAAAAAGAACAGTACCATTCACCTGCTGTCCGGTGGTGAGAAGGCGCTGACGGCCATTGCTCTGGTATTTTCCATCTTCCAGCTCAACCCGGCTCCCTTCTGCATGCTGGACGAGGTTGACGCGCCGCTGGACGACGCGAACGTCGGTCGCTATGCGCGCATGGTGAAGGAAATGTCGGAGAAAGTGCAATTTATCTACATCACCCATAACAAGATATCCATGGAACTCGCCGACCAGCTGATGGGCGTGACCATGCATGAACCCGGCGTGTCGCGCCTGGTGACGGTGGATGTGGAAGAGGCGGCGGAGCTGGCCGCGAGCTGATCAATAAATAACGGGCGAAGAGTACGGCGCAGGGGCAATGGATCTTACTATACGTGACTGGATGGTTGTGATCGGGGTTATCCTGATCATTGCTGTGGGGCTGGATGCCTGGCGCAGGGTGCGCCGTGAGCGCTACCCGAAAGTGAAGGTCAAGCTGGCGGCGGAAACACAGGCCGAAACACCGGGCGAAACTGGTAGTCGTGCTGATGATATTTCCTGGCTGAAAGAACTGCCCAACGGCGGTGCGCGCGTGGTCGAGCGGCGCGACCTCATCAATGCCACCAATAAGTCGGAGGCAGCCAAGCGCGAAAAGGCCGCGGCGGATACTGCCAGACAGCCCAGGACGAAAGCGGCGGCCAGGGCTCCGGCCCCGCTGCCCGACGAGGATGAGCTGCTCACCGGTATGAGCACTTCCGATGACGACGCGGAACCTGCCACCCTGGACTGGCTCGACAACATGGATGCGGATGCGCCTGGCGACGACAGTGACTCCCCCCCGGCCTCGCGACCCCGGGTGGATCCGGGCAAGCTGCCCCGGGATGTCGATCCCGAGGTATTCATGCTCAATGTGCTTGCCCGTGATCGGGAAGGTTTCCGCGGCGAGGACATTCTGCACATTCTGCTGGCCTGTGACCTGCGCTTCGGCGACATGAACTTTTTCCACCGCCACGAGTTCGAGGCGGGGCGCGGCGCTATCCAGTTCAGCGTCGCCAACATGATGCAGCCCGGTGTGTTTGATATCGACCACATGGGCGACTTCAATACACCCGGCCTGGTGTTCTTCCTGACCTTGCCGGGTCCGGAGGATATGATGAAAGCCTTCGAATACATGCTGGAAACCGCACAAGCGGTGGCCCGCAACCTCGACGGCGACGTGTTGGATGAATCGCGCAGTGTGCTGAGCAAGCAGTCGCTGGATCACTGCCGCCAGCAGATCCGCGATCTTGAGCGGCGCCTGCTGGCCAGGGCGCACTGAACACCAGCGAATCCACACCGATGCCATCTTCAGTGGTAGCGCAGGAAATCCGCTCCCTTCGAGAGCGCCTCGACAACTGGAACTACCAGTACTACGTGCTGGATCAACCCACCGTCCCCGATGCCGAGTATGACCGCGCCATGCGGCGCCTGGTGGAGCTCGAGACATCACACCCTGAACTGCTGCGCAAGGACTCGCCGAGTCAGCGCGTCGGCGCCGCGCCACTGGACCGCTTCCGCCAGGTCACCCATGAGGTGCCCATGTTGTCACTGGACAACGCCTTCGACGAGCAGGATATGCAGGATTTTTACCGGCGACTGCGGGATCGGCTGGGTGGCCAACAGGTGGAGGTGGAGTTCGCCTGTGAGCCCAAACTGGATGGCATCGCGGTAAGCCTGATCTACCGCGACGGTGTGCTGGAGCGGGCAGCGACCCGGGGCGACGGCACCACCGGCGAAGACATTACCCACAATGTGCGCACTATTCCCTCCGTGCCCCTGCGCTTGCGCGGCAGCGCTTACCCCGGGGTGCTGGAAGTGCGCGGCGAGATCTATATGCCGCGGTCGGGTTTTGAGCAGCTCAACGCCCGTGCGCGGGAGCTCGGTGAGAAAAGTTTTGTAAACCCGCGCAATGCTGCCGCGGGCAGTCTGCGCCAGCTGGACGCGAAAATTACTGCCCGGCGGCCTCTGGAGATGTGCTGTTACGGCGTCGGCCTGGTGGCGGACGGCGAGCTTCCCGGGCAGCACGCCAGCGTACTGGATTGCCTGCAGCGTTGGGGCCTGCGTATCAACAGCGAGTCCCGCGTGGTGCGGGGCATCGAGGCTTGTGACGACTACTACCGCGACCTGGCTGCGCGGCGGGACACGCTGCCATACGACATAGATGGCATTGTATTCAAGGTAAACGACCTCTCCCTGCAGCGCGAGCTGGGGTTTGTTTCGCGCGCCCCGCGCTGGGCAATTGCCCGCAAGTTTCCCGCCCAGGAGGAAATGACCCGGCTGCTGGACGTCGAGTTCCAGGTGGGGCGCACGGGCGCAATTACCCCGGTCGCGAGGCTGGAGCCGGTCTTCGTAGGTGGCGTGACGGTAAGTAATGCCACCCTGCATAACAGCGACGAAATCGAACGGCTCGGTGTGCGCATCGGCGATACGGTGATAGTGCGCCGGGCAGGTGATGTCATTCCCCAGGTGGTGTCGGTGGTTGCAGACCAGCGCCCGGCGGACGCCCGCCGTATCGAGTTCCCAGGCAGTTGTCCCGTGTGCGGCTCACCGGTGGAGCGGGCCGACACCGAGGCGGTGGTGCGCTGCATGGGGGGGCTGGTGTGCCAGGCCCAGCAGAAAGCGGCAATCAGGCATTTCGCCTCGCGCCGTGCCATGGATATCGAGGGCCTGGGTGACAAGCTGGTAGAGCAGCTGGTGGATGAGGGTCTGGTGCACAACGTCGCTGAACTTTATCGACTGACAAAGGCGCAACTGCTGGGGCTGGAGCGCATGGGCGAAAAGTCGGCGGACAAGCTGCTGGCAGCTCTGGAAAAAAGTCGGCACACGACCCTGCCGCGTTTTATTTATGCACTGGGCATTCGCGAAGTGGGGGAGGCGACCGCACTCGCGCTGGCGCGTCATTTCGGCAACTGGGAAAACCTGGCGGCGGCCACGGAAGAGCAGCTGCTTGGTGTGAGTGACGTCGGTCCGGTGGTGGCAGATCACCTGCGCCAGTTTTTTGATTCGC
The DNA here is from genome assembly GCA_024642265.1 of Haliea sp. GTDB lineage: Bacteria > Pseudomonadota > Gammaproteobacteria > Pseudomonadales > Halieaceae > JARRPM01. Next base: position 53,989 of record JAHEBL010000012.1, on the reverse strand, counting down.
CTTCGAGCATGGCGGTTGTCACCGAGCTGCGCGCTGCCGGGGTGAGCTGGGCGGACCTGGTTGTGGCGCAGGACCTGCCCCTGGCCGGCGAGACCTGGGTGGTGACCGGGAAACTGGAGCAGCTTGGCCGTGATGACGCCAGGGCGCATCTGCAGGCACTGGGAGCGAAAGTCGCCGGCAGTGTCTCGGCCAAAACCACCTGCGTGGTCGCCGGGCCGGGTGCCGGATCCAAGTTGGGCAAGGCCCGCGAGCTGGAAATCCCCGTCATCGATGAAGAGGCGTTTCTGAGCCTGCTGGCAGGGCACGGGCAGACCCTTTGATTACTCAATATCACATCAACTGGCGACTGCTCTTTGCGTTGTTGCTGGCGGCGAGCCTGACGGGATGTACCGCGTCCCGGCCCAAAGACGTCGATAATATCTGCGCCATCTTTTTTGAAAAGGATGACTGGTACGAGGATGCGGCGGATGCGCGCGATGAGTGGAACAGCCCGATTCCCGTGATGATGGCTATCATGCACCAGGAGTCCCGCTTCAATGCCACCGCCAAGCCGGCGCGCAAGCAGCTGCTCGGTTTCATCCCCTGGCTGCGCCCCTCGGATGCGTACGGCTACAGCCAGGCACTGGACTCAACCTGGACAGAATACCAGCGCAGTGCCGGCAGCTACGGCGCTGACCGGGATGACTTCGCCGACTCCATCGATTTTATTGGCTGGTATAACGACAGGTCCCACCGGCGCAATGGCATCGGCCGCGAGGATACCTACGCTCTCTACCTTGCCTACCACGAGGGGCATGGCGGTTACAGTCGCGGCACCTATCGCGGCAAACCCTGGCTCATGGACGTCGCGCGCAAGGTGCAACGCCGGGCGAACAGCTACCAGATTCAGTTGCAGGTTTGCGAGGAGAAACTCAAGGACACGGGTTGGTTCTCGAACTGGTTTTAATCCTTGTGCCGTGGCGGGGAAAGTGAAGTAAATACAGGTAATAGTGCGAGCGCCGGATGTAATGCCCATACAGCTGTGACACAATTTCGACGTTTCTGCGTGCGTTAATAAATCTTTGCATAACAAAACAGGCAGCCATTGTGAAACCGACCGACCTCAAGAACCCCGAATACTTCCACAAGGTGGTGGACTGCCAGTATGCCTGTCCGGCGCATACGCCGGTGCCCGAGTACATCCGCCTGATAGCTGCGCAACGCTACAGCGATGCCTACATGATCAACTGGTACTCCAACGTATTTCCCGGGGTGCTTGGGCGCACCTGCGACCGACCCTGTGAGCCGGCCTGCCGGCGGGTGCGGGTGGAGGATGAGCCGGTTGCCATCTGCCGTCTCAAGCGGGTGGCGGCGGACAACAAGGATGATATCAGCGCCCGCCTGCCCGCCGTACCGAAGAAAAAGAACGGCAAGCGAATAGCCCTGATCGGCGCCGGCCCGGCGTCCCTGACTGTGGCAAGGGACCTTGCCCCGCTCGGCTACAGTCTCGACATGTATGACAACCAGTTCGCCGGCGGCGGCATGATGCGCAGCCAGATTCCCTCCTTCCGCCTGCCCCTGACCGTGCTGGACGAGGAGGTCAATTACATACTCGATATGGGTATCGATGCCACATTCGATATCCAGGTGGACAGCCTCAAGCAAATCCTCGACAAGGACTACGATGCGGTATTCGTCGGTACCGGCGCGCCCCGAGGCAAGGGGCTGAACCTGCCGGGCCTGGAGGATGCGCGGGACCACGTTTTCCTCGGTATAGACTGGTTGGCGAGCGTTGCCTTTGATCACACGGACAAAATCGGCAAACGCGTGCTGGTTCTCGGCGGCGGCAACACCGCGATGGACTGCTGCCGGACAGCCATGCGCCTGGGTGGCGAGGATGTGCGGGTGGTGGTGCGCAGCCCCTTCGAGGACATGAAAGCCTCACCGTGGGAGAAAGAGGACGCCATGGGTGAGGGCATTCCTTTTTACAACAACCATGTCCCCAAGGAATTTGTAATTGAAGCGGGCGTAATGAAGGGCATGTTGTTTGAAAAGGTGGAGGCGCACTACGACGAGGATGGCAAGCGCAGCCTTATCCCCACCGGTGAAGACCTTGTGTTTATGGAAGCTGATGATGTCCTGATGGCCATAGGACAGGAGAACGCGTTCCCCTGGATCGAGCGCGATCTGGGCGTTGAATTTGACAAGTGGGACATGCCGGTGGTCGACAAGAGCACGTTCCAGTCGACCAATCCCAAGGTATTCTTTGGTGGCGACTCGGCCTTCGGCCCCGAGAATATTATTACCGCGGTGGCCCACGGCCACCAGGCGGCGATCAGCATAGACCTGTTGTGCCGGGGCGAGGCGGTGAGCAAACGGCCGCCGCCAATGACCAACCTGGCCAGCCAGAAGATGGGTGTGCACGAGTGGAGTTACGACAACGCCGTGGCGCCGGACCCGCGCTATGCCGTCCCCCATGCGCCGCTGGAGAAATTGCTCAAGGACCGCAAGCTCGAAGTCGAGTTGGGTTTCGACCCGGCCACGGGCTACAAGGAGGCCGAGCGTTGCCTGAACTGCGATGTGCAGACGGTGTTCGAGGAAGTTCGCTGTATCGAGTGCGACGCCTGTGTCGATATCTGCCCCACTGACTGTATCACCTTTACGGTCAATGGCCCCGAGGAGGAATTGCGTACCCGCCTGTCTGCCCCGGCGATCAACCTGAGCCAGGATCTCTACGTGTCGGCGGATCTGCCTACCAAACGGGTAATGGTCAAGGATGAAGATGTCTGCCTGCACTGCGGCCTGTGTGCGGAGCGCTGCCCGACCGGCGCCTGGGATATGCAGAAATTTCTTTATAACGTTAGCGGAACACTAGTATGAAGGCGCTTAAATCAGTTAACGACTTTGTCATCAAGTTCGCCAATGTGAACGGCACCGGATCGGCCAGCGCCAACAACCTGTTCGCCAAGGCGCTGTTCCGCATGGGTTTGCCGGTAAGCCCCAAGAATATTTTTCCCTCCAACATCCAGGGACTGCCCACCTGGTACGAGGTACGGGTGAGTGAAAAGGGCTACTTGGGCAGGCGCGGCGGGGTGGACATCATTCTATCCGTGAACCCCCAGAGCATGGCCCAGGACATACGCGAGATCGAACCGGGCGGGTATTTCATCTACGACAACACCAAGCCCCTTGACCTGCGACTGTTGCGCGACGACATCACTATTATCGGTCTGCCGCTGACCCGCATCTGCAATGAAAAATACAAGGATCCCCGCCAGCGCCAGCTGTTCAAGAACGTGATCTACGTCGGGGCGCTTGCGGCCCTGCTGGATATGGATTTCAAGGTGCTGACCGATCTGGTGGCGGACCAGTTCAAGGGCAAGGAAAAACTGATCCTGCCTAACATCAATGCGCTGGAACTGGGTCACCAGTACGCCAAGGATAACTTTGACTGCCCCATCGGCATCAGGGTGAAGGCATCCGACAAGGTGGGCGACAAGATCCTGCTGGACGGCAATACCGCGCTTGGCCTTGGCGCTATCTATGGCGGCGCCACCGTCGCAGCCTGGTACCCGATCACACCCTCCACCTCGGTGGTGGATGCCTTTGACAAATATGCCCGCCGGGTGCGCATCGATCCGGGTACCGGCCGCCGCAATTATGCGATCGTGCAGGCGGAGGACGAGCTGGCCGCTATCGGCATGGTCATCGGCGCCAGCTGGAACGGTGCCAGGGCATTTACCGCCACCAGCGGCCCGGGGCTGTCACTGATGAGCGAGTTCCTCGGGCTGGCCTATTTTGCGGAAATTCCCACGGTATTGTTTGACGTGCAGCGCGCGGGACCGTCCACCGGTATGCCAACCCGCACCCAGCAGTCGGATGTGCTGGCGGCGGCCTACGCCAGCCACGGCGACACCAAGCATGTGTTGCTTTTTCCCTCCACGCCGAAAGAGTGCTTCGACTTCGGAGCCATGTCCTTCGACCTGGCGGAGCGGCTGCAGACACCCATAATCATGTTGACCGACCTCGACCTGGGCATGAATGACAATATGTCAGACCCGCTGGAGTGGGACGACAGCAAGGAGTATGACCGGGGCAAGGTGCTCAATGCTGCCGACCTGGATGCCATGGAGCGCTACGGGCGCTACCTTGACTCCGACGGCGATGCGATCTGTTACCGGACCTATCCCGGCACCCATCCCGACAAGGGGGCATATTTTACCCGGGGCAGTTCGCGGGATGAGCAGGCGGTATATACCGAAAAGGGCGAGGAATACGAAAAGAACATGCTGCGGCTTCTGCAGAAGTGGGACACCATCAAGGAATATGTGCCGGGGCCCGAGATCATACCTGCGGCCAAGCCCGCGGACATGGCAGTGCTGTATTTTGGTACCAGCGAGGCCTCTTCCCGGGAGGCAGTGGACTACCTCGCGGCGGACGGAATTGCGCTGGACTCCATGCGCGTTCGCGCCTTCCCTTTCAATCACGAAGTGGAGGATTTCATCGACCGCCACGAGCGGGTGTTCGTTATTGAACAGAACCGCGACGCGCAGCTGCGAACCCTGCTGATGGCCGAGTTCGAGTTTGGTCCCGACAAGCTGAAGTCGGTATTGTGCTTCGACGGCACCCCGATCAGCGCACGCAATATCCGCAAGCAAATTATGGAACATCTGCCGGGGAACAACGTCACACCCCTGCACCGGAAAATCCGGGCCAACCGCGTGGGAGAGCGTGCATGAGCTACCAGATACCGAAGTTTCGCCACCCCGACCTGCCAGTCAACGAGCTGGGTTATACCAAGGCGGCTTACGAGGGCTCCATCTCCACGCTGTGCGCGGGTTGCGGTCACGATTCAATCAGCGGCGCGCTGGTCAGGGCCTGCCACGAACTGTCGATAGAGCCGCATAAAATCGCCAAGTTGTCCGGCATTGGCTGCTCCTCCAAGACGCCTACTTATTTCCTGGGGAAATCCCACGGCTTCAATTCCGTGCACGGCCGCATGCCGTCCGTGGTGACAGGCGCGGCAATGGCAAACCGGGAACTGTTGTACCTGGGCGTTTCCGGGGACGGCGACACCGCTTCGATCGGCATGGGACAGTTTGCCCACGTGATCAGGCGTAACCTGAACATGGTTTATATCGTCATGAACAATGGCTGCTACGGCCTCACCAAGGGGCAGGACTCCGCCACCGCCGACGAGGGCTCAGCCGGCAAGAAGGGGGACGTAAACCCGTTCAATGCCATCGATTTGTGCAGCACGGCCCTGCAGATGGGCGCCACTTTCGTGGCCCGCAGTTTTTCCGGCGACAAGGAACAGCTGGTGCCGCTGATCAAGGCGGCCATGAGCCACCGGGGCTTTGCCCTGATCGACGTGATTTCCCCCTGTGTCACTTTCAACAACACCGCGGCCTCTACCAAGAGCTATGAGTTCGTGCGGGACCATGCGGAAGCGACCGGCACAGTCGATTTTGTGCCGATGCGACAGGAGATCACCACCAGCTCCCGCCCGGGGGCCGCGCACGAGGTAACCATGCATGACGGATCCGTACTGCGGCTGTACGAGGATGCGGATACACTGAATCCCTTTGACCGGCGCTCCGCGATGATGGCGCTGATGGATCACCAGGCAGAAGGGACGATCCTGACGGGGCTGATCTACCTGGACAAGAACTCCCGGGACCTGCACGATGTGCTGGAAACCTCCCACAGGCCGCTGAACCAGCTGGAAGAGGGCGAGCTCTGCCCGGGCAACAAAATGCTGGTCAATATCAATGCGAGCCTGCGCTAGCGCCTTGTATTAACAGGGGTTTGTCACTTTATTGTCATAATTTCATCATCTAATAGGGCCACTCAAAAGCCGGATGGGGAAAATGACCAATGAATGAATCAACCGTGCTGGTGGTGGATGACGAAACGGCGATTCGCGATATGCTGCGCATGGCGCTGGAGATCGCGGAATTCCGTTGTATCGAGGCCGACAATATCCACGATGCCTACACACAGGTTGTGGATGAGCGCCCTGACATCGTGCTGCTGGACTGGATGCTTCCCGGCGGCAGCGGGCTGGAAATGCTGCGTCGCCTGAAGCGCGGCGACACCACCCGTGACCTGCCCGTCATCATGCTCACGGCCAAGACCGCCGAGGACAATGTCATTCAGGGTCTGGATGTGGGCGCCGATGACTACATCACCAAACCGTTCGCCCCCCGGGAACTCATCGCCCGGGTCCGGGCACTGCTGCGGCGCAGCGGGGGCGGTCCCGCGAACGAGCGAATGCAGGTCAGCGAGCTGGTGCTGGACGGGGAGAGCCGGCGGGTGCTGATCGGAGAGGACCCGGTGGAAATGGGTCCCACGGAGTTCAAACTGTTGCAGTTTTTCATGTCCCATCCGGAGCGGGCCTATACCCGCGGGCAGCTGCTGGACCAGGTCTGGGGTGCCAACGTCTACGTGGAGGAACGCACCATCGACGTCCATATCCGCCGCTTGCGCAAGGCCCTCCAAACCCCGCAGGGCGATTACAGCAACCTTATTCAAACAGTGCGGGGTACCGGTTACCGGTTCTCGGCCCGCGGTATAGCCTAGTGCAGGAGGGTGCAATCGCATGAGCTGGTTCACTGTTGCAGGCAGGGTAGGCTTGCTGCTCGCAGCAGCGGCCGGCATAGGCTCGTACTACGGGCAGGCATTGCTCGCGTTGGCCGCCACCCTGCTGGGCCTGCTGGTTTTCTGGTTGCACCAGATGCACCGGGTACAACAGTGGCTGCGCACACCCGGCAAACCTCCGCCAGAGATCTACGGCATCTGGGGCGACCTGCTCAGCCAGATGTACCAGATGCAGAAACGGGGGCGCGACGACCGGCAGCGGCTGCAGTCTACTATTGATTACCTGCAGGATTCCTTTTCCTCCATGCGCGACGGCGTCGCCATCGTCGATGATCACGGGGTGCTGAAATGGTTCAACGACCCGGCGCAGGCGCTGCTGGGACTGCGCGCCGGGGACCGGGGACAGACTCTGATGAACCTGGTGCGCGCGCCTGAGTTCCTGCGCTACTTCAATCGCGGCGAATTTGGTGAGCCCCTCGAGTATCGCCTCTCGGGAGATGGCGGCAGCTGGTTGCGGGTTGAAATTACCCGGTTTGGCGATGGTGATCGGCTGCTGTTTATACGCGATATCACCGCCGCCGTGCGCATGGAGGAAGTGCGCAAGGATTTCGTTGCCAACGTCTCCCATGAATTGCGCACCCCTCTGACCGTGATCAGCGGGTACCTGGGAACATTCCTGAGTGATACGAGCAAATTGCCCCAGGTCTATATCAAGCCGCTGCAGCAGATGCTGCAGCAGGCCGAGCGCATGGAGACCCTGCTCAAGGATCTACTGTGGCTGTCGCGGATCGAAAGCGAGCAGGGTATCGAAGCGCACGCGCCGGTCGATATACGGGCCCTGTTGGCCGAGTTACAGGACGAGCTGCGAACCGCATACCCGCAGCGCAAGGTCGAACTGGAGCTGGCGGCAGACCACAAGGTGACGGGGGATTACCGCGAGTTGTACAGCGCCGTGTCCAACCTGGCGCTGAATGCTATCAAGTACAGCGCAGACGACAGCGTGGTAAAGGTCAGCTGGAGCCAGCGCGATGGCAGCTACTACCTCACGGTGAGTGACCGGGGTATAGGTGTGGACCCCGGCAATATCCCGCGACTTACCGAGCGATTTTACCGCGTGGAGGACAGCAGATCCGCCAGCAGTGGCGGTGGCACCGGCCTGGGGCTGGCTATCGTCAAGCACGTCGCGGCAAGCCATGGAGCCCGGCTCCAGATAGAGAGCAAGCTGGGTAAGGGCAGTTCCTTCAGCCTGGTATTTCCTGCCCGGGGCAAAGTTGCCACGCGCCCCCCGGTGAGGGCATCCGTGGCATGATGAACCGACAGTTATCAGCAGGGTGGTAGAGAAGATGTTGAAACAAGAAGATTACATGCAACATATTTCCGGCCAGTTCAACACTGAGCTGGAAGAGTTGCGCAACTATATGCTGGAGATGGGTGGCAAGGTGGAGCAGCAACTGGCCAGTGCCATCGAGGCGCTGGTCACCATGGACAGTGGCCAGGCCGAGGTGATCATTAACCGGGATCACGAGGTGAACCAGATGGAGATGTCCATCGATGACCAGTGCGCCTCGATCCTGGCTCGTCGGCAGCCTGCGGCCAGTGATTTGCGGCTGGTGGTGGCCATTATCAAGGTCAATACCGACCTGGAGCGCATAGGAGACGAGGCGGCCAAGGTGGCCAGGCAGGCGATGCGGCTGTCTGAGGCGGGCAACTCGCCGAGCCATTTTATCGAGATCCGGCATATTGGCACCCATGTCGCGAACATGCTGCGCCGTTCGCTGGACGCTTTCGCCCGCCTCGACGTGCAGTCCGCGATCGAGGTAGTCAAAAATGACAGTATCGTCGACAAGGAGTACGGCAGCGCCCTGCGCAGCCTGATGACATTTATGATGGAGGACCCGCGGGCCATAGGGAGCATCATCAACGAAATGTGGGCTCTGCGCAGTCTCGAGCGTATCGGCGATCATGCCAGCAATATCGCCGAGCATGTGATCTATCTCGTGCGAGGCATGGATGTCCGGCACGGTCGCCTTGCAGAACTTGGGGAATAGCGCCAAGGAGCCCGGGTCGCGGTGTCCGTGACCCGGTCCTGCCGCTGTTGTAACAATTCCGTAACAAAGCTGGCATAGAATCGCAGCGGGTACCAGGAGCGGGCCCCGAATATCGCTCCAGTCATCGTCAGGGAGTACAGATCACGTGAAAAAATTTCCTCTGAGTGCAGTCGCCCTTGCCGCCATCGTCGGTGGCTCAGCCGCGACCCAGGCGGCGGGACGCGATACCATCAGCATCGTCGGGTCCTCTACCGTGTACCCTTTTGCCACTGTCGTGGCCGAGCGTTTCGGCCGCTCCACCGGCTTCAATACACCGAAGATCGAGTCCACCGGATCCGGTGGCGGCCTCAAGCTTTTCTGCAAGGGTGTCGGCGCCAATACGCCGGACATCACCAATTCCTCCCGCAGGATCAAGCAGAGCGAGTTCAATGATTGCCAGAATAACGGTGTCACCGAAATCGTCGAGGTTCTGGTCGGTTATGACGGCATCGCCCTGGCAAATGCCAGGAGCGCGCCCAAACTGGAGCTCTCTCTCAAGGACGTTTACCTGGCCCTGGCCAAGGATATACCCGGCCCTGACGGTAAGTTGATGGCCAACCCGAACAAGACCTGGAAGGACGTCAATCCGGCGCTGCCTGCCACGACCATCGAAGTGCTGGGTCCCCCCCCGACATCGGGTACTCGCGACGCTTTTGCCGAGTTGGCCATGGGAGGCGGGGCAAAATCGATAGGCGAACTCAAGGCCCTGCGGGACCTGTCAGCTGACAAGGTGGCAGAGATAAAGGCGGCCATGGGCAAGCTGGGCCTGCCCGACGGCTTCTACCAGGCCCTGCAGGATCAAAAGGGTAAGGCGCCAAAGGGTGAAGACCTGTTCGATTCCATAGCCTACGCCATCCGGGAGGACGGGGCTTATATAGAGGCGGGCGAGAACGACAACCTGATCGTGCAGAAACTCGATGCCAACCCGAATGCCGTGGGAATCTTCGGCTTCAGTTTTCTGGAGGAAAATGGCGACAAGGTACAGGGCTCCCAGGTCGATGGCGTAACCCCGACCTTCGAAACCATCGCCAGCGGCGACTATCCGGTTTCACGTCCGTTGTACTTCTATATCAAGCGTGCCCACGTTGGCAAGATTCCCGGTATTCAGGAATATGCTGTAGAGTTCACCTCCAACAAGGCTATGGGCGAAGACGGCTACCTGCCCGAGAGGGGCCTGATCCCCCTTGCCGATGAGGAGCTCAAAAAGGTCCAGGCCGATGTCAAGGCCATGACCCCGCTCCAGTTGTAGTCACCGGGCGCCGGGCCTTGTGTCGCCTGGCGTAAATAATATGCGCCGACCTCCGTTATCACCGGTGGCGGCGCAGCCGTTTTTTTGAGGCTGTAATGGATACAACGACGGTCTTCCTGGCGCTGTTACTGTTGACGGTCGCCAGTTTCTTTATGGGTCGCAAGCGTTCCCACGCGGTCGCGGCGGGGCAGGGCGGTGCCCGGGCGCTGCATTCCCTGCCCAAGCATTATGGTTACATGGCGGCGCTGTGGGCCCTCCTGCCTGCAATGGCGGTGCTGGTATTGTGGCTGGTGTTCGAAAACGGCATCCTGGCGCGCATGGTGGTAGGCGACCTGCCCGCGACCGTGCAGGAGATGTCGCCCAGCGAGCAGGGACTCTACTTCAACCAGGTGGTCAGCTACGCCCGTGGCGCTACCGACGCCAGCATGCTGGATGCCGCCCAGATCAGGGCCGCCGAACATTACAGCGCCCTGGTCTCCTCCAGCCGGCTGATCAAGGCCCTGCTGGTGCTGCTGGTGGCGCTGTGCGGCGCGATTCTGGCCCTGCGCCGCATCAGGCCGGCCCTGCGGGCCCGCAACCATGTCGAGAGCATCCTCAAGTGGATCCTGTTCAGCTGTTCCTTTCTCGCTGTCCTGACCACTCTGGGTATCGTGCTGTCGGTACTGTTCGAGGCTATCCGCTTCTTCCAGACGATCCCTGTTGTGGACTTCCTGTTCGGGCTCGAGTGGAGTCCGCAGATGGCTATCCGGGCCGATCAGGTGGCCGCTTCGGGCTCGTTTGGTTTTGTCCCGCTGTTTGTCGGCACCCTGCTGATTTCAGCGGTTGCCATGATTATCGCGGTGCCCGTCGGCCTGATGTCCGCTATCTACCTGTCCGAGTATGCCAGCCGGGGGTTTCGCTCGGTTACCAAGCCCGTGCTGGAAATCCTTGCGGGCGTTCCCACCGTGGTTTACGGCTTTTTTGCCGCCCTCACCGTAGCGCCGTTTATTCGCACACTGGGGGAGTCTCTGGGCTTGCACGTGGCATCGGAGAGCGCTTTGGCGGCAGGACTGGTCATGGGCATCATGATCATCCCCTTCGTTATGTCCCTGTCGGATGACATTATCAATGCGGTACCCGATACCCTGCGCGAGGCATCCCTGGGGATGGGTGCCACCATGAATGAAACCATCCGCAAGGTACTTCTTCCGGCCGCGCTCCCGGGCATTGTCGGAGGCATCCTGCTGGCGGTATCGCGGGCGATCGGGGAAACCATGATCGTGGTGATGGCGGCGGGCCTGTCGGCCAAGTTGACCATCAATCCCCTGGAGGCCGTCACCACCATCACCGTACAGATCGTCACCCTGCTGGTGGGAGACCAGGAGTTCGACAGCCCCAAGACCCTCGCGGCGTTTGCCCTTGGTCTAGTGCTGTTCTTCGTTACCCTGCTGCTCAACGTAATCGCCCTTTATGTCGTCAGAAAATACCGGGAACAATATGAGTAAGCAGCAGTCGTTAAAAGCCACTGAGGCCATCCAGGCATCACTCAAAAAGCGCTATGCGCGGGAGCGCCGGTTCCAGTGGTATGGCCGCCTCGCGGTTCTTACCGGCTTCGTCTTCCTGTTTATCCTGCTGTTCGACATTGTCAGCAAGGGTGCGCCGGCTTTTACCCAGCACTACATCAAGGTCAACGTGGACCTGTCGCAGGAGGTGCTGGGGCTGGATCCCGGCGCCAGTGAACAGGAGATTTTCTCAGCGGATTACCTCGGCGCGATAAAGACCAGTTTGCGTGAGATGTTTCCCGGGGCAACAGGACGCAAGGAGAAACAGCAGCTGTACCGGCTGCTGAGTATAGGCGCCGAGTACGACCTGCGCGACAAGGTACTGGCGGATCCGGGGTTGATCGGCCACAGCAGTGAACTCTGGTTGCGAGCCCACTCGGAAGCGGGCAGCTATCTCAAGGGGCAGGTAACGGCAGGGACTGCGGAGTCGGAGCGCAAGGTCAAGGACCTGCAGATGACCTGGTTGGACCAGCTGCGTGACCAGGGTCGTACGGAGTCCCGTTTCAACACCACCTTTTTTACCGAGGGCGATTCCCGCGAGCCCGAGATGGCGGGAATCCGGGTGGCTCTGTACGGTTCTTTCTTTACCCTGCTGGTCACCTTTGCCATTGCTTTTCCGATCGGTGTGGCAGCGGCGGTCTACCTCGAGGAGTTTGCCCCGCGCAATCGTATTACCGACCTGATCGAGATCAATATCAACAACCTCGCGGCGGTACCTTCCATTGTCTTTGGACTGCTGGGCCTGGCGGTGTTTATCAATTTCTTTGAATTGCCGCGCTCGGCCCCTCTGGTCGGGGGGATTGTACTCTCGCTGATGACGCTGCCCACTATCATCATTACCTCCCGGGCGGCGATCCAGTCGGTGTCACCCTCGATCCGTGAAGCCGCCCTCGGCGTGGGCGCTTCAAAACTGCAGACCGTGATACACCATGTGTTGCCGGTTGCCATGCCGGGTATCCTGACCGGTTCCATTATCGGTATGGCCCAGGCGCTGGGCGAGTCTGCTCCCCTGCTGATGATAGGGATGGTGGCTTTCATAATGGACGCGCCGGCGGGGGTAACCGATCCCGCGACTGTTCTGCCGGTGCAGATCTACCTGTGGGCGGACAGCCCGGAGCGTGGCTTCACCGAGAAGACCTCGGCTGCGATTATGGTGCTTATGGGGTTCCTGATACTGATGAACGCGCTGGCTGTATACCTGCGCAGGCGCTTTGAAAGAAAATAAGCGGGTATAATCGATGCATGTGACAGAAGCGGTCAAATCGCTGTCTTGGACAGCAGGGGAAAGCAAGATGGACAGGGCAGAGCAACAGGGTGCGGCCGCTGCAGACGCGACAGCGACCAGGCGCCAGCTGGATATCCGCGACCATGTCGAGCCGGCTGATTACCAGACGATCGGCACGCCGTTCGTCGACGACGCCAAAATGACAGCGCGCAACGTCAACGTTTTCTATGGTGAGAAACAGGCGATCACCAATATCTCCCTGGACATCGGCCGCAATGAGGTTATCGCGATGATCGGGCCTTCCGGCTGTGGCAAGTCCACATTCCTTCGCACCCTGAACCGGATGAACGACATCATACCGATCTGCAGGGTTGAGGGAGAGTTTGCCCTGGATGGAGAGGACATCTACGGCGGGGACCAGGACACTGTGCTGCTGCGGGCCCGGGTCGGCATGGTCTTCCAGAAACCCAACCCATTTCCCAAGTCCATTTATGAAAATGTAGCCTACGGTCCGCGGATTCACGGGCTTGCCCACAACAAGGCGGAGATGGATGAGATTGTGGAGGACAGCCTGCGCCGCGCCAGCCTGTTCAATGAGGTAAAGGACCAGCTCGATAAGCCGGGCACTGGCTTGTCCGGCGGGCAGCAGCAGCGGCTGTGTATTGCCCGTGCCATAGCCGTCAGCCCGGAAGTGATCCTGATGGACGAACCCTGCTCAGCACTGGACCCCATTGCAACGGCGCGGATAGAGGAGTTGATTGATGAGCTGCGGGAGAATTACACCATTGCCATTGTCACCCACTCGATGCAGCAGGCGGCGCGTGTGTCCCAGCGCACGGCCTACTTTCACATGGGCAAGCTGATCGAGGTGGGTGATACCAAGCAGATATTCACCATGCCGAGGCATGAGCTTACCGAAAATTATATTACCGGCCGGTTCGGCTGATCCAGCTTCGGAGCGACCCTATGGAAAATACACTTCAGGAGCAACACACCTCCCAGCGCTACAACGCCGAACTGGAGGGGCTGCGAAGCAGCGTACTCACCATGGGGGGCCTGGTGGAGCAGCAATGCAGGCAGGCACTCGAGGCACTGGTCCAGGGTGACGAGGAGCTGGCCAGGACGGTGGCCCGCTCGGACCACCAGGTAAATGAGATGGAGCTGGAGATCAGTGCCCAGTGCACCGACATTCTGGCCCGTCGGCAACCCGCGGCCCGGGACCTGCGTATGGTGGTGGCTATTATTCGCATGGTGGCCAACCTCGAACGCATCGGCGACGAGGCCGCGAAGGTCGGTCGCATGGCACGAAAGCTTGCGGACGGGCGGGACAGGGAGTCCTACTGCAGCGAGCCGCAGCACCTGGGCCAGGGAGCCAGTGACATGTTGCGCGGTGCGCTGGACGCATTTGCCCGCCTCGATGTCGACGGTGCGGTTGCGATTATCGCACGGGACCCGGAAATTGACCGGGAGTTCAAGACACTGACCCGTCTGTTGATGACCCATATGATGGAGCAGCCCCAACGCGTGAAGAACATGTTGCGGGTCAACAGCTGTGCCAGGGCATTCGAACGCATAGGCGACCATGCGGTCAATCTCTGCGAAGAGGTGATCTATCTGGTGGAGGGCAGTGACGTACGCCACCTCAGTATCGAGGAGATCAGGGAACGACACAGCTCCTGGCCGGCGTGATGCCCTAGTCTTTTTTACCCCCTTTCGGGTCCTTTTTCTCCGCTTCCTTTACCCTGCTCGAGATGAGGTTTGTAACCCAGTTGGACAGTGAGCGGCCGTCGGCCTCGGCGAGCTTTTTCGCTTTTTTCTTCAGCTCTGGGTCGATGCGGATGTTCAGCAGCTTGGTCTTGGACATTCCAACATCTTGATTGTTAAGCGGAAAGAAATGGTATTTTAGCACATGTATATACCTTGTCTTGACTTATTTGCAGGCTATACTATGTGTATACAAAAGATATCATACAGCAGGAGTGATAATGAATTTACAGGCAGCCCAAAAAGAGTTGAGGGGCAGGGCGCCCAGGGTGACGGGCTTTGTCCTTGCCGTTGAAGTCGTGGTCGTGGTGTCGGTCAGTTATGTGCTCGTAGGTATATTTGCCTGATGACCCGTGTATTATCCATCGCAAAGTCCCTCCCCTGAGCCTGATCCGGCCCGGGTTCCATGACAATGATATGACAGATCGAGCCCCATCAGGGGTTCAGGCACTGAAAAAGCACTCCCGGGTAGTCCAGGTACGGCACTCCCTGTAATAAAACCGTCATATTTAGCCAGTAAGCTTCGCCCCCAATGCACCCAACAGTGCATCCATGACCATTATCGGGGGGAACAAACATGAAGAAATTTCTTGCTGTCGCGGTCGCCGCCGCTCTGGCTGGTAGCGGACCTGCATTCGCAAATGTGAGCGAAGCCGAGTTCGACGAACTCAAGGCGCAATTTGCGGCCATGGCTCAGCGGCTCAGTGCACTGGAGGCGGAAAATAACCAGCTGCGTGAGCAAAGCAATGCGACCGTCACCCAGCTTGAGGGTACCAGGGAAGACCTGGCGTTGGTGAAAAAACAGGACAGTGGATCTTCCTGGACCGACAACATCAAGCTGAAAGGGGATTTTCGCTACCGCTATGAGGAAATAGATGTAGACGGCGCCCAGACCCGGGACCGCAACCGGATTCGCGCCCGTCCTGAAATCATCGCGACCCTGCCTGACGATGTAACGGTGGGCTTCGGCCTGGCAACCGGCAACGGCGATCCCGTTTCATCCAACCAGACCCTGGGGGCCGGCAACAGCTCCAAGCAGATCAACCTGGATCTCGCTTACGCCAGGTGGTTGCCTATAGAGAACACCTATGTCGAGGCGGGCAAATTCAAGAATCCTCTGTTTACCCCGCAAAAGACCGCCATGCTGTGGGATGGTGACTGGCGCCCGGAGGGCTTCAATGCGGGCTGGAACAGCGAACACTTCTTTGCAACCGGTCTCGTGGACTGGCTGGAGAGCGACAGCAGGGCATCCAACGATGAAGTGGCATGGGGCCTCCAGGGTGGGGTGACCTTCGATATAGCCGGCGCCAACCTGGTGGCGGCCGCGGGCTACTTCGATATTCCGGTCAAGGGAAATGAGTCCTATTACGACGACGGTTTCTTTGGCAACTCGGTCGTCGTGGAAAATGGCGTCGATGTCTATGAGTACGATTACGAACTGCTGGAGCTGTCAGCGCAACTGGTGATGAGCCTCTTTGAGCAGCCTCTCAGCATCTACGGCGATTATGTACAGAACCAGGACCCGGACGAGTACGATACAGGATGGATGGCCGGGATAATGCTGGGTAAGGTCAGTGGCGAGGGTACCTGGCAGCTGGCCTATGAATACCAGGATCTAGAGGCCGACGCGGCATTCGGACTGGTGAGTGATTCCGACTTCGCTGGCGGTGGTACAGATGGCAAGGGGTCCAAGCTGAGCGGCGGTTACGGTATCAACAAGCAGTGGAGCCTGGCCTTTACCTGGTATATCGATAACAAGGCGGGGGAAAAGACCTTCAAGGATGAAGGCGGTGCTCTCGAGTACAACCGCTTCATGATCGATACCAACTTCAAGTACTAGGGCCTGACGCCTGTAACGTCAAGGGCCGCAACGTAGACCACAGTTGGGGAATACGCGGCGGCCTTTGTATTACAGGCCCCGCCCCGGCGGGGACCGGTATCAGGTGCCGATGCTTATCAATTCGGTTTTGGCAGTCCCGTCGCTATCTGTCTGATAGCGATACTTTACAGAGCTCCCTGGGTCGGCATCTTTTAGCCGCGGGTCGGCTGGCAATTTGAATTCCATCTTTTCGCCGCGACGCACGCGACAGCTTGAGTCCTGGTCATATTTGGAAACGGAATGAAACTTTACGTTCACCTCCTGGCCCGTGTCGCCTGCACCCTGTTGTTTCTGCACCGTGCCCTCAAGCATGCAGTCGCGGGACGTGTTGTCCGCAGTACTGCCGGTCGCGGCAAGTGAGAGGGCCATAGCGGCAAATATTCGCTTTTTCATAATCGTGCCTCCTTTATAACCTCCGGAGCGGCTTACACAAATTTTTTTGAGATTGTCATCAAACTGTCAAATGAGTGTGCTTGCTCTTGGGTTAAGACAACTGTAACGCGAACAAGTCGCCCGCTACCACCTTTGTCATAAAAGATTCATATTTGGATTTTTGACCGAAATCCCGGTCTGGCGACGTCTTTTGAGCCTTCCTCAGCGCTAACTTCAACAAACTGTCATATTGCTGTCATGTAATCGAATTAGTGTGGCGGCTGGCGACGACAAATCAGCGTCGACATAGTGAGTTGCAGGGGTATCTATGAGATTGCGTGGAGCAGTGATTGTCTTACTGGTTATGCTTGCGGGCCGCAGTGCCTGGGGACTATCCCTCGCGCCTGAAGAATTTCATGCGTCGCGGCAGCTGGCCTGCGTGCTCGCCGAGCAGTCCCTGGGTTATCTCAGCGAAGACGAGTATGGAGAACTGACGCACAGTGTCCTGGACGGCTTCGAGAAGAGCGAGCATGACACCATCCTGGCCAAGGCGCTGGGCTACTACGATGGACTGATGTTTTCCCTCGCGTCTGACGATTTGCAGCAGGTGAACGACCGTCTGGAGGAATTCGTTGCCAGCGCTTTGTGTCGTGAGCAGGGTTTTCGCAACGTCACCGTATCATTGTAGCCAGCCATCCCCTGGCGCGCTTGCGCCGCGCCCGTCAGTTTCGATCATCCCCAGCCATTCCTGAGCAGTTCTTTTAGCACCTGGCCAGGTCCAAGTGCTCGTTCTGAGCCGAGGCGGCACTTGAACCACGGCGATGCTTGGCGCTGTGCGCCAGCGTGCGACATTGCCATACAGCGTACGCAGACGCTTCACAAAACTGCAACCTGATATTCACCAGGTTGTCATCTTCGCCCTCTAGGATTGCCGCAATCGGTGCACTGGCGATCAGCGCCGTTTACAGCAATCAACAAACTAGGGGTTAAAGATGACGTCTGAATCTAGAATCAAGCAGTTATTGCTGGCGCTATGCCTGCTGGGCCTGGTGTCTACACTCACTGCCTGTGGTGGATCCTCCAGCAACGTTTCACCGGGAAAGATAGTCATACCCCCAGATGGTGGCGGGCCCGATCCCAATGACCCCGTCGACCCCCCCCAGCCGCCGGACGGCGACACGATCGCGTCTGTGATCCCCTCATCTCTGAGCGATGCCATCTACGATTCCGGAGAGACCACGCCCGCAGGCAAGCCCATCTACATCATAGACGTGTCTGTTCTGCCTGGCGGTGCCCTTAACCCTGCAGGACTCAAGCTGGGTAATGATTTCGTATTTCGCATCGAAGGCGGCGCCCTGCGCGTCACCCGGAACTAGGGAGTTGGGGACATGAAAAAATGCAGCATATACACGGCAGTCTCGGCCACCATGGCAATACTCGGCTCACAGGCCGTCCAGGCCCAGGAATGCGTGCTTGATATCGCCCCCGGGGCGGTCATTACCGGCAGCAGCTCGGCCGATTTCATCATCATCGAACAAGGCTGCCAGATCAACGCCGCAGGCACTGCGGAGCAGCCGATCAATTTCACCGCCTTTGAGGCAGTAATGGGCCCGGTCGAGTCCAGCGCTCGCGGGCTCTGGGGCGGGCTCGTCATCAATGGCTACGCGCCAATCAACGACTGCCCGGAAGGCGCCCAGGGTGGCACCGCACAGTGCACGAAGGAGGGTGAGGCCAACTCCGGCACCTTTGGCGGTGATCAGCCAGATGACAATTCCGGCGTGCTGACCTACGTGGTCGTGAGTTATGCCGGTTCCAATGTGGACCCGGAAAATCAGCTTAACGGAATCGCCTTCCAGGGCGTCGGCTCCGGCACCACGGTCGACTACGTCCAGGTTCACAACAACCTCGATGATGGTATCGAATTTTTTGGCGGTACGGTCAACGCCAGCCACGTGGTGCTCACCGGCAACGCGGATGACTCCATGGACTGGACCGACGGCTGGCAGGGCGCCGTGCAGTTCGTTTACCTGGAGCAGCAAAACGGTGGCGACAACCTCATCGAGGCAGACAACCGCGAGGGCGACGAGAATGCCCAGCCGCGGTCCATGCCCTACATCAGCAATCTGTCGGGCTATGGCGATGCCGGCGAAAACGGCCTGCGCCTGCGTCGCGGCACGGGCCTGTTCCTGACCAATTCGATCGTCACCGGATCCGGCTCCTGCCTGCGGGTAGAGGGCGAGTCACTGGGATTGCTCGGTTCCGACCTGACCATCGGCGGCACCAGTTTCGGCTGTGCCGAGACCGTGACGGGTGACGACAGCGGTGAAGTAAGCGCCTATCTCGACAGCGCCGATGAGGTGTCCCAGGACGGCGGCGACGTCAGCGCGGTTCCCACCAGTAATTCTTTCTTTGAAGCGGTGGATTATGTCGGCGCCTTCGGCGGTTCCAATTGGACAGCCGGCTGGACGGTAGCCGGTTCGGTAAGCAACCCCGGCACGCCCTCCCTGGGTTGCCCGGCAGGTACCGAAGAGGCATCCCGGCAGGTTGCCGGGTCCCGGGTGTGTGCGCTGACGGGCGAAATCACCGCCAATATCACCCTGACCTCCGGCAATCTGTACGAACTGGTGGGCAAGGTGGTGGTCGGTGGTGACAACCAGAACTCCGCAACCCTCACCGTGCAGTCCGGTGTCACAGTGTACGGCGGTACCAGCAGCGATTTCCTGGTGATTTCCCGCGGCTCCAGGCTGGTGGTCAACGGTACCCGCAACGCACCGGTTACCTTTACAGGTATCGATGATCTGTTGGGCAACGCCGACGAGACAACTCGCGGTCTCTGGGGTGGCGTGGTGATCAACGGCAACGCCCCCATCAACGACTGTCCTGAGGGCGCCCAGGGTGGCACTGCTGCCTGTACCAAGGAAGGTGAGGCCAACTCCGGCCTGTTCGGCGGCGATGAACCCACCGATTCCAGCGGTAGTCTCAAATACATGGTGGTCAAGTACGCGGGCTCTAACGTGGACCCCGAGAATCAGCTCAACGGTATCGCCTTCCAGGGCGTCGGCTCCGGCACATCGGTCGAGTTCGTGCAGGTGTACAACAACCTGGATGACGGCGTCGAGTTCTTCGGCGGTAATGTCAACGTCAAGTACCTGGTACTGACCGGCAACGCCGACGACTCAATGGACTGGACCGATGGCTGGCAGGGCAAGGTACAGTATGTCCAGATCGACCAGGCCGACGATGCGGGCGACAACGGCATCGAGGCTGACAACCGCGAGGGCGATGAAAATGCCCAGCCGCGCTCGATGCCAAGCATCGCTAACATGACGATCAACGGCAATAGTGGCGAAAGGGGCATACTCTTGCGTCGCGGCACCGGGGCCTTCGTCTACAACAGCTATGTCAATGGGAGCGCGAGCTGCATCGAGGTCTCTGGTGAATCGCAGGCCCTGCTGGGTACCGACATCGAGTTCGATGGTGTGTCCCTGGGTTGCGCAGTCACTGTATCAGATGACAACGCTGACACCCAGGCGTGGCTGGATTCCAGCAATGTGAACCAGCAGGGCGGCGGGGTAACTCCCGCCAACCTGTCTGGCGATACATTCTTCGATGACACGGACTACATCGGCGCGGTGCAGGATGCGGCCAATGACTGGGTAGCGGGCTGGACTGTCGGCATGCCCGATACCACCCCGCCGGTGGCAGGATGCCCCGCGGGGACCACCGAAGGTCCCAGCATTGCCGGCACGCCCAGCTGTACCCTGTCCGGCACCATCGTGTCAGATATGACCCTGACCCGTGGCAACTATTACGTGCTCGACGGCAAGGTCGTGGTGGGCGGTGACAATGTCGACTCGGCGGTGCTGACCATCGAGTCCGGCACCACGGTCATCGGCGATGACGATGCGGACTTCCTGGTCATTTCACGGGGTTCCAGAATTCGCGCCCTCGGTACCAACATGTCGCCGGTAACCCTCACGGCCATCGAGGACATCCAGGGCGGCGCCGACCTGGGCAACGCTCGCGGTCTCTGGGGCGGCCTGGTGATCAACGGTAACGCGCCTATCAACGACTGTCCGGAAGGCGCCCAGGGCGGCACGGCGGCCTGTACCAAGGAAGGTGAGGCGAACTCCGGCCTGTTCGGCGGTGCCGACGTCGCTGACAACAGCGGTGTGCTGCGGTACCTCGTGGTCAAGTATGCCGGCTCCAACGTCGACCCCGAGAACCAGCTCAACGGCATCGCCTTCCAGGGCGTCGGCTCGGGCACCACGGTGGACTATATCCAGGTGCACAACAACCTGGACGACGGCATCGAGATGTTCGGCGGCGCGGTCAACCTCAAGCACGTCGTGCTCAGCGGTAATGCTGACGACTCCATGGACTGGACCGACGGCTGGACCGGTAACGTCCAGTATGTGCAGATCGTCCAGGCTGACGACGCCGGTGACAATGGCATCGAGGCGGATAACCGCGAGGGTGACGAAAATGCCCTGCCGCGCTCCAATCCGACCATCGCCAACATGTCGATCCTGGGGAATTCGGGTGAACGCGGCATCCTGCTGCGCCGGGGCACCGGTGCCGATATCTACAACTCCCTGGTGAGTGGTTCGGCCACCTGCTTCGAGGTGGCCGGGGAATCGGTCGCCCTGCTGGGCACTGACATCAACCTGGCTGGCGTGTCTTTCGGCTGCGCCACGGTATCGGGCGGTGTCGACCCCGAGGTACAGAACTACCTGGACGGTGCGCCGAACTTGACCCAGGACGGGTCTTTGCCGTCTGCAACGTCGCTGCCCAACAACGGCTTCTTCGAGCAGAACAACGCGATCGGCTCTGACTTCGCAAGCTGGAAAGGGGCCTGGGTATTCGGCCTGTAACCGAGACTGGCAAGCAAGCAAGACAGGGGCTGGCATCGATGTTCGCCCCTTCGACACAGGATTCGAATGGTCGACAGCGGCTGTCTGCTACGGCGGGGCGCGGGCCGTTTACCTGGCAAAGAACGGGTTTCTTACAGGTGGAGAGAGATAGGACAATGAAGCGAAAACTATTAAGTGCGGCAGCTGTTTCGGCCCTCGGGATTCATGCGCCGGTGATCCTGGCGCAGGAGCCCGGGATCGAAAATGCCGCCCCGGACGTGCAGGTCGAGGAAGTGTTCGTGCTCGGCGAATTCATACCGGAGGAAAAGCGCGATACCTCGGAGATTTCCAATGTGCTCAGCACGGAAGATCTCAATTTCGTGCCGGAGACCAACGTGGGTGCAGCCCTTTCCAGGGTGGCCGGACTCAGTCTCGTAGGTGGCAAGTATGTGTACGTGCGCGGCCTGGGTGAGCGCTATTCGTCGACGCTGCTCAACAAGGCGCGTATCTCCAGCCCGGTGCCTTTCCAGAAGACCGTGCCGCTGGATCTGGTTCCCAATAATATCGTCAAGAGCCTGCTGGTGCAGAAGACCTATTCAGTTGAATATCCCGGCGATTTCTCCGGCGGCGTGGTGGATATCCGCACCAAGACGACACCAGATGAAGACTACCTGATCATGAAACTCAATGTCGGCGGGAACTCCAAGACCACCGACGGGGACGGCCTGACCTATGCAGGCGGCGACAAGGACAACTGGGGTTATGACGACGGTACCCGGGCTATTCCTACCCCCGTGCAGCAACTGACCACCGAAGAGTTCGACGATACAGTCTATCCGGAGCGCGCGAACCTGGGTGCCGGTTTCTACAATACCTGGGATATCTACGAAAAAACCATGAAGCCCTTCTACACCGGTGAAGCAGAGGGGGGCAAGCGCTTCGAGTTCGACAATGGGATGGTGCTCGGCCTGATCGGCAACTATAAGTACAGTAATCGCTGGGTCAACACCGACAAGGATTTCAGGCGCTACGAGTTCACCGGGGTGGACGGCGGCAGTAACCAGACGGTGCAATACGACCGCTTCATCACCACCCAAAACATCGATATCAGCGCTTTCGGTAATGTCGGTCTCGAAGTTGATGAAAACAACTCGGTCATGTTCACGGCGGCCAAGCTGAAGCAGACTACCGACCAGGTGCAGCAGGACAAGGGCCTCTCGAGCGAGGATAACGTCGACAACGGCACCCCTGTCGAGAGCTACCTGCTGGAGTGGACTGAAAACCAGATCGAATCCTACCAGTTGTCCGGCAGCCACTACCTGCCATTCCTGAATGACACCCTGTTCGAATGGCGGGCGATCGATGGCACCGGCAAGCGGGATGCGCCGGATGTACGCAGTTATACCTACGCGGAAAACAACGACGGCCTGATGGAGATGGTGTACTCCGGCAGCCAGGCGGCGGGCGACCTGCGAGATGTCTACCAGGCGCCCGAAAGGAGCTACAGCAAGTTAAAGGACAGCATCAATGAGTACGGTTTCGATTTCGAAGTGCCGTTCACCGTACTGAACATCGACACCGTGTTCACTGCCGGCTACTCCGACTATGACCGGACCCGCAAGAGCAACGATCGTCTGTTCCGCTTTGATATCACGTCCCGGGCACCTGATTATGTGCCGCTGGAAACCCCAAGCCAGCTGTTCAGTGACCAGAACTGGATTGACCAGTACGTCAGCATCCGGGATTTCAGTAACAGCGCGGCCAACGCCAGTGGTATTTTTCCCTTCGCCAGATCGAAGGAGAAAGTGGAGGGCTACTACGGCGCCCTGGATGCGCAGGTATTGGCCTCGGTGCGAGTGCAGGCGGGCGTGCGCCGGGAAGACACCACTATCGAGGCCGACGCCTGGGGTGGCAACACCGAGCCGGGTACGGATAACCAGGTGCAGAACAGCTACAAGGACTCGCTGCCGGCAGTGTCGGTCACCTGGGAATTTATCGAGAACATGCAGGTGCGCTTTGCCTACTCGGAGACAGTCAACCGACCCAGCCTGCTGGAGATCACGGGTTCCACCCTGCGCAACCCCGAGGACCAGAACCTGTACCGCGGCAACGTCTTCCTGGAGCCTGCGGACCTGAACAACTATGACGCCCGCTGGGAATGGTACTTCGGCGCTGTGGACGAGATGTCGCTGGGCCTGTTCTACAAGGAATTCGATAACCCCATCGAGCTGGCCAAGGTTCAGGCCCAGGGGGATATCTACACCTGGTTCAATGCCGACAAGGCGGAACTGAAAGGCGTGGAATATGACCTGCGCAAGGAACTGCCCCTGGGAGAGTGGTTCGGTCTCGATCCCATGTGGAACGGTTTCAACCTGTCCATGAACGTGTCATATATCGACTCCAAGGTGACCCTGCTCGGCACCGGGGAGACAGCCGCAGATGTGCCCCTCACCGGGGGCCGCCAGATCGCTCCGCTGTACTCCAACGAGCGCAAGATGACCGGTCAGTCCGATTGGCTGGGCAACCTGCTGCTGTCCTACTCGGATTACGATCTGGGTGTGACCGGAAGCGTACTGTACAACTACACGGATGAACGGATCATCCTGGTCGGTGACAACAATGCGCCCGATATCATTGAGGAGGGCAGGGGAGTCGTTGACCTGCTGTTCAAATATGAATTCCCGTGGAAGAAGTACGATTTCGAGGTGGAGGCCAAGGCGGGCAATATCTTCGATACCAGAATCGAGTGGACCCAGGGTGGCCTGACCTACGAGAACTGGCAACCGGGTATCAATTACTCGATAGGCCTGCGCGCCACCTTCTGATGCGTCACCCCCCTTTGTTGCATTGCTTTGTTGCTTGGGTACAATAGCGCGCTTCCGGAGACCCGGTTTTCCGGCCTTGCGTCCCCTTCGTCTAGTGGTCCAGGACACTGCCCTTTCACGGCGGTAACAGGGGTTCGAACCCCCTAGGGGACGCCACTATTGCGAGTATGCCATGAGCCGTTACTGGAGCGATGTAGTCGGGCGGCTGACGCCCTATGTCCCGGGCGAGCAGCCCCGACTCGACAAGCTCGTCAAGCTCAACACCAATGAGCTTCCATATCCCCCGTCACCCCGCGTCCTGGAAGCCATCGCCGCGGTGTCCGCGGATACGCTGCGCCGCTACCCTGACCCCGAGTCAACCGAGCTCAGGCAGGCTTTTGCGGATCGCAACGCCCTGCGGCCCGAGCAGGTGTTTGTCGGTAACGGTTCCGACGAAGTGCTGGCCCATGTTTTCCTGGCCCTGTTGAAGCACGACAAGCCCCTGTTGTTCCCCGACATCACTTACAGCTTTTACCCGGTCTGGTGCGATCTTTACAGGGTGCGCTGGCGGACAGTGCCGTTGACTGCGGATTTCCGGGTTGACCCGGAGGACTACCGGGGCGACAACGGCGCTATCATCATTCCCAATCCCAATGCACCTACCGGTATACTGCTCGGGCTTGCGTCGGTTCGACAGCTGCTCGAGCAGAACCCCGATAGCGTGGTGGTCATCGATGAGGCCTATATTGATTTTGGTGGTGAGTCCGCTACCAAACTGATACCGGAGTTCGACAACCTGCTGGTTGTCCAGACCATGTCGAAATCCTGGGCGCTTGCGGGGCTGCGCGTGGGCGTCGCGATGGGCAGCCAGGCGCTCATCGATGGCCTGCAGCGAGTAAAGAACTCCTTCAACTCATATCCGCTGGACGCGCTGGCCCAGCATGCCGCGGTTGCAGCCCTGGGAGATGAGGCCTATTTCGAGCACGCCTGCGGGCGAGTGATAGCCAGTCGCGAGAGATTGTCGGCCGCTATGGTGAAGCTGGGCTTTGAGGTACTGCCTTCGGCGGCGAATTTTATTCTGGCCAGGCATCCTGACAGGGCGGCGCGTGACTTGTTTTCCGCACTGCGTGCCAGGGGCATTATCGTGCGCTACTTTGACAAGCCGCGGATCGATGAGCATCTGCGTATCAGCATCGGCACCGATGAGCAATGCGATGAGCTGCTGGGGGCACTGGGTGAGCTGCTGGGCCCGGTGTCCTGACGACTCAGATCTTCCTGAGAATAACGCTGCCGATGCTGTAACCGGCGCCGAAAGAGCACAGCACACCGATTTCGCCTGATTTAAAATCTGCCCGGTGTTTGTGAAAAGCGATGACCGAACCGGCCGAACTCGTGTTGGCATACTCGTCGAGAATAGTGGGGGCCTCGGCCTCCGTGGCTTCCCGGCCCAGTACCCGCCTCGAGATTAATTGGTTCATGCTCAGGTTCGCCTGGTGCAGCCAGAAGCGCTTCACCTGCCCGGGGGCAATGCCCAGTTTGTCGAGTTGCCCGGATATCTGCGAGGCAACCGCCGGGCAGACCTCCTTGAATACCTTGCGACCTTCCTGGACAAACAATTTGTCACGTTCCCCGACACCGGATTCGTCACCGCGGTTGAGGAAACCGAAATTGTTGCGGATGTTGTTGGAGTAAATGGTTTGCAGTTTGCTGTCGACAATCTGGTACTGCTCGCCGGAAGTGGCAGTGGCGGCGGCTTCCACAATAACCGCTGTGCAGACGTCACCAAAAATAAAGTGTGAATCCCGATCGCGGAAATTCAGGTGGCCGCTGCAGATTTCCGGGTTGACCATGAGCACACAACTGGCGCTGCCGGACTGGATCGCGTCCCGAGCCTGCTGAATTCCGAAGGTGGCGGATGAGCAGGCCACGTTCATGTCGAAGCCGAAGCCCTCGATACCCAGGGCGTCCTGGATTTCCACCGCCATGGCCGGGTAGGCTCGCTGCATATTCGAGGCGGCGACGATCACCATGTCGATATCCGATGCGGTTTTGTTGGCCTGGGACATGGCTTCCTGGGCAGCCGCGACCGCCATTTCGCACTGGATAGACTGCGCATCGTTCGGGCGCTCGGGCAGCCGGGGAACCATCCGTCGCGGGTCGAGAATGCCGTCCTTGTTCATCACGTAGCGAGACTTGATGCCGGAGGCCTTTTCCACGAATTCAGCGGAGGAGGGCTGCAGGGGAGCGATATCCCCCGCGGCAATGGCGTCGGCGTTTTCTGTGTTGAAAATCTCGACATAGGCGTTGAACGAGGCTACCAGCTCTTCGTTGCTTATAGACTCCGTGGGAGTGAAGAGGCCTGTGCCGCTGATCACGATGTCGCTCATGTGTGGCTTGCTCCCTGAATGGGGTAATTACTGGATATCGGTCCAGGCATGAAAAAAGGCCGCGAGGCGGCCCTTGATCTGCTCAGCCGGTCTGTTTTCAACGTTTGTCCAGCGACACGTAATCCCGTTGCTTGTAGCCGGTGTAGAGCTGGCGCGGGCGACCGATCCGGTAACTGCCGGAAATCATTTCGTTCCAGTGAGCGATCCAGCCGACGGTGCGGCCCACGGCGAAAATGACCGTGAACATGCTGGTGGGGATACCGATGGCCTTGAGGATGATGCCGGAGTAAAAATCGACATTGGGGTAGAGCTTCTTCTCGATGAAGTACTCGTCGTTCAGGGCGATTTCTTCCAGCCGTTTGGCTATGGACAGCAGGGGATCGTTGTCGATGCCAAGTTCGGCAAGTACGTCGTCGGCGGCCTCTTTCATCACCTTGGCCCGGGGGTCGAAGTTCTTGTAGACCCGGTGGCCGAAACCCATCAGGCGGAAGGGGTCGTCCTTGTCCTTGGCCCGTGCGACAAACTCGTCGATGCGCGAGACATCGCCGATCTCCTCGAGCATTTCAAGCACGGCTTCATTGGCCCCGCCGTGAGACGGCCCCCACAGCGCAGCGATGCCCGCCGCGATGCAGGCGAAGGGGTTTGCCCCGGAAGAACCCGCCAGGCGCACCGTGGAGGTGGACGCATTCTGTTCATGGTCGGCATGCAGCAGGAAGATGCGGTCCATGGCTCGTGCCAGCACCGGGCTGATGTTGCTCGGCTCACAGGGATTGCCAAACATCATGTGCAGGAAGTTTTCGGAATAGCTCAGTTTGTTGTCCGGGTACATAAAGGGCTGACCGGTGGAGAACTTGTAACTCATGGCCGCCAGTGTTGGCATCTTTGCGATCAGGCGGAATGCGGCGACCTGGCGGTGGTTGTCATCTGAAATATCCAGCGAGTCGTGATAGAAGGCCGAAAGGGCACCGACCACACCGCACATGATCGCCATGGGGTGAGCGTCGCGGCGGAAACCGTTGAAGAACGTGCGGATCTGCTCGTGAACCATGGTGTGCCGGTGCACCGTGCTGACGAAACGTGTCTTCTCTGCTTTGCTGGGCAGCTCTCCGTAGAGCAGCAGGTAGCAGGTCTCAAGATAATCTGACTCGTCTGCCAGCTGTTCAATCGGGTAACCGCGGTGCAGCAAAATACCCTTGTTGCCGTCAATGAACGTGATCTGTGACTCGCAGGCGGCCGTGGAGACAAAACCCGGGTCATAGGTGAACATTCCCTTGCCGGTAAGTGCGCCGACGTCCACCACGTCGGGGCCGAGAGTGCCGGAGTAAATAGGCAGCTCGATCGGCGCGTCCAGGCCGTCGACGGTAAGAAGGGCTTTTTTGTCACTCATGGGAGATCCTGGGATGTCAAAAAGATGGGCGTCCCACTATAGAGTTTCCCGCGTTTTTGTCAATTGATCGGGGTCTATTTGCCCCGATCCAATGCCTGTTTGCGACTAAAGTCGGCAATCCCCCGGCTGGAAAATTGCACTAGAATGAGGCGCTGCCATTAAAGCACCTTCCCGGGGTGGCAGTTTTCGTAACAAGTTTGTAATTAGGAAGGTAAGTCCTTATAATTTGGCGCGTTTTGATTGGCTGGGAGCTTGGCGTCCGGGCCGTCGAAGCGCTTCCGGCTCTAACCGATTAACCGCCCAACCGGGCGTCAAAATTATGGTGCCCTAAAGTGAAAGACAAGCGTCCCGTTAACCTGGATATAGGTACCATGCGGCTGCCCATCACCGCATGGACGTCCATCGCACACCGCGCCTCAGGCGTATTCCTCTTTGCCGGCATCGCCGTTCTCATCTGGGCCCTGGATGCCAGCCTCGCCAGCCCCGAGAGCTTCGCCGAGTTGCAGGACTGTCTGGCCAGTCCGCTGGCGAAACTGGTCATCTGGGCTGTGGTGGCCGCGCTGATCTACCATTCGGTCGCTGGCGTAAAGCACTTGATCATGGACCTTGGGGTCGGTGAGACAATGGAGGGCGGCACCCGGGGGGCGCAGATAGTCCTGGCGGTGTCCGTCGCACTGATACTGCTTGCGGGGATTTGGATATGGTAACTGCAGTAACGAGTATGGGCCGATCCGGCCTCTATGACTGGCTGATGCAGCGAGTCACGGCTGTCATCCTGCTGGCTTATTTCCTCGTGGTGGGCTTCGTGCTCCTCGGCGGCGTCGACTACGCGGCCTGGAAGGAGCTCTACTCCCAGACCTGGATGAGGGTGTTCAGCCTGTTGGCGCTGTTTTCGCTGGGCATCCACGCCTGGGTTGGTCTGTGGGCGGTCGTCACCGACTACCTCACCGAGCGCCTGATGGGCACTACCGGCAATGTACTGCGCCTGCTGGTGCAGGTGGCCTGCGCCATTATCATGTTCACGTATGTCGTCTGGGGCATCCAGATTCTGTGGGGTTTTTAAGTTATGGCTGCTCTTCGTACTATTTCGTTTGATGGCGTGATCGTCGGCGGAGGCGGCGCCGGTATGCGCGCGGCCCTGCAACTGGCCCAGTCTGGCTACAAAACCGCGGTAATTTCCAAGGTGTTCCCCACCCGTTCGCACACGGTGTCCGCCCAGGGCGGGATCACCTGCGCGATCGCCAGCGACGACCCCAACGACGACTGGCGCTGGCATATGTATGACACAGTCAAGGGCTCCGATTATATCGGCGACCAGGACGCCATCGAGTACATGTGCAGCGTGGGGCCGGAAGCGGTGTTTGAGCTCGAGCATATGGGCCTGCCATTTTCACGTACCGAGGAGGGGCGCATCTACCAGCGCCCCTTTGGAGGACAGTCCAAGAATTACGGCGAGGGTGGCCAGGCGGCGCG
Organism: Haliea sp.; assembly: GCA_024642265.1. GTDB lineage: Bacteria > Pseudomonadota > Gammaproteobacteria > Pseudomonadales > Halieaceae > JARRPM01. Next base: position 24,389 of record JAHEBL010000012.1, on the reverse strand, counting down.
GACCTGTGCCGCGGCAGACCGCACCGGCCACGCCCTGCTGCACACCCTGTACCAGGGCAACATGAAGAACAACACGGTTTTCCTCAACGAGTGGTTTGCCACGGACCTGGTCAAGAACCAGGATGGTGCAGTAGTCGGTGTGATGGCCATCTGTATAGAAACCGGCGAAACCGTGTACATCAAATCCAAGGCAACCGTGTTCGCCACCGGCGGGGCAGGGCGCATCTACGCCTCAACCACCAACGCCCACATTAATACCGGTGACGGCATTGGCATGGCCCTGCGCGCCGGTTTCCCGGTTCAGGATATCGAGATGTGGCAGTTCCACCCCACTGGCATCGCCGGTGCGGGTACCCTCGTGACCGAGGGCTGCCGTGGCGAGGGCGGTTACCTCATCAACAAGGATGGTGAGCGTTTCATGGAGCGCTATGCGCCCAACGCCAAGGACCTGGCCGGCCGCGATGTGGTGGCGCGTTCGATGGTACTGGAGATTATCGAGGGCCGTGGCTGTGGTCCCGAGGGCGATCACGTACTGCTCAAACTGGATCACCTGGGGGAGGAAGTTCTCGAAAGCCGCCTGCCGGGTATCTGCGAATTGTCGCGTACCTTTGCCCATGTCGACCCGGTCAAGGAACCGATTCCGGTGGTCCCCACCTGTCACTATATGATGGGCGGCATTCCCACCAACGTCCATGGCCAGGCGCTGACCCTGGACGCCAGTGGCAACGACGTCATCGTGCCCGGCTTGTATGCCTGCGGCGAAGTGGCCTGCGTGTCGGTGCATGGCGCCAACCGCCTGGGTGGCAACTCTCTGCTCGACCTGGTGGTTTTCGGTCGGGCCTCGGGGCTCTATATCGAAAAAGCCCTGCGCGAGGGTATCGAATTGCGCGATGCTTCCGAGAGCGACATCGAGCAGGCCATGTCCCGCCTGGACCGTCTGAACAATTCGTCTGGCGGCGAGAGCGTTGCAGTCCTGCGCAAGGAGCTCCAGAACACGATGCAGAACCACTTCGGCGTGTTCCGCAACGGGGAGTTCATGCAGCAGGGTATTGCGAAACTGGCTGACCTGCGCGGTCGTATCGAGAATGCCAGGCTCGACGACAAGAGCATGGCCTACAACACGGCCCGGATCGAGGCGCTGGAACTGCAGAATCTGCTGGAAGTGGCCGAGGCAACCGCTATCACCGCCGAGGAGCGCAAGGAGAGCCGCGGCGCCCATGCGCGCGAGGACTTCGATTCACGCGACGACGAGAACTGGCTGTGCCATTCCGTGTTTTTCCCCACCGACAAGCGGGTGGGCAAGCGCGCCGTGAATTTTGAACCCAAAACGGTCGATACCTTCCAGCCCAAAGCGCGAACGTATTAAGAGGCAGTCACCATGTTGCAAGTAAGTATCTATCGCTATAACCCGGAAACCGATGCCGAGCCCTACATGCAGGATGTGCAGGTCGATACCGGTGGTAAGGACCTGATGGTGCTGGACGTACTGGAGCTGATCAAGGCCCAGGACACCACGGTGACCTATCGCCGCTCCTGCCGCGAGGGCGTGTGCGGGTCTGACGGTGTCAATATGAACGGCAAGAATGGCCTGGCCTGTATCACGCCACTGTCAGAGACCGTGCGCAGCAACAAGCTGGTACTGCGACCCCTTCCCGGCCTGCCCGTGATACGGGATCTGGTGGTCGATATGAGCATGTTCTACGCGCAGTACGAAAAAGTGCAGCCCTACCTGCAGAACGACACGCCGGCGCCGGCCATCGAGCGCTTGCAGTCTCCCGAGGACCGGGCCAAGCTGGACGGCTTGTACGAGTGTATCCTCTGTGCATGCTGCTCCACTTCCTGTCCCTCGTTCTGGTGGAATCCGGAGCGCTTCATCGGGCCGGCGGGATTGCTGCAGGCCTACCGCTTTCTCGCGGATACCCGCGACACCGCCACCGAGGAGCGACTGTCGCGGCTGGACGACCCCTTCAGTGTGTTCCGCTGCCATGGTATCCAGAACTGCGTGAACGTCTGCCCCAAGGGTTTGAATCCCACCAGGGCTATCGGGCACATTCGTAACATGCTGTTAAGTCGTGCGACATAACTTTAAGATATGTTCATAACAGATTGAAAACGTTGCCCTTATTGTAATAAGGTAAACCGCCTTAAAGGCGGAGCAGAGCCGAATGGAGCGGGTCCGGGAGAGTGCTGGCCCGCAATGCCTTCAGTGCTGCTACACTGCTTTATCTGACGCGCTCTGGGGGCGCTGATCGCAACCCGCTGGAAGGGTCCACATGCAAGAAAGCTCGATGGAACAGCTGTGGCGCAGCTCGCATATCGCCGGCGGCAATGCCACTTATGTGGAAGACCTGTACGAGGTCTACCTGAAGAACCCGAATGGCGTTCCCGAGCAGTGGCGCGAGTATTTCGACAAGCTGCCCAGGGTAGACTCCGCGATCGTCCAGATCGAGGACATTCCCCACTCCGTCATCCGCGATCGCTTTGCCCAGATAAGCAAGATGCGGGTGCGCACAGAAGCGACAGTCCAGCACGATTCGCAGGCTACCGAGTACGAGCGCAAGCAGGTTCGTGTCGTCCAGCTGATATCTGCCTACCGCCAGCGCGGCCACCAGAAGGCCCAGCTCGACCCCCTCGGCCTGGCCGAGAGAGAACATGTAGCGGATCTGGAATTGTCTTTCCACCAACTCTCCGCTGCGGACTTCGATACGGTGTTCCAGACGGGCAGCATGCATATCGGCAAGGCAGACGCGACCCTGGGTGAAATAGTACAAACCCTCGAGCGCACTTACTGCCATACAGTGGGCGCCGAATTCATGCATATCGTGGATACGGAGCAGCGGCACTGGATTATGCAGCGCATGGAATCCGTGCGCTCGGCACCGGATTACAGCAGGGAGGTGCGGCTGCAGTTGTTGAGCAGCCTGATACAGGCCGAGGGCCTGGAAAAATCCCTGGGCACGAAGTACCCCGGCACCAAGCGCTTCGGTCTTGAGGGCGGCGAAAGCCTCATACCCATGCTGAATGAAATGATCCAGCGCAGCGGTTCCTACCGCGCCCAGGAGATCGTGATCGGCATGGCCCACAGGGGCCGTCTCAATGTGCTGGTGAATATACTGGGCAAGAACCCTTCCGAGCTGTTTGCGGAGTTTGAGGGCAGGGTGCAGTACTCGAGTTCCGGCGACGTCAAATACCACCAGGGTTTTTCGTCCAACGTGATGACGCCCGGCGGAGAAATTCACCTGGCGCTGTCGTTCAACCCCTCCCACCTGGAAATCGTGTCTCCCGTGGTGGAGGGCTCGGTGCGCGCTCGACAGGAGCGACGCAGCGACAAGAGCGGTGGCCTCGTTGTACCCATCGTCATCCATGGCGACGCAGCGTTTGCCGGCCAGGGCGTGGTGATGGAGACATTCCAGATGTCCCAGACCCGGGCCTATAAAACCGGCGGCACCCTGCATATCGTGCTCAACAACCAGGTCGGCTTTACCACCAACCGACGCGAGGATGCCCGCTCCACCGAGTACTGCACCGACATTGCCAAGATGGTCCAGGCGCCGATATTCCACGTCAACGCGGACGACCCGGAAGCGGTACTTTTTGTTACCCAGATGGCGGTTGATTTTCGCACCGAATTCAAGAAAGACGTGGTGATAGACCTGATCTGCTACCGCCGTCGCGGTCACAATGAGGCCGATGAGCCCGCGGTGACGCAGCCGGTCATGTACGCGAAGATCCGCAAGCACAAGACCACACGCGACCTCTACGCCGCCAGACTGATCTCAGGCGGAATACTGAGTGATGCGGAAGACAAGTTCCTGGTGGAGCGCTACCGGGAGTCCCTGGACCGGGGTGAACCACTGGTGAGCAGCCTCGTCTCGGAACCGAACAAGACCCTGTTCGTCGACTGGTCGCCTTACCTGGGACACGAGTGGACCCTGCAGGCAGAAACCGGCATGGATATCCAGGAGTTGCAGGCCCTCGCACACGACAGCAATGTGCCGCCGGACAACTTCCCGCTGCAAAAGCAGGTCGCCAAGATCCTCGAGGACCGGCGCAAGATGGCCGCGGGCGCCATGCCGATGAACTGGGGTTTCGCCGAGACCCTGGCCTATGCCGCCCTCCTGAAACAGGGCTACCCGGTGCGTATAACCGGCCAGGACGTGGGTCGCGGCACCTTTTCTCATCGCCACGCCGTATTGCACAACCAGAAGACCGGCAAGACCTATCGTCCGCTGCAGCACCTGGATCCTGGCCAGGCCACGTTCCGTATATACGACTCGCTGCTTTCCGAGGAGGCGGTGCTGGCGTTTGAGTACGGCTACTCCACAACCTTGCCCCAGGGCCTGGTGATCTGGGAGGCGCAGTTCGGTGATTTCGCCAATGGTGCCCAGGTGGTTATCGACCAGTTTATTACCAGCGGTGAGCACAAATGGCAGCGCCTCAGCGGACTTACCATGCTGCTGCCGCACGGCTACGAGGGACAGGGCCCGGAGCACTCTTCCGCCAGGCTGGAGCGCTTCATGCAGTTGTGCGCCGAGCACAATATCCAGATTTGCGTGCCGACGACTCCGGCCCAGGTGTTTCACATGCTGCGACGCCAGGCGATTCGACCGCTGCGCAAACCCCTGGTGGTCATGACCCCCAAGAGCCTGCTGCGGCACAAGGAAGCCACCTCCACTATCGAGGAACTGGCCGACGGACGTTTCTTCAACGTTCTGGACGAAACCGACGACATCGACAAATCTGCGGTAGAGCGGGTGATCATGTGCAGCGGCAAGGTGTTTTACGATCTGCGCGCCGCCCGGCGCGAGCGCGGCATAGACAATATCGCCATCCTGAGGCTCGAGCAGCTGTATCCCTTTCCGGAGGAAGAATTGCTTGAGGTCCTGGGATGCTACCCGAATATCAATGATGCTGTCTGGTGCCAGGAAGAGCCGATGAACCAGGGTGCGTGGTATTCCAGTCAGCACCATATGCGCAGGGTTATTCACCAGCACAACCGGGATGTCTACCTGCGCTATGTCGGTCGCGATTCCTCCGCTGCTCCGGCGGCGGGCTACATGGCCCTGCACGTGGCTCAGCAGGAACAGTTCATCAACGAAGCACTGGCTGACGACAAGCCGGGCAATGATTAGCACAACAAGGAAGCGTAATGGCTATTGAAATAAAGGCGCCGGCTTTTCCCGAGTCAGTAGCGGATGGCGAAATTGCCAGCTGGCATAAGGGCGAAGGTGATGCAGTCGCTCGCGATGAACTGATTGTCGAAATCGAGACTGACAAGGTCGTGATGGAGGTGCTCGCACCCGAGGACGGGGTCATCAGCAAAATCCATGCCCAGGAAGGCGACACCATCCAGAGTGAGCAGGTGCTGGCCACACTGGAGCAGGGTGCAGCGAGCGCCAGTGCCCCTGCCAGCAAAGAGCCGGCCCCTGCCGCGGCACCCGCGGCCAAGGCTGACAGCGCCGCCGCCGAGATGACGGGCCCAGCTGCGCGCCAGTTGCTTGAGGAGCACAAGCTGGACCCATCCTCGATAACGGGTACCGGCAAAGGTGGCCGCATTACCAAGGAAGATATCCTCGATCACCTCAAGACGAAAGATGCTGCGCCAGCGCTGTCGCCCGCTGTGGCCGCGGCCGTTCCAGCCGTCCCCGTAGGACCCTCCGGGGAGCGTGTCGAGAAGCGGGTGCCCATGACCCGCATGCGCGCCAGGATAGCCGAGCGCCTGCTGGAAGCCACCCAGCAGACCGCCATGCTGACCACCTTCAATGAGGTGAACATGGCGCCGGTAATGGCATTGCGCAGCAAGTACAAGGACCAGTTTGAAAAGGTCCACAACGGCACCCGTTTGGGTTTTATGGGCTTTTTCGTCAAGGCGGCCTGCGAGGCGCTCAAGCGCTTTCCCGCGGTCAATGCCTCTATCGACGGCAGCGATGTGGTCTACCACGGGTACCAGGATATCGGCGTGGCCGTGTCTACCGAAAATGGCCTGGTGGTGCCGGTGCTACGGGATGCGGATTTCATGAGCCTCGCGGATGTGGAGGCAGCTATCCGCGATCTCGGAATCCGCGCCAAGGATAACAAGCTGACCATCGAGGACATGACAGGCGGTACATTTACCGTCACCAATGGCGGAGTATTCGGCTCACTGTTGTCCACGCCAATCCTCAATCCTCCCCAGACCGGCATCCTCGGTATGCACAAGATCCAGGACCGACCGATGGCCGTGAACGGCCAGGTGGTTATTCTGCCGATGATGAATCTCGCCCTGTCCTACGACCACCGCCTGATTGATGGCAAGACCGCGGTGCAGTTCCTGGTGGCTATCAAGGACCTGATCGAGGATCCGGCCCGCATTCTGTTGCAGCTGTGAGCGATCAACAGCCGCACAAACTGACAAGACGGGAAAGAACGCATGTCTGAAAAATATGATGTTGTTGTGATTGGCGCCGGTCCCGCCGGCTATGTGGCGGCGATCAGGGCCGCCCAGTTGGGATTGTCAACCGCCTGCGTGGAGCAGTGGCTGGATGCAAAGGGCAATGTGCGCCTCGGGGGAACCTGCCTCAATGTCGGCTGCATCCCGTCCAAGGCGCTGCTCGACAGCAGTCACAAGTTCGCCGAGGCCAGGGATCACCTGGGGGTGCACGGCATCTCACTCAAGGACCCGGCAATAGACGTTCCGGCCATGCTCGCCCGCAAAGACAAGATCGTTGACCAGTTGACCGGCGGTATTGCCGGCCTGTTCAAGCACAACGGCGTTACCGCTATCTCGGGTACCGGCAAGGTGCTGTCCGGCGCGCGGGTGCAGGTGACTGACAGGGATGGCAAGGAGCAGGTGATCAGCGCCGGCAATATCATTATTGCCGCCGGCTCGCTGCCCGTGAACATTCCGCCTGCACCAATAGATAACAAATACATCATTGACTCAACCGGGGCGTTGGAGCTGACTGAAGTGCCCGGCCGCCTGGGTGTGATCGGCGCCGGTGTCATAGGCCTGGAACTGGGCAGCGTGTGGTGTCGGCTCGGCTCCGAGGTGGTGATGCTGGAGGCGCTGGATGACTTCCTCCCCATGATGGATGTGCAGATAGCCAAGGAAGCGGCCAAGATTTTCAAGAAACAGGGCCTGGACATCAGGCTTGGTACCCGGGTGACCGGTGCCAGGGTGAAAGACGGTGCGGTAGAGGTGACCTATAGCGCCGGCGGCGCCGAGCACGTTGAAACCTTTGATCGTCTGATCGTGGCGGTGGGGCGCAAGCCCCGCTCGCAGGAGATGTTTGCCAGTGACAGCGGAATCACGCTGGATGAGCGCGGCTATATTTTTGTCAACGACTTCTGTGAGACCGAGGCGCCACATATTTTCGCCGTCGGTGATGTTGTACGTGGGCCCATGCTGGCGCACAAGGGCTCGGAAGAGGGTATTATGGTCGCCGAGCGAATAGCCGGCAAAAAGACCCAGATGAATTACGACTGTATACCGTCGGTGATTTACACGCACCCCGAGGTTGCGGCAGTGGGCCGGACCGAGCAGGAGCTGAAGGCGGATGGTGTCCCCTACAAGGTCGGCACGTTTCCCTTCGTCGCCAGTGGACGGGCGCTGGCAGCAAACGATTCGGAAGGTATGGTCAAGCTGTTGGCACACGCGGAAAACGACCGCATCCTTGGCTGCCACGTCGTCGGTCCTTCCGCCGCCGACCTTGTGCAGCAGGTGGTAATCGCGATGGAGTTTGGCTCGAGCGCGGAAGACCTGGCACTCACAGTGTTTGCTCATCCGACCCTTTCCGAGGCGGTGCATGAGGCAGCCCTGGCGGTCGATGGCCATGCGATCCACATCGCCAACAGGAAGAAACGTAAATAGGATTTGCCCGGGCGCGAATAACAACATAAGCCCCGTCGCGCGTGGGCTTAAGCGGGAAAAACCGGCCAGCACCTTGGCCGGACTTTTTAATAACCAGAGCAGCAGACGACAACAGGAAAGCAGATGAACCTTCATGAGTATCAGGGCAAACAACTGTTTGCAGAATACGGACTGCCGGTCTCCAGGGGTTACGCGGTAGAAACAGCTGAGGAAGCAGTTGAAGCGGCGGATCTGATCGGCGGCAATATGTGGGTGGTCAAAGCCCAGGTGCACGCCGGTGGACGCGGCAAGGCCGGGGGCGTGAAACTGGTCAAGACCAAGGATGAGATTCGGGATTTTGCCCACCATTGGCTCGGCAAAAACCTTGTCACCTATCAGACGGACGCCAACGGCCAGCCCGTGAGCAGGATACTGGTGGAGTCCTGTACCGATATCGCAGACGAGCTGTATCTCGGTGCAGTCGTCGATCGCTCCTCGCGCCGCATTGTATTCATGGCCTCTACCGAGGGCGGTGTGGAGATCGAGAAGGTAGCCGAGGAGACGCCGGAAAAGATCCTGCGCGCTACCATCGATCCACTGGTTGGGGCACAGCCTTACCAGGGCAGGGAGCTGGCTTTCAATCTCGGCCTCAAGGGCGACCAGATCAAGCAGTTCGTCAAGATATTCATGGGTCTCGCGCAGTTGTTTGTCGACAAGGACCTCGCCCTGATCGAGGTGAATCCCCTGGTGATTACCGAAGAGGGCAACATGCACTGCCTGGACGCCAAGATTGGTGTGGACGGCAATGCCCTGTATCGCCAGAAGGCATTGCAGGAAATGCATGACCCGAGCCAGGAAGATGCCCGCGAGTCGCATGCCGCGCGCTGGGAGCTCAATTACGTGGCGCTGGATGGGGCCATAGGCTGCATGGTCAACGGCGCAGGCCTGGCCATGGGTACGATGGATATCGTGAAATTGCACGGCGGTTTTCCTGCCAACTTCCTCGATGTCGGAGGCGGCGCGACCAAGGAGCGGGTGGCTGAGGCCTTCAAGATCATTCTCTCGGACGAGAATGTAAAAGCAGTACTCATCAATATTTTTGGCGGTATCGTGCGCTGTGACCTTATCGCCGAAGGCGTTATCGGTGCGGTGGAAGAGATTGGTGTCAACGTGCCCGTCGTGGTGCGCCTGGAGGGCAACAACGCCGAACTGGGCCGCAAGGTCCTGGCCGACAGCGGCCTCAACATTATTGCGGCCAACAGTCTGACAGACGCCGCCAAACAAGCGGTAGCGGCAGCGGGAGGCGCGGCAAAATGAGCATTCTGATCGACAAGAATACCAAGGTTATCTGCCAGGGCTTCACCGGTTCGCAGGGCACGTTTCACTCCGAGCAGGCCATCGCCTACGGTACCAAAATGGTGGGCGGCGTAACTCCGGGCAAGGGCGGCCAGGAACACCTGGGCCTGCCTGTATTCAATACGGTGGCCGAAGCGGTTGCAGCGACGGGTGCGGACGCATCAGTCATCTATGTGCCTGCCCCCTTCTGCAAGGACTCTATCCTGGAAGCTGCCAACGCCGGCGTCAGCCTGATCGTCTGTATAACCGAGGGCATTCCCACACTGGATATGCTTGTGGCAAAGGTGAAGTGTGATGAGCTTGGGGTGCGCCTCATCGGTCCTAACTGCCCCGGCGTCATCACACCCGGTGAGTGCAAGATAGGTATCATGCCGGCCAGTATTCACCTGCCCGGTAAAGTCGGCATCGTGTCCCGTTCCGGTACCCTGACCTATGAGGCGGTCAAGCAGACCACTGACGCGGGCTATGGCCAGTCCACCTGCGTCGGTATTGGCGGCGACCCGATCCCGGGGTCAAACTTTATCGATATCCTGGCGATGTTCGAAAAAGATCCCGCCACCGAGGCGATCGTCATGATCGGCGAGATCGGCGGCACCGCCGAAGAAGAGGCCGCGGCCTACATCAAGGCCAACGTCAGCAAGCCGGTAGTGTCCTATATCGCCGGGGTAACGGCGCCGAAAGGCAAACGCATGGGGCACGCGGGGGCGATTATCTCTGGTGGCAAGGGCACGGCAGACGAGAAATTCGCCGCGCTTGAGGATGCCGGCGTGAAAACGGTGCGCAGCCTGGCCGATATTGCCTCGGGGCTGGCGGAAATAACCGGTTGGTAGTGGCTGACCGTTTCGCTTCAAAAGGGGGCCGTCTTATGGCGGCCCCCGTTTTTTTATAGAACGGCGGGAAATTTCAGCGTTGGAGCCGGGCAACCCATGCCGGGCTTGATATAGCTCAATAACCGCCGTTTCCAGACGATCGCCGCGGCGATAATATGGAAAGCATATTATATAATTTTGGGGTGGGGGCGATTTCTGGATACCGCAAAATCCAGCTTCCACGCGTGATATGGCAGTAATTCAGGCAGAGTATTATGACAACGAAAATTGATTTATCCGGCTACGGCATCAGTGACGCCGCCGAGATCATCTACAACCCGTCCTATGAGCAACTGTTTGCGGAGGAGACGCGGTCGGATCTTGAGGGATATGAAAAAGGCGTGGTAACCGAACTGGGCGCAGTTGCGGTTCACACGGGTATTTTCACTGGCCGTTCTCCCAAGGATAAGTTTATTGTTCTCGACGACGTCAGCAAAGAGCATGTCTGGTGGAATTCCCCCGAGTCCCCCAATGACAACAAGCCTATCTCTCCTGAAAACTGGAAGGTCCTCAAGGGCCTGGTGGCGCAACGCCTGTCCGGCCAGCGTCTTTTTGTGGTCGATACCTTTTGTGGTGCCAACGAAAACAGCCGTTTGAAAGTGCGTTTTGTCATGGAGGTCGCCTGGCAGGCGCACTTTGTGAAGAACATGTTCATCCGGCCAACGGAAGAGGAACTGGCCACCTACGGCGAGCCGGATTTTGTGGTACTGAACGCGTCCAAGACCAGCGACGCGGACTGGCAGTCCCACGGACTCAATTCGGAAGTGTTCACCGTGTTCAACATGACCGAAAAAATGCAGATCATCGCCGGCACCTGGTACGGTGGCGAGATGAAAAAAGGTATGTTCTCAATGATGAACTACTACCTGCCGCTGCGTAATATGGCGTCCATGCACTGCTCGGCAAACGTCGGCAAAGACGGTGATGTGGCTATCTTTTTCGGCTTGTCCGGCACGGGCAAGACCACCCTCTCGACGGACCCCAAGCGGCGTCTGGTCGGTGACGACGAGCACGGCTGGGACGACGACGGCGTATTCAATTTCGAGGGCGGCTGCTACGCCAAGACCATTGACCTGGACCCCGCCAGTGAACCCGACATCTACAAGGCGATTGCACGCGACGCCCTGTTGGAAAACGTGGTGGTGAAGGACAACGGCAAGATCGATTTCTCCGACCGCTCGATCACAGAGAACACCCGGGTGTCCTACCCGATCTACCATATCCACAATATCGTCAAGCCGGTATCCCGGGCGGGACACCCCAGCAAGGTGATTTTCCTGACGGCCGATGCCTTCGGGGTTTTGCCGCCGGTGTCCATCCTCGACCGTGAGCAGACCAAGTACCATTTCCTGTCAGGCTTTACCGCCAAGCTGGCCGGCACCGAGCGGGGCATTACCGAGCCCGTCCCGACGTTTTCCGCCTGCTTCGGCAAGGCTTTCCTGAGCCTGCACCCCGTGTCCTATGGCAAGGTACTGGTATCGCGCATGGATGCCGCCGATGCCAAAGCCTACCTGGTGAACACCGGCTGGAATGGCAGCGGCAAGCGGATTTCCATAAAGGACACCCGTGCGATCATCGACGCGATTCTCGACGGCTCCATCGAGGAGGCGGAAACTTCAGTACTGCCCATATTCAATCTCGCTATCCCCAAGGCCCTGCACGATGTAGACAGCGGGATCCTGGACCCCCGTGATACCTATGGCGATGCCAGCGAGTGGGAGGGCAAGGCAACCGATCTGGCGCAGCGCTTTATCAAGAACTTTGCCATGTTCACCGATAACGACGAGGGCAAGGCCCTGGTGGCGGCCGGACCCCAACTGTAGCAAGCACCGACTGCCGGGGAGCGCCCTGTTTCCCGGCAGCAGTGGCCCCTCCCGCTCGCACTTTCTGCATTTGACCAGCCTGGTCCATCACAGGCTACCCTCCCGGGTGGCCTTTACAGCGGTCAAAATACTGCCAATCCCCTTGAAAAACCATTCGCCAATCCCCATGTCTGCGTCTAGCTGGTAGAACAACCCGGACCAACTCAAACCATAGATGAGGATGCCATGACAGCAGACGTACGCAAGGAAACCCTGGGTTTCCAGACCGAAGCCAAGCAGTTGCTTCACCTTATGATTCACTCCCTGTATAGCAACAAGGAAATATTCCTGCGCGAGCTGATCTCGAACGCGAGCGACGCCATCGACAAGCTGCGCTTTGCCGCCCTGGCGGACTCCAGTCTGCTTGAAGGGGGCCCGGAGCTGCAGATCCAGGTGGATGTGACCAGCAGTAAGAAACTGCATACCGTTACCATCAGCGATAACGGCATCGGTATGAACCGGGATGAGGTCATAGAGAACCTCGGAACCATCGCCAAGTCGGGAACGGCCGCGTTTCTGGAAAACCTGACCGGTGACCAGAAGAAGGATTCGCAGCTCATCGGTCAGTTCGGTGTCGGTTTTTACTCGGCCTTCATAGTGGCAGAGCGCGTCGAGGTGCACACCCGCAAGGCAGGGGAAGCCGCTGACCAGGGAGTACTCTGGGAATCCCATGGGGAAGCGGAGTTCTCCATCGAGTCCAGGCCCAAGGAAACCAGGGGAACCAGCATTACCCTGTTTCTGAAGAAAGACTGCCAGGAATTTGCGGATGACTGGCGGGTGCGCAGTGTCATCAAAAAGTACTCTGACCATATTTCGGTTCCCGTGATGATGGCCAAGCCGCCGGCCCCTGCCGAAGACGGGGAAAAGCCCGACAAGGATGCGCCGGTTGAATACCAGGCTATCAACGCCGCAACGGCCCTGTGGACCCGTGGCCGCTCAGACGTCAAGGATGAAGAGTACAAGGAGTTCTACAAACACGTATCACATGATTTCCAGGATCCCCTGACCTGGTCCCATAACAGGGTCGAGGGCAAGCTCGAATACACCAGCCTGTTGTACCTGCCGCAGAAAGCGCCCTTCGATATGTGGAACCGCGAGATGAACCGCGGTCTCAAGCTCTATGTGCAGCGGACCTTCATCATGGATGATGCCGAGCAGTTCCTGCCCATGTACCTGCGTTTCGTAAAGGGCGTGGTCGATTCCAATGACCTGTCACTGAACGTGTCGCGGGAAATCCTGCAACAGGACCCGGCGGTGGAATCCATGCGCAGCGCCCTCACCAAGCGGGTACTCGACATGCTGGCCAAGCTCGCCAAGGGCAAGGGCGATGACTACGCGACTTTCTGGAAGGAATTCGGCCAGGTGCTGAAAGAAGGTCCCGCCGAGGATATGGCCAACAAGGAAAAGATTGCCAAGCTGTTGCGCTTCAGCACGACGCATACCGACCAGGAGACACAGGACCAGTCTCTTGAGGACTACGTGTCCCGTATGCAGGAAAAGCAGGACAAGATTTACTACGTCGTCGCGGAGAGCTTCAAGACCGCGAAGCACAGCCCTCACCTTGAGGTGTTCCGCAAGAAAGGCATCGAGGTATTGCTGCTGTCCGATCGTGTCGACGACTGGCTGATGAACCATCTGCAGGAGTTCGATGGCAAGCAATTCCAGGATATTGCCCGCGGTGCGCTGGACCTGGGTGCTGAAACCGAAGAGGAGAAGGCGGAACAGGAGAAGCTGGCCAAGGAGTCCGAAGCGCTGGTTGAGAGGCTGGGCAAGGTGCTGGAAAGCAAGGTGGCCGAAGTGCGCGCCACCAATCGCCTGACGGATTCCGCCACCTGCCTGGTGGTGGGCGATCATGATATGGGCGCGCAAATGCGCCGCATCATGGAAGCAGCGGGGCAGCCCGTGCCGGAAAGCAAGCCGATCCTGGAGATCAACCCGGCCCATCCGCTGGTGAAGATGCTGGATCAGGAGGCGGATGAAGACCGCTTTGCCGACCTGGGCAACATCCTGTTTGACCAGGCCAATCTGGCCGAGGGCGGCCAGCTGGATGATCCGGCTGCCTATGTCTCAAAGCTCAACAAGCTGCTGCTGGAAATGAGCGGGAACCGCTAGCACTGCACGCCGAAAACACGAAAGCGGGCTCCCGGGCCCGCTTTTTTGTTAGAATGCGCCACACACAATAACAAGACCCAGGGAATTCCGCCCATGCCCGATTCCTGTACCGTCGCGGTACTCGGCGGTGGCAGTTTCGGCACCGTCATCGCTAATATTATTGCCGGCAATGACAACCACGTGCGGTTGTGGCTGCGCAACGAGGCGTTGGCGGAGTCGATTAACAGCCAGCGACAAAATAGCGACTACCTGCCGGGCTACCTGCTGCATGAGAAGCTGGCAGCTACATCGTCCCTGGATCGGGCAGTGCAGGGTGTGGACGTGGTGCTGGTGGCTGTGCCCAGCAGTTCGTTCCGCCAGGTGGTGCGCGAGCTTGCCGGTCAGGTCCCGGCAGAAACCATTCTGGTCAGCCTGACCAAGGGGATTGAGCCCGGCGGCTTCCGGCTGATGAGCGAGGTTCTGCGGGAAGAGATGCCGGCCAACCCGATCGGCGTCCTGAGTGGCCCCAACCTCGCGGGAGAGATCGCAGCGGGGCATGTCACCGGCTCGGTGATCGCTAGCGACCACTCGGAGATCAATACCCGGATTCACGACCTGTTGCACAGTCAATCGTTCCTGATATACGGCTCGCAGGATATGTACGGGGTCGAGCTGGGCGGGGCCCTGAAGAACGTCTACGCGATCCTGGCAGGGGTCGCCGCCGCATTGGAATTCGGGGAAAATACCGTCGGCATGCTGCTCACACGCTCGCTCGCAGAGATGTCCCGCTTCGCCGTGCATATGGGTGCGAACCCCATGACCTTCCTGGGGCTGGCCGGGGTAGGGGACCTGTTTGTAACCTGCTCCTCGCCACTGTCCCGCAACTACCGGGTGGGGCTCGCGCTGGGGCGGGGCCAGCCTCTGGATGACATTCTTGGGGCTATGGACCAGGTTGCCGAGGGCATCAATACCCTGGGCCTGCTGAAGGCCGAGGCGGACAGACGCGGGGTGCACATGCCGCTGGTAAAGGGACTCTACGCCATCCTCTATGAACATCGGCCGGTGGCCGCTGTGTTCGATGATATGATGCATACCGAGCAGGCACAGGATGTGGAATTTGTTACAGGCCGCTGAACGATGATTTTGACAGTCTGGCGACACGGTGAGGCCGGCCGCGCTCCTACCGACCGGCAGCGGGAACTGACGGATACTGGTTTTGACGATATCGGCTTCGGCTGCCGGCAGGTGCACGCCGCTCTGGACGCGCGCGATATGCCCGCGCCGGACCTGGTGCTATTCAGCCCCTGGGTGCGCACGCGAGAGACCGCGGAAATTATTACCGCAGCGTTTACCCATGCACGCTCACGCGAGCTGGAGGACTTGCGCCCTGGCAGCACGGTAGCGGCGGTAGAGACCGCCCTGGGAGATGTCTGTGCCGCGACCCCGGTTCCCGCCCACGTAGTGTTGGTATCGCACCAGCCCCTGGTATCCCAGCTGGTGGACCATTACCTCGGCGGGCGCAACCCGGTACCGCCACTTTCGCCCGGCGCTCTGGTCACGTTCACACTCGACGCAGTAGGGCGAGACTGTGGTGTACTGCGCTTTTGGGCTGTGCCCCCGGATTACGAGGCGGGGATATGAACGCGTCATTGCCAGTCGCGCTCAGCTGGGAAATCAATGGTCTGCACCTGGCGGGCCTGTCCTGGGGCGATACTGGCAAAAGGCCGCTGCTGGCCTTGCATGGCTGGCTGGATAATGCCGCCAGTTTCGGGATTATTGGGCCGCTGCTGGCACAATATCACTTGGTAGCGGTGGATCTCACCGGTCATGGGCTCAGCGCGAACCGATCCAGGGATGCGGGCTACCAGATCTGGGACGACCTGCCGGAATTGCTGGGCGTGCTCGACGCCCTGGGCTGGGATCGCTTTTCCCTGATGGGGCATTCCCGCGGGGCCATCATCTCCAGCTTGCTGGCAAGCGCGATACCCGAGCGGGTGGAGCGCCTCGTGCTGTTGGACGGGGTGGTGCCGGGGCCTGTCGCCGAGGACCAGTTTCCCGCGCAGATGCGCCGCTTTCTCGATGACAAGCGCTACTGGATGCGGCGCGAGAATCGCATTTACCCCAGTCCGGAGTCGGCACTGGCGAGCCGCAAGCGCTCGTCACTGCCGATCGATGCCGCCATGGCCCTCGTGGAGCGCAATCTGCGCCCCTGTGAAGGTGGCTATACCTGGACTACCGATTTACGCCTGCGGGGTGCATCCGCCGTGAAGCTGACGAATGGCCAGATCGAGGCGGTGCTGGGTGCGCTCAGCATGCCCACGCTGTTGCTGCTCGCGCTGGGGGGCTTTGGTGAGCACCCGGAGCTGGCACAGCAGGCAAGCAGGCATATCCGCCAGTTGGATATTGTCCAGGTAAGCGGTGGACATCATTTTCATATGGAGCCCGGTGCTGCTATCGTGGCGCAGCATATCAACGACTTTTTACAGGCATGACACGAATGGGAGCAAGATGAGAGGAGTTGGCGTAGTTGTAACCGGGGTCATTCTGGCCCTGCTGCTGGCGATGACCAGCGCGGCAACAACACAGGCAACCACGGGGCTGGAGCTGCTGCAGCACTTGAATGATTACCCCCATGCCAAGCTCCTCGAGCTGGATGAAGAGGGCGTTCTGGATTATGAGGTTGGCCTGGGGGCCATGCAGAAGATCGGTGGTGCCTGGCGTTTCAAGGACAGCGAACGCCACAACGGCAAGCTGAGCAGCTACACCTGGCAGATCATCGACGGATTCACGTCCATAGAGGTTATGGATGAACTGGCCGGGCGGGCCGAAAAACTCGAGGGTGCCAGGCTGCTGTTTGCCTGCCAGGGCAGGGCCTGCGGTCGGGGCGTACAATGGGCCAACCGGGTATTCCATCAGCCGCTGCTGTATGGCAGAGAGGAGCAGCAACGCTACCGTGTCTACGCACTGGGTGCCGATTCCGGCAGCCTGCTGATTATTTTCGCCGCCTCACGTACCGCCGACAGGCAGTATCTCCACGCGGAACTGCTGGAAGTGGCGCCCTAGCGTTTCATCTGCAGCAGGGAGAGAAACTCCTCCCGTGTTTTATGTTCAGTGCGGAAACTTCCCAGCATCGCCGACGTTTTCATCAGCGAGTTCTGCTTTTCCACTCCGCGCATCATCATGCACATATGCTTGGCCTCGATAATAACGCCTACGCCTTCGGCCTCCGTGACTTCCATAATAGTCTCGGCGATCTGGACGGTGAGGGCCTCCTGAATCTGCAGGCGCCGTGCATACAAGTCGACGATTCTCGCGACCTTCGACAAGCCCAGCACCTTGCCTGTTGGCAGATAAGCCACGTGGCACTTGCCGATAAACGGCAGCAGATGATGTTCGCACAGTGAGTACAGCTCAACGTCCTGCACCAGGATCATTTCGCTGGAATCGGAGGGGAACAGCGCGTTGTTTACCACCTCTTCAACCGACTGACCGTAACCGCGGGTGAGGAACTGGAAAGCCTTGGCCGCTCGCTTGGGCGTGTCCGCGAGTCCGGGCCTGTTCAGGTCCTCACCGATAGCCTCGATGATTTTTTCCCAGTGCTCTTCCACAGGCCATGCTCCTCGTGTTGACTGCCCGTCCAGGTAAGCTCCGGGGCAGGGCAGGGAATAGTAGCAACCCGCCATGGGCGTGGCAATCGAGCCGAAAACGGTCGGTATCGGGTACACTGGCGCGCAGCAGGCCGCCTATTTGCAGGAGGCATCGTGACTGACAAGGTATCCCCGGCTCCCATGAATGAGAATGATCCGACGAAGAGTATGCCGCGCACCATCGGCGAGGCACTGGACTATTGCAGTGACGCGCTGGAGCACAGTGATGTTTTTTTCGGCCACGGTACCGACAACGCGTGGGACGAGGCGGTGCAGCTGGTGCTGTCGGTAGCAGACCTGCCGCTGGATTCGGACGACGGAGTGTTGCCTCACCCGCTGGCGCCGGCTGCCTTCAGCAGGATCAAATCGCTGCTGCGCGCGCGGATTGAGCATCACACACCACTGCCATACCTGCTGGGCAAGGCGTGGTTTGCCGGTCTGGAGTTTCTCAGCGACCCGCGCGCCATTATTCCGAGGTCACCTATCGCGGAACTCATCCTCAATGAGTTCCAGCCCTGGTACAGTGGCCCGGCGCCGCGGCGTATACTGGATTTGTGCTGCGGTGGTGGCTGTATAGGGCTGGCCGTGGCGCACTATTACCCGGATGTGCAGGTTGACCTGCTGGACATTGATGCCGGGGCACTCGAGCTGGCCAGGGAGAATGCGCAAGCCATGGGTTTGTCCGACCGGGTCAATATAATCCAGTCGGATGTATTTGCCGCGCTGGATGACGCGCAGTACGACCTGATTCTCAGCAACCCGCCCTATGTCGACAGCGAGGACCTGGCAGACCTGCCAGCTGAATTCCGCCACGAGCCCGAGCTCTCGCTGGGTTCCGGTCCTGACGGACTCGAGCTGACACGCAGGATTCTGGCCGGCGCACGCCGCTACCTGCGTCCCGACGGCTTGCTGGTGGTGGAGGTGGGCAACAGCTGGTCAGCGCTGGAGCAGGCCTACCCCAGGGTTGCGTTCACCTGGCTGGAGTTCGAACACGGCGGTCACGGCGTATTCGCATTGACGGGCAAAGAGTTGCAAGATTACGGCGCATGGCTGGCCTGATCTGCTTATAATATGCGGCTTTTGAAAACAGACGCGAGTGCATAATGGCGGGCAATACGATTGGCAAACTATTCACGGTAACCAGCTTCGGCGAGAGCCACGGGCCCGCCCTGGGATGTATCGTCGATGGCTGTCCTCCGGGGCTGGCGCTTGCGGCCAGCGACCTGCAGCGGGATCTGGACAGGCGCAAGCCAGGGACCTCGCGTTTTACCACCCAGCGCCGCGAAGCCGATGAGGTGAGAATCCTTTCTGGTGTATTCGAAGGGCTTACCACCGGGACACCGATTGGGCTGCTTATCGAAAACACCGACCAGCGCTCCAAGGACTACTCCAACATCAAGGATACCTTTCGGCCGGCGCACGCAGATTACACCTACAACCAGAAGTACGGCTTCCGCGACTACCGTGGTGGTGGTCGCTCCTCGGCCCGCGAAACGGCCATGCGGGTGGCGGCCGGTGCGATCGCCAAAAAATACCTGTCCTGGCGTTACGGCATAGAGATTCGAGGCTACCTCGCACAGTTGGGGCCTATTGCTGCAGAACGCCTGGACTGGGAGACAGTGGAGACCAATCCTTTCTTCTGCCCGGATCCCGACAAAATCAGCCAGATGGAGGAGTACATGGCTGCGCTGAACAAGCGCGGGGATTCCATCGGTGCGCGTATCAACATCGTCGCCAGCGGTGTAATGCCCGGTCTGGGCGAGCCGGTTTTTGACCGGCTGGATGCCGATATCGCCCATGCCATGATGGGAATCAACGCCGTCAAGGGCGTGGAAATCGGCGCCGGTTTTGCCGCGGTGGAGCAAGCGGGCAGCGAGCATCGCGACCTTCTGACTCCGGAAGGCTTCGTGGGCAACAACGCGGGGGGGATACTCGGCGGGATTTCGAGTGGGCAGGACATTACAGTCAGTATCGCGCTCAAGCCCACATCCAGTATCCGCCAGCCTGGGGCCACCATCGACACAGCCGGCAAGCCCACAGAAATGTCCACCCACGGCCGTCACGATCCCTGCGTGGGCATTCGCGCCACGCCGATAGCAGAGGCCATGCTGGCCATTGTGTTGATGGATCACGCACTGCGCCACCGTGGCCAGAACATGGATGTGCAGTGTGATACACCGGTGTTGCCCGCTTCGGCAAACAAGCCGCAAAACTCCGGCTGACAGTGGTGGCTCGATGAGCAGGGCTGCCCGGCGCTACCTGCGCACTATCCTGCTCGGTACGTTCGCCCTGGCTGCACTGGTGTGGATGGCTGTCGACCAGTTTGGCGTGTCGCAAGAGGAAATGCTGGAACTGACGCTGGTCACCGGGCTGGTAGTGTTGCTGGTAATCGCATTGGCGGGGACCGCAGCGCTGGTCTGGATTGGTCTGCGTAAATTGCTGCGAGGTGATGAGGGGCCGCAGTAGCGGCGTCAGATCAACTCCCCCGTTCCAGCTCGATCTCCAGTGTCATGTGGTTGGCGATTTCCTCGAGGCTGTCCTCGAGATCATCCAGGTCGAGTTGTTCGGGTATTTCTGCGTCGATACGGGCGCTGAAAAGTAACTCCGCGCTCATCGGCGCGCTGGTGACCTCGCTGTCCATCTCCACCACGTTCACTTCACGTTGCGCCAGTGCCCGCGAGATTTCCCGGACGATGCCCAGGCGATCGGGACCTATTACCGTGAGTGTGATGCTGCGACCGCGTTTGCCACTCGTGAGCGCCTCCGCCGGGGTCACGCGCACGCTGAGACCGCTGGTGGAAAGCCCCTTCAGGTCAGCCTCAAGCGCCGGGCCGTTCTCGCCGGGCAGGGTTACCAGCACCAGGCCCGCGAACTTGCCCCCCAACTGTGACAGCCGGCTCTCCAGCCAGTTGCCCCGGTTACTTTCAATAACACGCGAGAGAGACTCGACCAGGCCCGGACGGTCGTCGCCGATAAAGGTAACGATGTAGGAAGTTTCCACCAGTTTGACTCCACATTCACAGGCGCAGCCCGTATATTAGCGCGCTATCGGGCACTACACTAGCGAACAGGACTGGCAGTGGCCAGCCCACCCGGGAACCCATGGCGCAATTTGTAGAAGTACCACCACAGCGACTCGAGGCCGGCGTGCTACAGGCTCTGCTGGAGGAGTTTGCCAGCAGGGATGGCACCGACTATGGCGAACGCGAACTTAGCCTTGAGCAAAAGGTGGGCAGCCTGCGCGGTTTGCTGCACAGGGGTGAGTTACTCATCGTCTACGATGTGGACAGTGAGCACTGGGACCTGGTGCCGACCGAGCAGGCACGCATGTTGCTGGATTGATAAAGATAGTTATGTCGATAAAGCCTGATCATATTCTCGATGCCACCGGCCTGTTCTGCCCTGAGCCGGTCATGCTGTTGCACAATCGGATCAGGGACCTGGCGGAGGGCGAAACCCTGCAGGTATTGGCAACCGACCCCTCCACCAGCCGGGACATTCCGAAATTCTGCAGTTTTCTGGGTCATGAATTGCTGGAGCAGGAAGAGTTGGATGGCAATTACCGCTACCTGCTGCGCAAGGGAGCTTGAGCCGCTTGTGAGCAGCGACTCCAGAAGAAGCGTGGCCATTACCGCGCTTGGCGAGCACTGCAGGCCGGCAGGTGCGGAATCGACGTCCTGTGCGGCAGACGTGCACTTCAGCGCAGCGCGCCTCGAACAGGTATTCGCCCGGTGTTTTGCCAAACGCTGGTGTACGGTCCTGGAAGGAGGCGCCAGCGAACCTTATTACCTGCCCGCCAGCGGGCAGGGCGAGATGCACCGCCTGCTTTATCGCAGCGATTATTTTGCCAGTGCTCTGCACGAGGCGGCGCACTGGTGTATCGCCGGCGACAGTCGCCGGCAACTGGCTGACTTTGGCTACTGGTACGCCCCCGATGGGCGCAGCCCGCAACAGCAGGCGGCCTTCGAAGCGGTCGAGGCCAAGCCACAGGCGCTGGAGTGGTTTTTCTCCAGGGCGTGTGGCTACCTTTTCCGTATCAGTGTCGATAATCTCGGTGCCTCGGGTGAGTACGATACTGAACCGTTCCGGCAGCGGGTGCTGGCACAGGCACACGCCTGGCAGCAGGTCGGGCTGCCACAGCGGGCGGAACTGTTTTTCAATGCGCTGGCCCGGGAGTTTGGTACGGGGCTGGAAGCCGGCGAGCTCGCACTGGATCAGGCGGAGCTGACAGCATGACATTGCGCATACTGGCCGACGAAAATATACCCGCCGTTGAACACTATGCCGGCGATCTCGGGACGGTGGCCCGCTTCAGCGGGCGTGCCCTGCGCCCGGAGCAGCTCGAGGGGGTGGATGTCCTGCTGGTGCGCTCGGTAACCAGGGTGGACGCGCAACTGCTCGACAACAGCGCGGTTCGTTTTGTCGGCACCGCGACCAGCGGTGTCGACCACATCGACAGGGACTACCTGCAGGAGCGGGGCATCGGTTTCCGGCATGCACCGGGGTCCAATGCGAACTCGGTAGTGGAATATGTGCTGGCAGCGATAGCAGGCGTGGCAGATCACCTGGAGCGGGTACTTGCAGGTGCCCCGGTGGGCATTGTCGGTTACGGCGTCATCGGCAGGGCGGTTACGTCCCGCCTGCGCGCCCTCGATATCAATTACCTTGTCTACGACCCCTGGCTTGACCACGCGCTGATCGATCGTCCCGCCGGGCTCGCCGAGGTGCTCGGCTGCGCCGTCGTCACCCTCCATGCGGAACTGACTGACCGCAGGCCCTGGCCCAGCAGGCACCTGCTGGACGAGGCCGCACTGGGTCGGCTCGCGCCTGACGGCCTGCTTGTCAATGCCAGCCGGGGGCCGATTGTCGATAACCGTGCACTCCTGGCGCTGCTGGCGCGGGGCAATGGGCCTGACACGGTGCTGGATGTCTGGGAAGGTGAGCCGTCGATCAGTCACGACCTGCTGCGCCGGGTCAGGTTTGGAACCCCCCACATCGCCGGCTACAGCCTCGACGGCAAGTTGCTCGCCACCCGCATGCTGGTGCAGGGGATGGCCGGCGAGCTGGGTTTGAACTGGCTGGACCCGGGCAGTGCCGCCGCCACGCCGCCGCCGCTGCAGCTCGCTCCACAGCAAGGGGGAGCGGCTCTGGTGCGCACTGTTCTCTCCCAGCGCTACGATATAGCGGCAGATGATGCAGCCCTGCGGGCAACGACACTCGGCGCGGACGCGACCGCTGCGGCCGCCGGCTTCGACCGGCTGCGCCGGGAATACCCCGAGCGCCGCGAAATACTCGGTAGCGTGGTAAGCGCGCAGCCGCCGGGTGCGCTGGAGCAGGGCCTGCTTGTGGGGCTTGGCTGCCTTGCCGGGAGTGCGCAGTGATGACCGCGGTATTGCATATCGGACTGGTGGTGAACCCGCTGGCGGGCCTGGGTGGCAGCCTGGGCTTGAAAGGCAGTGACGGGCAGGCCCTGCGGGATCGCCTGGCTGAACTCACGCCGCAGCAACAGCACCGGGCCCTCGACCGGGTAGAGCGGGCGCTGCGGCCCCTTGTGGAGGCCGGCACTGCGGTAACTTTCAGTACCTGGGGAGGGGGCATGGGTGCAGACGCCCTGGCTCATCTCGGGGTGCCACACACTGTGGTGGGGACACCTGTCCCGGGGGGCAGTACGGCGCAGGATACCTGCGAAGCTGTCCGGGAGCTGCGTGCGCAGGGTGTGGACCTCATACTGTTTGCCGGCGGTGACGGCACGGCAAGGGATATATTCGATGTGGTCGGCAGCGACTTTCCGGTGCTGGGCATTCCGGCCGGAGTGAAAATGCACTCCGGCGTGTTTGCCGTATCACCGGAAGCCGCGGGCGAATTATTGCTGCAACTGGTGCAGGGGGGGCTGGTGGGGCTCATGGCCCGGGAAGTCCGGGATATCGACGAGGAGGCCTTCCGACACGACCAGGTGCGCAGCCGCTTCTATGGCGAGATGCTCGTTCCCGGCGAGGGGCGCTACCTCCAGCATACCAAGGTCGGGGGCAGGGAGAGTCCGGAACTGGTGGCGGACGATATCGCGGACTGGCTGGTGGAGCATATGGAGCCGGACCGCACCTATCTCATCGGACCTGGTTCGACCACCGCGGCGATCATGGCGAAGCTTGGCCTGGAAAACACACTGTTGGGGGTGGATGTCGTGCGCAACAATGAGGTGCTCGCAAATGATGCGGACGAGGCCACGCTGTTGAAACTGTTGGTCGCCGCACCTGCCGGCGCCGCCATCGTGGTGACAGTGATAGGGGGCCAGGGCAATGTATTTGGCCGCGGCAACCAGCAGTTCTCGCCGGAGGTCATCCGCAAGGTGGGTCTCGACAACATACTGGTGGTAGCTGCCAAATCAAAAATCGCCGCGCTGGAAGGGCGTCCCTTGCTGGTGGATACCAATGATCCCGCACTCGACCTGGAACTCAGCGGCTGGCGCACCGTAATCACCGGCTACGACGACCGGATCCTCTACCGCGTGTCGTCAATCTGACAGCTGCGTTGGCTACCCAATCAGCCCAATAGCAGGTCTGGCCTGTTACAGTCCTGTTGTCGAGCAGACTTCAGTGCCCGCCAATGGGTGCTTGAGACAGCAGATAGGTTACACACTTCTGTAACTGGATGCTCGAGCTCTCGCGCAGCGCGCTGCGCAACTGGCTGATGTTGCTTTGAAACTGCTCCGCCACGCTCGGTGGCAGGCTGTCGGAGT
>JAHEBL010000190.1 GCA_024642265.1 Haliea sp. | reverse complement strand
GACTGCCCGCACTGTGGCAAGCGGATGGAAAAAGGCCACGACCCCAAGCAGAAGCATATATGGTTCGAAGCCTGTGCGGAGCACGGCATGTTCATGGATGCCGGCGAGTTCAAGGATTTCAGAGAGGAGTCCGTGCTGGACTTCTTCCGCAGCCTGATCAAGGGTCGGCGCGATGTCGTAGCGCCCTGACACCCGTCAGGTACGACCGGCTCAAGCGCCGCAGGCCACCAGCGCCTGCGCCCTGATCCGGTCCCGCCCCTTAGTATCCCATCCGTCTTTCAGTCATCGTGCGAAGGCTTTACCCCAAGGGCTGAACGCTGGCCCCCAGTTCGCGGGCGCCCAGGTTATTGGCAATGCCGTTCAGGCCAGCCCGGCGGACCTACCTGACCACCCTGCACTTGAGCTCCGTGCCAAACCAGTTCACGGTCGCCTCCCCGTGATGCTCCCAGAACTCGACGCCCTCGGCAGTGTAGCGGCTGCCTGAGCCGCTGCGGCTTATAACGGCCGTTACCCGGTCCTGTCCCCGGGTCAGCACCACAGTGGCGGGATCCGTATCCGGGTAGAAGGCTGCAAGGAATGGGATATTATCCGGTTCTCCGCAGTCGTAGGCGACCGCGTGGTCCCCACATGTCACTGCACCTGCCTCTCCGGCCGCCTGCGCGCAGTCATGGCCGGGCTCACTTGCCGGTGCTCTGGCGGTGACTGCCAGGGCAGCTATCGCTATCGCCGCCAGTGCAGTTTTTGCGAGGTATTGGGTGCCTGTTCTCATCTCGAGCCTGTTCTCCTATAGCCACTTCTTGCGCTTGAAATAAATCAGCAGACTGACGGGGATCGTCAGAAATACCAGCCACAGCGCGGGGTAGGTCCAATGCAGCTTCAACTCTGGCATGTACTCGAAGTTCATGCCGTAGATTCCTGTCAAAAAAGTCATTGGGATGAAAATGGAGGCGAATACGGTCAACACCTTCATGACTTCATTCATTTTATTGCTGACGCTGGAGATATAGATATCCAGCAATCCGGAAATAATATCCCTGTGTAATTCTATCGACTCGATCACGCGGATCGCGTGATCCGAGACGTCCCTCAGGTAGATATGGGTTTTCTCGTCGATCAACGGGGATTCACTGCGCAGCATTTCATTGATCAGCTCACGGATAGGCGAGACGTAGCGCCTGACCCCCACGATCTCGCGCTTCAGTCGTTGAATGGCGTTGAGCGTGGCGTTGCTCGGTTCGCCGGCCAGCAGTTGGTCCTCGAGTACGGTGATGGCCTCGTCCAGCGCATCTATCAGTATGAAATTCTGGTCGATGATGGCATCGAGTATGGAGTAGGTGAGAAAGTCCGCGCCCAGGCTCCTGAAACGTCCCTTGCTGGTCCGGATGCGCTGCAGCACCGGGGCGAACAGCTCGTCCTGCTTTTCCTTGAAAGCAAATACGATATTCTCCAGTAACAGCAGGCTGATCTGTTCGTAGGAAACTGTAAACTCCTCGCCCTCGGCCATCATGCCCTTGAGCACGATGTACAGGTAGTCCTCATATTCCTCGAACTTGGGCCGCTGGTGAGTATTCAGAATGTCTTCCAGCACCAGCTGGTGTATGCCAAACATCTCGCCGATTTGTTCCACTACCCCCACGTTGGACAGGCCTTCCACGATGACCCAGGTGACAGTGTCGCTCTGGCGGTAGGACAGCAGCTCGTCGATGGAGCTGATCTGCGTTTCGGTCGCGACGTCCTTGCTGTAGTCGACGACAGATATCCGTGTTTCCTCGGTCAACACGTTGCCGACATGAACCAGCGAGCCGGGAGGGAGCCCGGTCTTGTCGGACGCATAGCCGCGCGCGCCGGCGGTCATTCGGGTGTCTTCTCTTTATGGCCACCAAACCCGGCCCGCATCGCCGACAGGACCTTGTTCGCGAAGTCACCTTCATCCCGCGAGGAAAAACGCTGGAACAGGGCGGCGCTGAGCACCGGTACCGGCACAGACTCATCGATGGCCGCATCGATGGTCCAACGGCCTTCACCCGAGTCGGATACGCGACCGGCATATGACTCGAGTCCCGGCTGTTCCAATAGCGCATGGGTGGTGAGGTCGAGCAGCCAGGAGGTAATCACGCTGCCGCGACGCCACAGTTCGGTGATTTCTCCCAGGTCGAAATCGTAACGGTAGTGCTCCGGATGCCGCAGGGGCGAGGTCTCCGCATCGTGCTGCTGGTCAGTGGCTCCGACATTGGCGTGGCGCAGTATATTCAAGCCTTCAGCGTAGGCCGCCATCAGACCGTACTCGATACCGTTGTGCACCATTTTAACAAAATGGCCGGCGCCTGGGGGTCCGCAGTGCAGATAACCCTGGTCGGCAGTGCTGCTGCCTTTGGGGCGGCCCGGGGTGGGGGAGGCGGTGTCAGCCGGTGGCGCCAGCGAGGAGAATATGGACTGCAGTCGCTGCACGGCTGCGCCCTCGCCACCGATCATCTGGCAGTAGCCGCGCTCCAGTCCCCAGATGCCGCCGCTGGTGCCGACGTCGATGTAATGCAGCCCGCGTTCCGCCAGCTCGCCTGCCCGCCGGATATCATCGATGTAGTGGGAGTTGCCACCGTCGATGATGGTGTCGCCGGGCTGCAGGTGGGGAACGAGATCCGCCAGAGTGCTGTCGACGACACCCGCCGGCACCATCAGCCAGACGGCGCGGGGTGCGTCCAGCTTTGCACACAGCTCTTCGAGTGATCCTGTGCCGACAGCCCCTGCCTTCTCCAGCTCCGCGACGGGCCCCGGCGAATGGTCGTAGACCACGCACTGGTGGTCCGCCTTCATCAGGCGTTTTGCCATATTGGCGCCCATGCGACCAAGGCCGATCATTCCGAGCTGCATTTTGACACTCCTTCGCTATTACCTTGTGCCGAGGGTAGCCTGTGGCCGCGGTGCGCTCAAGTGAAAGCGACCTCACGAAAATATGCCGGTTGCGGATAATAAACCCCCGGCAAAATGGTCTACACTGCTTGCTTCGCTAAACAGCTTCTATTCAGGAAAAGTTTTATGGCCAGGAAACCGAAGTACACGCCACCGAAAGTCTGGCAATGGGACATGGAGAGCGGGGGCAAGTTCAGCAATATCAACCGGCCTGTTGCAGGCCCGACCCACGAAAAGGAACTGCCGGTCGGTAAGAACCCGCTGCAGCTTTATTCCCTGGCAACGCCAAACGGGGTGAAGGTGACGATATTGCTGGAGGAACTACTGGAGTTGGGCCGTAAGGATGCCGAGTACGACGCCTACCTGATCAACATAGGTGAAGGTGAACAGTTTGGCAGTGGTTTCGTTGCCATCAATCCCAATTCAAAAATTCCCGCGCTGCTTGATCGCAGCACGAGTCCGCCCACCCGACTGTTCGAATCCGGGGCAATGCTCATTTACCTCGCGGAAAAATTCGATGCCTTTTACCCGAAAGACCCCTCAGCGCGAGCAGAGTGCCTGTCCTGGCTGATGTGGCAGATGGGCAGCGCACCGTTTCTGGGCGGCGGCTTCGGCCACTTTTACGCCTACGCCCCGGAGAAATACGAATACCCGATCAACCGCTACACCATGGAAGTGAAGCGCCAGCTCGATGTGCTCGACCGCAACCTGTCAACACGGCGTTTCCTGTGCGGGGACGAGTACACGATTGCCGACATGGCGACCTATCCCTGGTACGGCGTGCTGGTACTGCACGATATCTACGAAGCCCAGGAATTCCTCGACGTGGCCTCCTACACCAATGTCGTGCGATGGGCGCGGGAAATAGAGGAGCGGCCCGCCGTGCAGCGCGGGCGCCGGGTCAATCGCGCCTGGGGGCCGGAAGAGCTGCGGGTACCCGAGCGTCACTCCGCCAGCGACTTTTCCAGCAGCACCTGATAGTAATCCCTGGCCTCGTCCGCAATTGCCTGTTGGGCCTCGGTCAGGGTGATATTGCGGGTAGTGACCGGCTGAAAACCGCTGGATCGCTCAACGGCCTCATACCAGTGTGCAGCCCAGACTCCGTCGCTTGCGCGCGGGCCCCTGGGCCAGCGCAGCATTTTTTCTGAAAAGGGTATGGCCAGCCGGCTGCAAAGCTGGCGCAGCGCGGTTTCCGGGTCAGCCAGGAAACGGGTGGCGTCGATCACCGGGATATCCTGCCCGGTAATCGCCGAGATCTCTTCATACAGTTCGAGCTGACGCCTGATGCCGATGTCATCCTGGGTAATGGTGTCGCGCTTCCTGGAATAGGAATTGACCACGTAGCCGGGATCCCGGATCAGGAAACAGTTGCGCAGGGTGCTGGTCCAGCCCAGGTCGATTTCTTTCAGCATGTGGTGGGTCATGTGCTTCTGGTAAATCACTTCCACGCCGTCGAGGTCGCCTGACAGCGCCCGTGCCACCGCCTGCCAGTCCGTCGGCTGGCTGGCGATAACGTCATCCCGCATCGGGTGATCCATGCCGGTGCGGTGCAGGTAGCAGGCGTAAAA
>JAHEBL010000079.1 GCA_024642265.1 Haliea sp. | reverse complement strand
TGGCATAGTTAACATCCCCGGCGATTTTGTTGCGCTCCTCCACGGCGGCAAACCCCGCATTGAACCGCTGGCCACGGCCGCCAACGTAACGCCGGTTCCAGTCCAAACGGCCGCCGAAACCCGTATCGGTGCCCCAGGCCAATCGAGCACCGTAGCGGTTGGCTGGAAACACTTCGAGTCTTATGCGCAACGGTATGGCGTCAGGTTCGGCCTCTGTAGCCGGCAGCGCCTCAATTTCCACTTCGCGGAAATAGCCACTTTTGCTCAGCGCCCGGCGTTGCTCTGCCAGCGCACTGTGTGTGTAGGGATCACCTGGCTTGAGCAGCAGATAACGGGCCAGGTAGTCCGCGTCGAATTTATCCTGCTCGAACTCGATGGCGCCGATAACAAAAAGCGGCCCGGTGGTAACCCGCAGCAAAACATGGGCCGCATAGGGTACAAGGTCAACTTCTACCAGATGGCCGGAGAGAGAAGCATCCCTGTAGCCGAGACCTTGCACCTGTTCGACCAGCTCACGCTTCGCCTCTTCATAGCGGCGATGATCCAGGCCCTGCCCTTGCTGCAGCGGCAGATCGGCAGCGATTTTCTGGAGCGCGGCATCTTCGTCGCCGACGCCATCGAAGACCACCTGCAGATCCGTAATCGGCACCTGCTTCCCGGCATCCACATGGAAGATAGCCAACCACGGTGCGCCCTCTTCTGCAGGTTCCCGCAATTCGGGCTGTATCTGTGGCCGGTAGTAACCGAAGGGCTCCAGCGCGACTGCAATTTCTGCGGGTGCCTCGCCATATAACTTGCGGATATCCCGCGCGTTCAGGCCGGCGCGCCGGGCGTTATGTTCAAGCGAGAGCGATGCGAGCACATTGTCCAGCGGCTCACCACTCAGACCACTGATTTGCACTTGTACCTGTTGTGTCGCCATCGCCGTAACCGGCAGCGCGAGCATCAGCAGCAAAACGCAGCGGTAAATGAGCGAATCAGTGCTCATAGGTAATGGTCACACCGAGGGAGTTGTCCGCTTCGCCTACACTGGACTCGATGCCGTAGCCTGGCGTGATCGTGTACAGCGAGTTGAATTCACTGGTCTCTTCCAGCAGGTTATAGCCGTAGCCAACATACAGTTTCGGGCGCAGGTAGGTGCCGATACTTAACACGCTGTCCCCGCCCGCAGCCGATTGGCCGGTCAGCAGGTAGGATTGAACTTCCGAAGGTTCGAGCTGCGGCTGGGAGAATAACTCCATCACCGGGGCCGATGCCGGACCGGTCAATTGCACACCGGCGGCGCTCACCAGGGGATCATTGTCTATCCAACGCACGGCGCGCAGGTTTATCTCAGGCTCATTGACAGGCACCTTGCGAAAAATCAGCTGGCCCGTCTCGATCTCCAGGTCCTGCCCAAAAGCGCGGAATGAGCCATCGCGCACTGACAACCGCCCGTCGGCAGTGGGGATCACTGCGGCTTGTCCGGGCGGATTACTGAATGTCACCTTGCCGGCGAGGCGGCCATTGAATCCAAGGGCCTTGACCAGCACTTTGTCACCGAGCACCAGCCCCACCTCACTGTCCAGACGGAATGGCAATTGCGGTCCTGATGGCGCCAGCAGTTCCCCTTCCTCCCCGAGCACCACCACGTCGGCAGAGGGAGCGATAATCTGGCCCCTTTCAGTTTCCGTTTCGCGCGCCGCCGCAGGGGTCGTCTCCGTCGAAGCCGGGCCTGGGCCCAGGCCCAACCTGGGCGTAATTCTCGCTTTCGGCACCAACAACTGGCCTCGCAGCTTGAGGATTTCGTCACCCCATGCAACGCTGAGATCCGGTGCGACCAGCACCTGGGCATCCGGCGTGTCAAACACTTCAAGGTCCTCACCCGTTATGGCAAGCGCAAGCATGTCCCCGCGGGTGCTCAGTCGTCCGTCGACTTCGAGTTTTCCCTTCCCCGATCGCAATCCGCCGGTCAGCAACATTTCTCCGGGCACCGCTGGATCATCGCGCAGGCGAAGCGTGATATCACGCAATTGCAGACCCGCAGCGGGAACGTCAGCAGCTCCCCCGCCCAGCGCCAGTTCTCCCTCGAGTTCAGGTTGCGGCAGGTAGCCGGCAATGCGCATATCGGCATCAATACGACCTGTAACAGCCTCCAGGTCCGGCACCCAGCCCTGCAGACCGCTGAGATCGGGAAGTTCCACCTGAATTCGTCCCGCGACAGGCTGAGTATCGGCCAGCGGCAAGCTGTTCAATTGCGGCAGTGCAAGTTCCGCCGTCAGTTGGCCCTCCTGCAAGGGCCTGAACCCCAGGGAGGCATTGAGACCTGCCGGCCCGATCACCAGGTCCAGCTCACCACCACCGTGTGCCAACTGCTGCGCCCCCTGACTGGTTTCCACATTCATCTCGCCCGGACTTACAGTAAGTCCCGCACGGGCTGTCAGTGCGCCACCCGGCGCCACTGCAGCGCTTACATCACCGCTAAGCTCGCCCGTCAGTTCCGGCAGCAACCGCGCCACGGCCAGGGTTCGCAGCCTGGCCTCCAGCCGCCCCCCCTGCGCCGGGCTCCACGCGCCACCCGCACAGATGCGCGCGGGCTCCCCGGCTGACTCGCCGCCGGCGTTGGGGGCGTCGCCCACGAGGCAGGTGTCGCCCAGTGCAAGCTGATCGGGAGCCAGGGTCAGTGACGCTGCCTGTACCAGCTGCCAGCTGCCGAAACCCGCGCTGTTGAGGCTCAGCGCCGCAAGACTGCCACCCCATACCAACTGCTGGACATCCAGCCCACCCTCGAGGCGCCCCTGCAATTGCTCAGACAAACCCTGCACGTCCAGGTTGAGCTGGTGACTGGCGGTTGTGCCGGCAGCGGCCAGGCGCACAGACTCCAGGAGCGCCTGTTCACCCTGCAGCAACGACCGGAGCTCGATCTCCAGTTGCAATGGCGCTTCCGCCGCCGACCCCGCCTGCACACTGGCTGTCAGGCGCTGCAGCGACTGGTCTTCAAATTGCAGGTCAGCTCCCGCCAGTCGGGCACTCAATTGCGGGTTGGCCACACTGCCCCCGAAACGGCCGCTGGCCTCCAGCGACCCGGCTGCCCCCGGCAGCAGCAGCCCGGGGTCGGGCAGCTGTAAGTTCCATTCCAGGGCCAGGCGCTCGCCATCCAACCCGCCATTGGCACGAAAGCGGTTAGCGCCGCTCACCAGGTACAGGCTGGCGAGGTTGATTGCATCACCTGCAATCGTTCCCTCGGCGGCTGCAGAGACAGGTCTTCCTGACAGCTCTCCGGTCAATTGCTGCAGGGCGAATGCTGCCTGCAGGCCTGCCTCCGCTTCCAGCTGCCCATCACTGCGTAGTTCAAACGAGATCAGGCCCGGAATCTCCGGCTGCCAACTACCCGGATTCAGGTCTTTTCCCGCGGCCTGCAGGTTCCAGCTCGGCACCGGGTCCCAACCCACGGAGCCGCTCAGGGAAACACTGCCATCGAGCAGACTGCCCTGCAGATACTCCAGTCGCAGCTCTCTTGTATCGCCCTCGCCCCTGGCAAGCCAGTTACCGGCGGGGACCTGACTACCCCCGACCTGCATTGCCAGTTCCAGATTCCAGGCATCGGGTGTACCGGTCAGCAGAGCGCGACCCTCGGGACTGGACACCGCCGCCTCACCAGCCAGCGGCCACTGCAGCGAATTCCATTGCAACTGCACATCCAGATCGGGGCCAGCATCGGCGGGGAGCCGGACACTTCCCTGCCCATTCAAAACCAGTGCAGCCTGCTCCAGCGCAAGGTCCAGGTGTTCCAGAACCAACGTTTCATCCTCAAACCTGCCGCGCAATGCGCCTGTCGCGTCAAGCCGTGGGGGTAACTGCGGGTCCAGGGCTGCGAGTTCCTGTGCTGTTGCCCGGTAAGTCAGGTCCGCCAGTATCGGCCCAACCCAGCTCACAGCGCCGGATAACGCCAGCTCATAGGGCCCGCTGATCAGGGTAAGCGGCTGGAGTTGCATGCTTTCAAGCGTGCCCTCGGCCGCCAGCGTCCAGCGCATGGGCGCCAACCCCGGCGCAAGCAAGCCACCCTCGCTGGCAACACGGTAGCTGTCGGGATCACCCTCGGTGAGAATCTGCCCGGGGCCAAGCATCAACGCGGTCTCGCCGGCAGCGAGTGCCAGCTCCGGCCACGTCAGATCGAGTGCCCAGGCTGGCTGCGCCAGGATAGCCAGCAACTTCCCCTGCAGATTGACGGGTATGTCGCCAAGCCCGCGGTGCTCAATTCCAAGTTCACGGGCATCGCCATTGACCTCAAGATCCCCAGCCAGACGGCGCTCGTCAGGGAGGCGCCAGCTCCACTGCACACTCGCTTCGAGCGGCATCATTTCAGTCAGTCCGATGGTACCCATGGCCGTGAGCCCACCCTCTGGAACCAGAACTTTGAGCTGCTCCAGCTCCACCCGGTGATCCTGCAACCTGGCAACTACGGTAATGCCGTCCACACGCCTGGGGGGCGCCCCGCCCACAAGCAATTCGATGTCACGCAACTCCAGCGCTTCAAGGATTACACTGACGGGCAGATCCAGATCGGCCGGGTTGAATGGCCCGGCAGGCGGGTCCGTTTGCCCTGATTCGCCCAGGGCCACGCGAATGCCCTCGGCTGTAAGGTCATTTACCTGCACAACTCCGCTTGGCAGCGATCCGGGCTGCCAGCGCAGATTCAAATCCCTGATATCGATAGTCGTACCTGCCGAGCGGATACGTAAACCTCGCACATGGAGCGAATCGAGCAAGCTCCCCTCGAGGGCCTCCCAGGCCAGTGAATCCCCCGCCATGCGCGCGACCTGCCCGCCAAGCCACTGTGTACCCGCAGCAGATCCTGCCAGCTTCCAGAACAGGCCAAGCAAAACTGGCGGCAACAGGAATACCAGGATAAAGAGCACCATCAGTAGTTTTTTGGTCTTTGTCGGCACTTTGTTCCGGATATCGCGGTCAATAATCTGGCCTCCCGTGACCAGCATATCGCTTGCCAGAGTGGGGAGCAGAGGCTAAGTTAACGTTATCGCCCATACTATTGAAAGGTTGAATCCAATGAAACAAACATATCTGCTTGCCGGCTTTCTGTGCCTGTATGCCACCGGCGCCGCGGCAATTGAACTCAATACCGATGCAATGAAGAAAATGCAGGCCGAGGGCCACAAAATCGTTGAGGAGCAGCAGGGAGCGCGGCTCCTGAAACTACCAAACGGACAGTGCCTGCAGGCAGCGGGGGGTGCCGTGGTCACATCCAAGTGCAATAACAAGGCCAGCAACCAGAAGTGGCACTTCGATGACAATGAACGCCTGGTCAATCAGGAAGGCAATTGCGTGAGCGCCGAAGGTGGCGGCAAAAATGCCGGCGAGAAGGCCATCCTGCAGCAATGCAGCGGATCCGGTGCACAAAAATGGAAATTGGATGGCGCAAAACGCCTGGTAAACCAGCACGGTATGTGTCTGCAGCCCCAGGGCGGCAATGTGGTGACTGCGCAATGCAGTAATGCCGCCAACCAGAAATGGGGTTGAGGTGGCGCTGCCCACCACAGTCATCCAGCTATAAAAACCGGGGACAGACCACTATTAATCCAAAGAACTTTTTAGGATTAATAGTGGTCTGTCCCCAGTTTTTCTGATCCTGCATCATCAATTCCTGAGTAGTTTTTCTGGTGAAGGGATACCAGGATAATTGCCTGCAGACACTCGCGTTCGCCACCTCTGCTACACTGTTCGCCACTCAGCGGGAAGGACACCAATGAAAGAAGACATCATCGAAGTATCCGGCGACTTCTGGAATATCCGTGGCTCGTTCAAGATAGGCGGGGTGGTAGACATAAAAACCCACGCCTCCCTGGTGCGGCGCGCCAACGGCAACTTTGTATTTCTCGACTCCTACTCGCTGGGTTCGAAGGCAAGGGCGCAGGTCGCAGATATCGTGGGCAGAGACGGTGTGATCGAGGCCATCCTGAACGTGCATCCCTTCCATACTGTGCATGTGGCAAAAATGCACGAGCTGTATCCAAAGGCTCGACTCTACGGCACAGCCAGACACCTCGCGCTTTTCCCCGACCTGCCCTGGGAGACCGCACATACCGAAGACAATGAACTACACAAATTGTATGAAGATGATTTTGCATTCTCAGTGCCAGCGGGAGTGGACTTTATTTCCGCCAATGAAAAAATCCACTTCTCCTCGGTGCTGGTCAAGCACAATGCATCACGCACTATACATGTCGACGACACCTTCATGTACGTCGAATTCCCCCGTGCGCTCCGCCTGTTTGGCATCAGGGATTCGCTGAGCTTTCACCCGACCTTGTCCATGGCTCTGGAAAAACGCGCCGGCGCGGCAGCTGATTTCAGGGCCTGGGCCGGGACCCTTATCGCCGACTGGCAAGATGCAGAGAATCTCTGCGCCGCCCATACAGGCCTGTTACTGGCCCGTGATAACACCGGCGCGTCAATTTCCAGGCGGATGCAAAAAGCGTTGCGAAAATGTGAGCCAAAGCTGCGCATCCACGAGCTTCGCTATGGCTAGCGGGCATGCCACTGATCCTTCACACTCTCGTAAAGCCTGCGTACAAGATTCTGCATAAGCTGCGTTGCGCCTGGCCTGAATATCAGATTAATCGTGCAAATCTTTTGCCACATCAGTATGCACTGCCACTAAGGCAATCCCGTTCAGTAGCAGCATATCGTCAACAGCGAGCGACTGGGCTTAGGGCAACGGCAGCATGAACAGCTCACTAAAAACACATCCAAAAAACTGCCTGCCAGTTAGTCAGTCAAGCTCTCATTACCAAAATGACTTTTCAAAATGACTCAACTAATATTCAGTAAACGGCAAGGCTAAATACGGCAACCGAAATGCAACGACTAACTGGCTATATCTTTTTGCTCTTTTTGTGTCTGCAGACACTGTCCGGATGTTCCGATGGCAACGACTCAGGCAGTGGCAAAAATGCAGAGCTCACACGTATTCTGGACTTCGACAGTTACACCTGGGAGGAAGTCGTCGGCGGTAATCGCTGGGAGCCACGCGCAGGCCTGCAGGCACTGGAACTGGATGACCGTTTTTACGTTATGGGCGGACGAACACCCCGGCCGCCCATGACGGTGCCGCCAATCCCGGGCGACAGCGAAATCTGGTCCGATGTATGGGTTAGCGAGGACCGGGGGGAAAGCTGGGAGAGGATTCTTGACACCGGTGGCGACCACTGGGCCCCGCGCGCCTACTTCAAGGCATTGGTCAAGGACGATTGGCTTTATATTCTTGGCGGGCAGGACTTCAATCTCGTTGAATTACCATTCTGCGCCGGGCAACCGCCGGAAATTTGCCCGCCCTTCGTTTCGCAATCACAATTTTTCAATGATGTGTGGCGCAGTAAAGACGGCATCAGCTGGGAGGTCATGACCACTAACGCAGGCTGGGAGGGCCGCGCGGGGCTCAGCGCTGCCGTGCTGGGGGATGAAATATACGTGCTTGGTGGTTCAACCAACGACGATACGGCAATTGTGGGCGGACCACCGGCACGTATTTATTACAATGACGTCTGGAAATCGGGCGATGGAGGAAACTGGACCAGGGTTACAGAAAACGCACCCTGGGCAGCCCGGGCCGGTGCTGTATTGGTCACCAAGGGTGACTATCTTTACCTGCTTGGTGGAGAATTCGGTTTTTTGTGTGAGCCCCAGCCAGACTGCGAGTTACCCTACTTCAACGACGTGTGGCGTAGTCTGGACGGTTTAAACTGGGAGCGGGTCACAGACTCCGCTGGTTGGTCACCCCGCCCGGGCCACCAGTGTGGCGTCATACAGGAAAATCTTGTTTGCTTTGGCGGCTTTGGTCTGCCTTCCAACCCGACGGATGTATGGGTAAGCGAAGGCGGTGCGAACTGGAAATTACTGGATCAGGCCCCATGGAATGCGAGATCACCAGAAGATATCAAGTATGATTTCGATATTATCGTAACCGCGCCCGACAGTATCAATCCGCGTCCCGCCATTTTTACTTTCGGGGGAGATCGCGAGACCTTCGATTTCAACGATCCACTCAATTATCTGCGTGTAGACGATGATGTATGGGTGTTCACACTCCCTGACCAGTAGAGGGCCTGTTTCAGTCAGCTTTCCTTCACCGCAAAAGTGCTGAAGTCAGGACCCCGGCGCAGACTGTGCCCACCATCAACATTGATGCACTGCCCGGTAATCCAGCGGGACTCGGGACCGATCAGGAACCGTGCCAGTTCAGCGACATCTTCAGGCTGGCCCACGTCCCCCATGGGCGTATTTTCGATATAGGAGTTGTAAACGTCACTGTCGCGGGGAATGGCGTCCATCAGTTCCGTAGCGAT
The DNA here is from genome assembly GCA_024642265.1 of Haliea sp. Classification (GTDB taxonomy): domain Bacteria; phylum Pseudomonadota; class Gammaproteobacteria; order Pseudomonadales; family Halieaceae; genus JARRPM01. Next base: position 8,927 of record JAHEBL010000079.1, on the reverse strand, counting down.
AAAGCCCGGGCGGATGGCATTGAAGCGCACTTTAAGCCTGCCATATTCGTCAGCCGCGTTGCATATCATGGCCTCGATACCAGCTTTTCCGACGCAATACGCGTGGAAGAAGGGATGGGTTATGTGCCCGGCCAGAGATGACATGCCGACGAAAGAGCCCCCGCCCGCGTCGATCATCAGCGGAATACTGTGCTTCATACAGAACAGGGTGCCCATCACATTGAGGTCGAGCACGCGCTTGAACTCTTCGGTATCCACAGTGCCGTAGGACATGGGTATGCCACCACCACCAGCGTTGGCCACCACTCCATTGAGTGAACCAGTGGGTTCGGACGCTTTCGCTACAATTTCCCTGACTGCGGCCTCATCGGTAACGTCGCCTGCAATGGCGCGCACACTGCCGCCGCTGCGGGCCTGCCGTTCGATGATTCCTGCAGCGACGTCCAGAGTACTTTGGTTACGACCACAAATCGTGACCGCGGCGCCGTCTGCCGCCAGTCTTGCCGCGCATGCCCTGCCAATACCCGTACCGCCTCCGGTTACCAGGATAGCCATCCCCGCCAATTTACCGCTGTGTTCCGCCATCTTGTTACTCCACTCGCTGTCTCATGAAAGCACAGTCTATTCGCCACCCTGAGTTTTCTGAATCCCCGATCATTACCCTGCCAATAAGCTCTGCCGGGCCAGGCAAAGCTCTAGTGCCGACGAAACATCTCAAAGGCTTCCCGCTCCAGCTGTTCTCTGTGGTCCGGATGGGCCACACCGATCAACGCCGTAGCGCGTTGGCGCAGATTCTTGCCGTACAGATAGGCCACTCCATACTCTGTCACCACGTAATGGACATGGGCCCGGCTGGTGGTGACGCTCGCCCCCGGCTTCAGCCGAGCGACTATCTTGGATTGGCCGCGGCTGGTGACGGAATTCAGGGCGATGATCGGCTTACCTCCATGTGACAGAGCCGCGCCACGGATAAAATCGACCTGCCCACCCACACCAGAGTACTGGTTGCTGCCAAGTGAGTCGGCACAAACCTGCCCGGTAATATCAACCTCCAGCGCGCTGTTTATCGCCGTCACCCTCGGATTGGTGCGGATAACAGAAGTGTCGTTAACATATGAGATATCCCGCATTTCTATCATGGGGTTGTCGTCGACAAAGTCATAAAGCGCCCGTGACCCCATGCAAAATCCGGCAACGATCTTGCCCCACTGCTTGAATTTCTTCCTGCCAGTAAGCGCTCCGCATTCGACAAGCTCAATTACGCCATCCGAGAACATCTCCGTATGCATACCGAGATCCTTATGGTGGCGGAGTGCTCGCAGCGCGGCATCCGGAATTGCGCCGATACCGGTCTGCAGGGTCGCGCCATCCTCAACCAGCCCGGCTATAAAGCCGCCTATCTTCAATTCGACCGAGGAAAGATCAGGTGGCTTCACCTCGAAAATGGGACTATCACATCGCACCAGTGCGTCTATGCCGGATACATGGATAATGCCATTGCCGTGAACCCTTGGCATGTTTTCATTAACCTGGGCAATAACGTGCCTGGCGGTCTCTATCGCTGCGTTGCTTATGTCCACCGAAACACCTATCGAGCAGTAGCCGTGCTTGTCAGGCGGGCTCACCTGCACCAGGGCGACATCCAGCGGCATTTTTCCGGAACGGAAAAGTGCTGGAATCTCACTGAGAAACACCGGGATATAGCTGGCCATGCCGTTCGCTACGGCGGCTCGGGTATTGGCACCGACAAAAAACGTATTGAGGTGGAATACGCCATCGAAGCGAGGGTCCAGGTAAGGAGCTGAGCCCTCAGTATGGATACTGACCAGTTCCACACCACCCAATTGATCCCCGCGCGCGGTGAGTGCGTCAACCAGAAGTTGCGGAGTGGCGGCGGCGCTGTGCAGGAATACCCGTTCACCCGATTTGATATTGCTTACTGCTTCTTCGGCAGTGACGTAATGTGGATTGGTCATCCCGGATAAATCCCCTACTAAAAATAACTGCCCGCTCTGCCAAGTTTGATATCAGTCAATAATCCCAAACTGGAAAAGCATCTTATCAGATCGTGGTAACAAGCAATTATCCAGCATATGAAAACCTGGCAATTCATGATCGGAATCAAGACTCATATGGCTAGCCAACCCCATCCAGCTGCGCATGACGGCGCACTGATTCCTGCAGCACATCAGGCAGCCGGTTGTTCCCGCCGGAGCCACTGATAGCGCCGACCGACATCATGCCAATAGTCCGGTTGACGACTCTGAAATGAAGGAATATTGGTCAAATTCAGACAGCTTTATAACGCAATCTACGCTTACTGAACGACAAGGCTACCGCAATATAAAGCCGAGCCGACATATAGGATCAGGAAACGAACCGGAGTGACTTTCGCGCGGGCAGTCGGTCCGTAAAAGAGCTTCTTCCGGTGGCGCTATTACAAAAAGTGCTCAGCTACATACTCAGTGATGGACCGCTGGGCTGCCAGATCGGACTGAAAACCGTTCACTCCGGTGATTTCTTTCATCCGACGCCACTCCGCTTCCGGTATCAGCGAGGGCCGCTCACCAAATAACAGCCCGTGAAATTCGCGGTGTCTCTGCTCAATGGCAATATCACAAACAGTCAGGATGGCGTCCTCATCTTTCCAACGCTTGCCCAGATATTCCCACCTGGACAGATAGCTGACACGTTCCTTTTCGGCAATCTCCAGAAAATCGCTCCATGTACGACGCGGGGATCTGCCGCGCAGGTTCGCGATTGCCCAGTCCATGTAATCGAGGCTTCGGTCAACAGGGTTCGCTGCAAGCCGAGCCTTTTGGAAGTGTTCTTCAGCAATTTCGTGCCTTCCAAGCAATAAATTGAAAACACCAGTAATATAATTTGGCAGGTAGCTCTCATTGTCTGCTATCAAACTCATCTCCAGGAGCCTCGCAGCGTCTACGGACCTGCCTTCTTGCAAAAAGTGACCGGCCTTTATCACGATGGGCGTGACATCGAATGGATTGAGGCGGAATGCCCTGTCAATAACCTTTTCCGCCCCGGCAATTTTCATTGTGTCGAGATATAAACCGTAAACAGCCAGCAGCACGACATTATTGGGATTCATGGAAAGCGAATCCTGAATCAACTGCATACCCCCCGACCAGTTGAAGTCGTTATACATCAGAGCGACGCCCAGCCAGCCTGTGGCGAAGGCATTCGCTGGATCAATATCCAACGCTTTTCGATAGGCCGCTATCGCAGCAGGATAGACTGCGGCCGGTATATGCGAATGACCAAACCCGGGCCTTCCAAGCGCATAAAGCGCGTAGCCCTTTGCAGCCCAGGCATCGGCATATTGACTGTCCAACTCGATAGCTCTGTCGAAATCGGCTCCCGCCTCTTCAATAGGACCCGGGCTTGAACTCGTTACTTTCTGCATGCCCTGGAGATAGCATTCGTAGGCTTCAAGACTGGAGGTGGGGTGAGCTACCATGAACTGCGCGGACGGAAACTCGTTCAACGATGCAGGATAACCGGAGCCAATAGCAACGCCGATCTGCACCACAATATTTCTTGCAATCTCATTCTGCAATGCAAACACACCGGTCATCTCGCGCTGATAGGCATCCGACCAGATATGTGTGCCGGTTGTAGCGTCGATCAACTGTACGGTTACCCGAACAACTTTTTTTTCTTTCCTGACGGTGCCCTCCAGGACATGCGTCACGCCAAGCAGTCGCCCTATATCCTTGATATCCCTACTCTGGTCTTTGAACTGGAAGGAAGAGGTACGCGCCACGACTGGCACACGATTGAACCTTGCCAGCGCATTAAGAATCTCCTCTGACATTCCAACACTGAAGGAAGCGTTGCCTGCATCACCGCTCAAATCCACAAAAGGAAGTACCGCTATTGAAGGGCCTTTTGCAATGTCTTTTTCCCATTGGTCGAGGTGGCGCAGGGGATTATCATCAGGCGAGAAATAGTCCGTCGGAGGCTTGTTTTCAAGCGGATCAACCGGCAGCAGCAGGCGGAAACCAAATTTCGGGATGGTCTCGATCACCCGGGGGTTGCTGGAGCTGTCGCCAAAGGCCTGTCGTAATTCAGAAATACACTTGTTGAGGGTATCATCAGACACCACGCCTCCAGGCCAGACCGTATCGAACAGATCGTTTCTTGAGACCGGCGCTCCATTGGCGGCAATGAGACATTCAAACACAGCCATCGGCTTCGGCTTGATGTGAGCAGACTTCCCGCCCCGCTCTACAATCCGGCGCTGCGGTCTGACGATCCAATCCCCCAATCGAATGTCTGCGCTCATTGTTTTATTCCTGCGCGTTAGAGACTTATATTTTATCTGCGTGATAGCGTATTGCAGCCGGCAAAGCCACATAAAACCCAATTAGGTCTACTATACCCCAAAGTAGCACTACCGGAACAAACTGCGGTACCCTGCCTGAACGGCGTGCATGTGACCAGAGCAGGAGAGTCGCAATGAAAAAGAGCCCCTTACAGGAAGCTGTCTCCAAGGACTATGCCCGAATGCTGAAAGGCACTGTCGAGCGCGCGTCGTGCTGCGAACAGAAATCCGGTGCCGGCATGATTTCCAGCCTGGCGGGGTACGAGCCGGCGTCGCACCAGGAAGAGGCGGCGTCCCAGTCCTTTGGCTGTGGCAACCCACTGGCGTTCATCGACATTGAACCAGGCCAGACGGTACTCGACCTTGGTTCAGGAGCAGGTCTCGACCTGATGCTGGCCGCTGATCGCACCGGACCTGCCGGCAAGGTCATTGGTATCGACATGACACAGGAGATGGTGGACAAGGCCAAAGCCAATATCAAAGCCGCCGGATACGATAATGTCGAGGTGCGACAGGGGATGATAGAGAGCCTGCCCATTGCCGACAGCTCGGTCGACTGGGTCATATCGAATTGTGTGATCAATCTGTCCCAGGAGAAGGCGCGCGTCTTCAGCGAAATCGCGCGAGTCCTGAAACCGGGCGGGCATTTCAGCATTTCCGATATCGTGGTGCAGGAGCTGCCCGAGTTCCTGCGGGAGAATGCAGCTCTCTACAGTGCCTGCGTGGCTGGAGCGATTTCCGAACAGGCTTACCTGGAAGGTTTACGGGATGCCGGTCTGGTGCATATCCAGATCACCGACAGGCTCGTCTACGAGGAGTCTCAGCTGGCGTCATTGATCAGCTGTGAAATACCCGGCCTGGATATAAGCCAGGAGCTGATCGACGAGATTGCTCCCATGGTGGCGGGCAAGGTGTGGAGTGCCAGGTTCATCGGCCGCATGGCTGGGTAATCGAAGAGGACACCGGGCTCGTCTGTGAAATGGTCGTGGAAAATTGCGCGCATCGCCGGCATTGATATATACATTCATGCCACATTTCTGTTGCTGATTTACCTGGTGGGAATCAGTTACTGGAACCAGCTGGGTACGATGGCCGCAGTGGTATCCGGAGTCGGATACATTCTGGCCTTGTTTTTCTGCGTTGTGCTCCACGAATTTGGTCATTCCCTCACCGCCCGACGCTACGGCATTCAAACACGAAACATTACCCTGCTGCCGATTGGTGGCGTTGCATCACTGGAAAAAATGCCCGACGACCCTCGGCAGGAGATCAATGTCGCGATTGCCGGACCGCTGGTAAATTTCGTCATCGCAACGCTTCTCTATCTGTATCTCAAAGTTACCAATAACCATGCGGCTGCAGAGCCACTGAGCCTGACCGAGGGATCTTTTCTCTTTCGCCTGATGATCATGAATATTTTTCTGGGGCTTTTCAATCTGCTGCCCGCTTTCCCCATGGACGGTGGTCGCGTATTGCGTGCAGCTCTCGCCTTACGTATGGATCACGCCAGGGCCACGCAAAAGGCCGCCGCGGTTGGGCAGTTTCTGGCAGTAGGCATGGGCTTGCTGGGCATTATGTATAACCCGTTCCTGCTATTTATCGCCGTCTTTATCTGGTTTGGGGCATCCGTGGAAAGTAGTGCGGAACAACTCAAGTCAATTCTTGGTCATGCAAGTGTCCGACATGCGATGCTAAGCGAATTTCACAGCCTTTCTCCTGAGGACAGTCTCGCCAGGGCTGTTGAGCTGACACTCGCCGGCAGCCAGAAAGATTTTCCTGTGGGATACCAGAATAAGCTTTATAAAGTGCTGCATCACAGCGAACTGATAAAAGGGCTTCAGGAAAGGGGCGAGCGCGCCCGCATCTCCGAACTGCCGTTACAGGATATTCTCCACGTGGATGTCAATGAGCCACTGGGGACACTGCTTGAAAGAATGAAGGAAAACCCAGCCCAGATGATTTGTGTTACCGAAGGCGAAAACGTTGTCGGGGTACTGAATCTGGAGAATATTGTAGAGATGATCAGAATCCAGGAGGCTGTTGAGAGCCATCATAGATCCCGTAAGCAATAGTTCTCCCCCCCGGTACCGCGGACAGGATCTCGACCGATTCTATCCATAGCGGACGATCAACCAGGCAATACGGTTCTGTATGAACGTGCCCGGCGTTACAGCACCATTGTTTGGTGGTTAGTGATGTTGATTTATTCCGTCAGCACCCCACCCTGGGCAAGCCAGCGGTTTAGTTGCGGATCAAGGCGCTCCGCGGCGAGTCGCTCGTAACGTTCGCTCTGGGCCTCGGTCAATACCCCGCGCCAGCGCTGCCTGGTACCCTTGTGGAAAAAGTTGCTATTGTCTTTCCAGGTGCCGTGACTGGCACCGGGCGCCATTTTCAGCGCGTTGTTCTTCATTTCACCAAATGAGACGCCATGCAGCAGATCGGGCCAGATGTCCTCGTTTACGGGTATATCCAGATATGCGGAAATTCGTCGCATCTGCCCATCCAGGTCTCTCAGCAGGTCATCAAAGTGTACGAACAGGATATTGGGCAGTTGGCGATAGTCCCACCAGGTCTGTGCGTGGTGCAGGTGGGACCAGAAAGGGTAGCCGTCTGACTCCCACTCGAAAGAGCCGCGATCCAGCCATTGGTCGAAGGCTTCACTTATAGAATCCCCGGGATAGGGCAGGATTGGTCCCTGCCGATCCGGCGCATTGTTAAGGGCATCGATGGCTTCCGGTTTCAGGTTGTGCCAGTGATTCCACATGGATGAAAACACATCGCGACCGTCACGACCCACAAAGATGTACTTGACCTCGTCGAAGAAGCGGATGCCGTCCAGCGGGCAGTGGGTCTTGACGTAGCGACGGCTCTGGAGCCCCCCGAGCAGCTCCAGAACCACTTCCAGCGGGGCGAAGTTGGAGTCAAACCACGGGGTGAGGTCATCCTGCGGCACCGGAGGTTGTGGCTGCTGGAAAACCAGTGCCGCACAAATCCCCTGCATCCAGGTAGTGCCTGCCTTGTAAGAGGTGGTGATGATAATGTCATCTGCGCGGGGTGTGAAATGGTCCCATTTCGCGCTGTCCATAATCGAGTTCTGGTAGTGATGCAGCCGTTTGGGTCTGTTATCCATGCGATACCCCGCTCCATTTTTTTATTACCGCAATGGCAACAAACCATGCGTTCTCGGGAGGATCCTGTGCAAGCTCTTTTTCGGTATGAACTATTGATCAGCCTATGCCCGCGGTTTCGGTCAGTTGGTTTGGCAAGTCCGCCGACGGCGAACACGAATTGTAGTCTATAATCCAGCTTCGGACCGGGCGCCAACAAGGGTGGCCTCGCCGATTCCCCAAAGTCAGCTTGGAGACAGCAGGCCATGGCAGCTACAGGTATATATAAAGGTAAATGTTTCTGCGGTGAGGTCGAGCTGGAGGTCACCGGATCACCCGAGGGTATGGGTTACTGTCACTGCGACTCTTGCAGGCACTGGTCCGCAGGTCCGGTCAACGCTTTCACCCTGTGGAAGCCCGAGTCGGTCAAAGTGACCCGTGGTGCCGACAGTATCGGCACATTTGCGAGGACGGAAAAAAGCCACCGCAAGTGGTGCAAAAAATGCGGGGGACACCTGATGACAGAGCATCCCGGGATGGGCCTGGTCGACGTTTACGCCGCAATCATTCCCGATCTTGATTACCAGCCCGGCCTGCACGTGTTCTATTCTGAAGCCGTGCTGCCGATCAGGGATGGCTTGCCGAAGATGCACGACCTACCTGCAGAAATGGGCGGCAGCGGGGAAGCTCTGGCGGAGTAGCCTGCGGCTGGCGATTTCCCTGGTCACCGGCGGCAGCTGCTGTTATTGAGCGGCGGCTTGCCGTACAGTCGCTACATGCTGCTTCAGTCAAAGTCGCGACGAATTCCACTTGCCGTCAAGCTTGCCTACCTGCTGTGGATGACGGTCTGGGTACCGGTTTACTGGGTATTCAATGGTCCCGAGAATTTCCTCTGGCTCTGTGACCTGGCCAACATCATCCTGCTGTTTGCACTGTGCAGGGAGAGCTCCCTACTGATATCGTCCCAGGCGGTGGGCGTACTGCTTATCCAGGTTGCCTGGGTGCTCGATTTCCTATCGGCCCTGTTACTGGGCAGCCACCTGACGGGCGGCACGGAATATATGTTCGACACCGGGCAGCCCTGCTGGCTGCGTGCCATGTCCCTGTTTCACATTGCCATGCCGCCCCTGTTGCTATGGGGCGTGTACCGGCTTGGGTATGACCGTCGCGGCTGGCTACTCCAGACAGTTATTGCCTGGCTATTGATGGCAGCTACGTTTCTGCTGACTGACCCGTCACTCAATATCAATTGGTTATGGCAACCCTTCGGCTTGCCCCAGTCACTGCTGTCGCCTCACGCAGTTCTCCTGATCATGATGCTCGCTTATCCACTGCTGGTGGTTTTACCGACACACCTGCTGCTGTCGCACTTTTCATACAAGCCCCCCGGCAGGCATCAGGAGTAATGAAAAAGACTCCACACCTTGCAGTGAGCGGAGCTCAAAACCACGGACACCAATTCATTGCAGTCAGGC
>JAHEBL010000011.1:24458-64359 GCA_024642265.1 Haliea sp. | reverse complement strand
TCCTCCAGCACACCGATGGACATCAGGGTCGTGCCGGGCATGACGAAAAACCCCTCCCGTATGTTCAGGTTGTCGACCACGCCGCTCTGGGGCGCATAAAACGTGACCGTCTGTCGCGCGATCCGGTCGCGTTGCAGCCGGGCGATCACCTCGGGAGACAATTGCAGGGCCAGCAGGCGGTCCCTGGCGGCCTCGACGAGGCGCGGATTATCCCGTTTCAATGCGAGCAAATACTCCTCCTGGGCGTTGACCAGCTGGGGGGAATAGAGCTCGTAGAGGGGCTGCCCTGCCACCACCGGGTCCCCGGAAGCCTTGACGTGGAGTTTCTCGATCCAGCCCTCCACCCGCGGGTGAATATGCATGCGGCGATCCTCGTCGTACTGCACATAGCCTACCGTCCTTATTTCAGTAGGCAGCGCCCCGAATCCCACTGTCGCGGTACGCACTCCCAGATTGTTCACCACCTCGGGGGATATGCGGATTGTGCCGGGGGTGTCCTCGGCGGCAGAGTCTTCATACACCGGCACCAGGTCCATACCCATGGGAGACTTGCCGGGTTTATCGCGACGGTAAGAGGCATCCATGGGGGCCACCCAATACAGGGGCTGGCGCTCCACCGCCTGCACCCCGGTGGATTCCAGCCGGGCCGGAGCTGGCGCCCGTGACTCCAGCAACAGGTAACTGCCCCCCGCACCCAGCAGGGCTGCCAGCACTGCGATCAATAAGGTTTTGCTCGCTGTATTCATGATGACTCTCCCGGGACGCCGGCGCTGCTGTTGGCAAAAAAGTAATTCAGTCGACTGATGGTCTGCAGGCGCTGCACATCGATATCCAGCGCCTCGATCCGCGCGTTGAGTTCGGCGATTCGCGCCCGCACAACCTCGGCGAAATCCCCGTCGTCGCGGGTGTAGGCCGACAGGGACGCCTCGGCCTGTTCCTGCATCTCCGGCAGCAGGCGCTCCCGATACAGCTGCTGGCGCTGGTTCAGGCGCTGCAGACGGGCATACTGGGTTTCAAAGCTGGCCACCATACTGCGCAGGGCCAGCATTCTCTCCGTGCGCATCGCCTCGCTGTCGGCAATCGCGGACTGCAACTGCTGGTCCTGGCGCCGGGAGGTGAACAGGGGCAGGTCGAAGGCCAGGCCCACCGAGAAAAAGTCCGGTCGAGCCTGCCCCATGGGTCCGTCCTCCCGGTAACCGTAACTGGCATTGACCTTCCACTCCGGTCGGTATTTCTGGCGGGCCAGCTCGACATCCACCCTGCTGGCGTCAATCCGGCTGTCCAGGCTTTTGAGCGCGGGGTGATCCCCCAGCAGGGCGGCGATGTCGGCCTGGGGAACCGCTGCACCACTGCCATAGAGCTCAGGGTGCTGCAGGGCGATATCCGGCAGCATATCCGCCAGGGTTGGAGCGCTGTAGGCACCCGGCAACCACGCGTTTGCGCCAGACCCACCGGCATCCGCCCCCGGTCGCAGCCACTCTCCCAATCTCGATCGGGATGAGTCCAACTGCTCGTGCAGCAGCGCCAGCCTGTCCTCGAGCCGGGTCAGCTCCAGCTGCGCGCGCACCAGGTCCTGCTGGCGAGTGCGGCCCAGGGCGCTGGCATAGCTCGACTCGGCCACGTCCACCAGCTGCTCGAACAGCTCCCGGTCGTCCTCGATCAGGCGAATACTCTCCCGGGCGCGCCAGCCCTCCAGCCAGACACCGGCAACCTCGACTGCGAGTCGCGCCCGTCGGTCATCGCGCTGCGCGGGGAACTGCTCACCGAGCAGGTTCAGGCGCTGCGCATCCAGGGCCCTGCTATCGCCCCGGGGGAAGGTTTGCACCACCCCCACCCTGAACTGGGTCATCGCCTCCTGGTCGAAATCGAAGGTGTCGGTGGGCAGGTTTGCAAAGCCGAGATCCAGCATGGGATCGGGCAGGGTGCCAGCCGCAACCGCCTGCGCCTCGACGGACTGCTGACGGAATTCACTGCCCTGTGTCCAGGGATCGTTGCGCTGGGCAATCGCCACCGCCTCCGCCAGGGTGAGAGCGGCACTGGCGGCAGCGTTGCAGTAAAGGGATACCGCCAGCAGCAGGACGCGGCCAACACAGGGCCGGACTGCCGCAGGCAGCAGGGTAAGGAATCGATTCATGGCTAACAGCCCTCTCTCGCAGGAAATATCGACGCGGGCAGCTCAACGCGCATCGGGAGAGGCGATCAAGTCACCTCCCGCTTTCAGCCCGGAATTACGTAAATTCCGGACGCACCTGTCCTGTGCTAGCGGGAAATGGGTGGGCGGTAGAGGGAGTCGAAGGGGTGAGGCTGAAAGCCTGTCTGGGTAAAGCCGGTGTCGAAAGAAGCAACAATGTGATTGCTGTCGGGGTGATCCAGCGGTAGCGCCGGCGCCAGCTGGCAGTGGCTCATCTTGCACAAGCCACCGTCGCAACACCCATCCGCAGCACTGGCGTCGGCGCTCATCTGATGCCCTGCATGCTCCATTACAGTCATGTCAGCACCATGCAGTGTCGCACCGGTCTGCGCCATTTCCGGACAGAAGGGTACGACACTGGCCAGCGTCTGGCCTGTGTAGGCCAGCACCAGCACCAGCAGCAACATTTTGCGGATTCGTTCCATACACTCGCAGTATAGTCCAGCCAGGGCGCAGAATTCAGCCCTAAATTGATCAAGGTGCAAAATAGTCTGGAGACCCGGTCTGGATCAATAAAATGCCAGATTCCCGGGTTCTAACGCGCCTCACATGGTTTCCGCATTGTCCGCAGACTCCGGAAAGACTAATCTCCACCTGTCTGGATCCTCCGGGGTGATCAGCCATGGCAGTTATCGAACACGTGCGGTGCAGCGCCATTATGCACAGCCCGCCAACGCATCTTTACATGGACAATACTGTACATGAGGCCATCGAATTGCTGATCGAGCACCACATGTACAACGTGCCGGTGGTCGATCGGAACGAAATTTTCGTCGGTGAAATCAGTGTCAAGCGACTGATGGGCCTGCTGTTGCCGGTCAGCCTGAGCATGGAGAAGGGCCTGAGGAACACCAGTTTCATGCGCGAAAGCCTGGACGACATCAAACAGCGCCTGGACGCAGTGCGTGACAAGCCCATTGCACCCTATATCGCCACTGACATCACAGTCGTATATCCGGATTCACCCCTTATCGATGCCCTGATGCTGCTGTTTCACAAATACATCCGTATCCCGGTAGTTAATCGCGAAGACGGTCGCCTGGTAGGCGGGATATCACTGATTACGCTTCTACGCGCCGTCGAAACACTCGACTGATGGAAGACACTTCGCCTGTCATGCTACTGGGGCTTGATCCCCGCTGGCTTTCCGCCATTATTTTCCTGGTCACCTATGCACTGTTGATCAGCGAGCGCGTCCATCGGACCGTCGCGGTCATGCTGGGCGCAGGGCTTATGATCCTCAGCGGCATAATCACCCAGGACGATGCCTTCGATGGCGTAGACTTCAACACCATTTCATTGCTCACCGGGATGATGATCCTGGTGGGCATTACCCAGCGCACAGGTATTTTTCAGTTCGTGGCGGTATGGGTGGTAAAAAAAGCGAAAGCTGACCCCCGGGGGATTCTGCTAACCCTGGCGACGATAACCGCGGTATTTTCGGCATTTTTCGACAACGTCACGACGGTGCTGTTAATCGTACCGGTTACCCTGCTTATCGTCGAAAAGCTCGAGCTGAGCCCCTACCCTTTTTTGTTTGCTGAAATCTTCGCCTCGAATATCGGCGGGACGGCGACGCTGATAGGTGATCCTCCCAACATCATGATAGGTTCCGCGGTCGGCCTGAGCTTTGCCGATTTTATAGTCGAGTTGGGACCGGTAGTTATCGTTATCCATGTGGTGATACTGCTGTTGCTCTATCTGCTATGGGCGCGCCAACTGAACACCAGCCAGAAGGCGCGCGCCAGGGTCATGGCCTTCGATGAAAGAGACTCCATTACCGATGAAGGCTTACTGCGACAGTCCATGGCGGTGATGGCTCTCGTCATCACAGGGTTTATCGTGGGTGAGCATATCGGTCTGCAGTCAGGCAGTGTCGCACTGGGTGGCGCAGCTTTGCTGATGCTTCTCTATACCTTTGGCAGATCGGGCAAGGAACAATCCGCCCGGGTGCAGGACGTCCTGGCCGAACTGGAGTGGAGCACGATCCTTTTCTTCATGTGCCTCTTTATGATGGTACATGGCCTCAAGGCGGCCGGAGTGCTCACCCTGATAGGCCATGAAATGGTGCGACTTACAGGCGGCGACATACAGGTAACCACTTTTGCCACCTTATGGCTGGCCGCCGGCGCCTCTGCGTTCATCGACAATGTCCCCTTCGTGGCAACCATGATTCCCGTACTGCAAAGCACAGCCAGCCACCTGGGAGGCTCCCAGGAAATGACCCCGGTCTGGTGGGCGTTGTCCCTGGGAGCCTGCCTGGGTGGCAATGGTACGCTGGTGGGCGCCACCGCTAACATTATCGTGGCAGGTTTTGCCGAACGGTCTGGCCACGCGATCAGCTTCGTGCGCTTCCTGCTGCTGGGCATTCCCATAATGCTGGTGTCCGTATCGATCGCCAGCGGCTATCTCTACCTGCGGCACTTCGCCTGACGCAGGGTGCCTGCAGCATCCGCCGGACTGACACGCCGGCGGTCATCGATCAAGGGCAACAGCCACCAGTCACGCTAAATCCACAACATAAAGCCGAGCTCAAAGGGATGACTGAGCGCCTCGTTGTAGGGGTACATTCGCAGCTTGTAGTACTGCAGGCCCGCGATGGCCGGCGCCACTTCAATAGCGAAGTCCGTGTAGTGCTCGTCACCACCGGTAGCCTCCAGTTCGACTTTCTGGGCGACCACGAATTCACCGTCGGTATCATTGGTGCCCAGCAGGCATTCCAGCCTGACGTCTTCAGCCTGCAAACCGTTCAGCGCGGCCCGCACCCGCATGCCGATCCTGTCGTCGTGATACAGGTGGGCCGGGGGCTGCAGCATCAGCTCCATGCTCACACCAGGCCAGGCCGAGCGCACCCGGTGCTTCCATGCCGCCAGGCTGCGGGCGACCTCGGCATTGTTGGCCTCCATCTTGCGCCGCTGCTGCCGCGCCGGCCAGTACAGCTTGGTAACGTAATCGCGCAGCATGCGCTGGGAATTGAAGCGGGGAATGGTTGACTTCATGGAAGCCTTGGAGAGGCTGACCCAGTCCTCGGAATAACCGCCGCCATCGCGCCGGAAGTAGATGGGCAACATCTCGTGCTCGATGATATCGAGCAGGTCATTGCCCTCCTCCAGGTTGCGCTGGTCGTGGTCGAAGCGCGAGTCGCGAGGGGTGATGCCCCAACCATTGTGGCCGTTATAGCCCTCGCCCCACCAGCCGTCCAGCACACTGAGATTGACCGCCCCGTTGAGACCCGCCTTCTGCCCCGAGGTGCCGCTGGCCTCCAGTGGATATTCCGGCGTATTCAGCCAGACATCGACACCGGAAACCATTTGCCGGGCGAGGGCCATGTCATAGCCTTCCAGCAGCAGTATCTTGCCGATGAAATCCGGGTGCATGGAAAAATCGTGAATCAGCTTGATCAACTGCTGACCCGGCTGATCGTGGGGATGCGCCTTGCCGGCGAAAATGATAACCACCGGGCGCTCATGGTCGCCAAGCAGACGCGCCAGGCGGGTCGGGTCGGCAAACAGCATCGCGGCGCGCTTGTAGGTGGCGAAGCGACGGGCGAAACCTATGACCAACACGTCTTCATGGGAGCCGTCCACATGGCGCACCATGCGGTGAATGACGGCGTCGCTGGTGCCGTTGCGGCGCTGCTGTACCAGCACGCCATGATGGACGCTCTCGAGCAACTGCTGTTTGAGCGATTTATGGACACTCCAGTAGTGGAAATCGGGTATTTCCTCCAGGCGCTCCCAGTACTCCTCGTTCAACAGTTCGTTGCGCCAGTCGTCAAAGCGCAGGTCGAACAGGCTGACCCATTCCCGGGCGAGAAAGGTCTGCAGGTGCACACCGTTGGTGATATGGGTGATGGGGTTTTCGCGGTAGGGGATCTGCGGCCACAGCCCTGCCTCCATTTCCGAAGCGACCAGGCCGTGAATGCGACTGACCCCGTTGTGGAAGCGGGTACATCGCAGGGCAAGGCATGTCATGTTGAAACCGCCCCCCGAGTTGAGCCCCAGCTGGTAAACCTGCTCGAACTCCAGGCCCAGGTCCCGAACCGCCGGGCCCAGGTATTTTTCCACCAGGTGCCGGTCGAAAATATCGTGACCGGCGGGTACCGGCGTATGGGTGGTGAAGACGGAACCCGCCGCCACCAGTTCCATGGCACTGTAGACATCCAGGCCTTCACGCATGCGGTAGGCGCAGCGTTCCAGCAACTGGAAAGCAGCGTGGCCCTCGTTGATATGCCAGACCGTCGCCCGCAGGCCCAGGGAGCGCAGCGCGCGCACCCCGCCCACGCCCAGCACCAGCTCCTGCTGCAGGCGCATTTCACGGTCGCCACCATAGAGCTGGTTGGTAATCGCCTGGTCTTCCGGCGAATTTTCCGGCAGGTTGGTATCCAGCAGGTACAGGGTGATATGCCCGGCCTGGGCGGTCCAGACCCGCACTTTGAGAATGCGTCCGGGAAACTCGATGTCCAGGGTGAGGTGCTGGCCGGTCTCGGTCAGGGTCGGCACCACCGGCAGGTCGTGGGGGTGGGAACGGGTGTGGCTGACCTGCTGGTGGCCGTGGCCGTCGATGGTCTGGGTGAAATATCCCGCCCGGTAGAGCAGGCCAATGGCGACGAATGGCAGTCCGACATCACTGGCGGCCTTGCAGTGGTCGCCGGCGAGAATACCAAGTCCGCCCGAGTAGATCGGGAAACTCTCGTGAAAGCCGAACTCGAGGCAGAAATAAGCGATGAGATCTTCTTCGGGGTCGAACAGCGCGGTCAGCTCGGGCCTACCGCGGTGCTCCCGGTAGGCGTCGTAGGCCGAGGTCACCCTGCGATATTCCTCCATATAGGAGCGATCCTCCAGCGCATCCTCCAGGCGCTGCTGGGAGACCCGGCGCAGGAACGCCTTGGGGTTGTGGTCGCAGCTGTCCCAGACATGTCGGTCGAGACGGTGGAACAGCGAGCGGATGGAGCGATCCCAGCTGTACATCAGGTCGTTGGCCATCTCCTGCAAGCGCGCGAGCTCGGCGGGAATACGGGGCTGGATTTCAAGGGGAAACTGGGAGCCGGGCATGGATTTTCTATCCTCAGGAGTCGGTAGCGGTGTTATACAACTGCAGGTAACGATTTGCACTCTGCTGCCAGGAAAAATCCTGGCTCATGGCGTTCAGCTGGACCTGGCGCCAGACGCTTTGCTCATACCATAGCGCACATGCGCGCCGCAGGGCAGCAAGTAATTCGGCGGCGTCCGGCCGCTGGAATACAAAGCCGGTAGCGCTGCCGTCCGCGAGGGTATGCGGGTTGCTGTCGACCACCGTATCGGCCAGCCCGCCGACCGACCGCACCAGCGGCAGGGTGCCATAGCGCAGGCTGTACAGCTGGTTGAGCCCGCAGGGTTCGAAAAGGGAGGGCATCAGGAACACGTCCGCTGCCGCCTCGATCCGGTGAGCCAGGGATTCATCGTAGGCAAGCACTACCGCCATCGCGTCGGGGTTGACCGTGGCGGCCGCCTTCAACTGCTGCTCGTAGCGGGGCTCGCCAGTACCCAGGATAACAAGCTGCACCGGGCAGGCGAGAATGTCCGCCAGCACCGGCAGGATCAGTTCCAGCCCCTTTTGCTCCACCAGCCGCCCCACCAGGCCCACCAGGGGCCGGTCATCAAGCGATGCCAGCCCCAGGTCTGCCTGCAGTGCGGCCTTGTTGCGCGCCTTGTCTGCCACGGATTCCTGGCTGTAGGTCTGGACGAGGTAGGGGTCGCTGGCGGGATTCCAGACCTGGCTGTCGATACCATTGAGGATGCCGACCAGCCGGTCCCGGCGCTGGCTCAGCAGCCCTTCGAGCCCCATACCGCCCGGAGATTCACAGATTTCCGTAGCATAGGTGGGACTGACCGTGGTGATGTAGTCGGCGTAGACCAGCCCACCCTTGATGAAACTGCACTGGCCGTAAAACTCCAGCGCACTGTCGCTCCAGAAATGCTGCGGCAGGCGCAGGCGCTCGAAAGTGGCCCTGTCGAACAGGCCCATGTGAGCCAGGCTGTGGATGGTAAAGACGGTGCGCGGTCGCTGCTCACGCAGATGAGTCAGGGCGATCGCCGGGCCGGTATGCCAGTCGTTGCAATGCAGTACATCGGGGCGCCAGTCCAGCCCCGCCTCACCGGTGGCGATGGCCGCGGCGACCCGGCACAACAGCATATAGCGGTCGGCGTTGTCCGGCCACGGCGCGCCGTGAGAGTCGTGGTAGGGATTGCCAGGTCGCTGTGAAAACAGTGGATGCTCAAGCAGCCAGGTATCCACTTTCGTGCCCGGCAAGCGGGTACTGAGAATCCGCAGGGCATCTCCGTCCACCTCCATATCCGCCACCAGGGCCGGCGGGTCAATGGATTCCAGCACATGCTGGTAGGCCGGCAACAGCAAGCGCACATCCATGCCTTTCTGCCTGAGCACTTCCGGCAGGCTCCCGGCGACATCCGCCAGGCCACCCGTCTTGATCAGTGGGTAGGCCTCGCTGGCAACGAACAACAGGCGGTCCATTTATTCTGCTCCGGATATTGTGAGTACCAATGCCCCCAGTGGCGGCAGGGTAAGGCTGATGGAGTCGCGGCGCCCCATCCAGAATACGCTCTGGCTGACGATATCCGGCCCATTGCCCACGTCGCTGCCGCCATAGAAACGGGAATCGGAGTTGAACACCTCCCGGTAGCGGCCCGCCCTCGGCACACCGATGCGGTAATCGGCGCGCACTACCGGGGTAAAATTGAGCACCACTATATGGAAATCGGCCCCGTCCCAGCGCAGGTAACTAAGCACTGACTGGGTCGAATCATGGCAGTCGATCCACTCGAATCCGGCGCCGTCAAAGCCGTTGCGGTGGAGACTCGGTGCTGCGCGGTAAAGCCGGTTGAGATCGCCCACCACCTGCTGCAGACCGCGGTGTGGCGCCTGCTCCAGCAACTCCCATGACAACTGGCCCTGGTGCCGCCACTCCCCGGGCTCCCCAAGTTCACACCCCATGAACAGCAACTTGGCGCCCGGATAGGTAAACAGGTAGGTGTACAACAGGCGCAGGTTGGCGAAGCGCTGCCATTCGTCGCCGGGCATTTTGCCCAGCAGCGAACGCTTGCCATGCACCACCTCGTCATGGGAGAACGGCAGCATGAAGTTCTCGGAAAAAGCGTACATCAGGCCGAAGGTGAGCTGGTCGTGGTGGTACTGCCGATACACCGGCTCATGGGACATGTAGTCCAGGGTGTCGTGCATCCACCCCATGTTCCATTTCATTGAAAACCCCAGGCCGCCCACCCAGGTTGGCCGGGTCACCTGGGGCCAGGCAGTAGACTCTTCGGCGATGGTGAGCGTGCCCGGATGTTCGCCGTGGGTAAGCGTGTTCAGCTCCCGCAGGAAATCTATGGCCTCGAGGTTTTCCCGACCGCCATAGCGGTTGGGCTCCCACTCCCCCGCCTTGCGCGAGTAATCGAGGTAGAGCATGGAGGCCACAGCATCCACGCGCAGGCCATCCAGGTGAAACTCCTCCAGCCAGTAGTTGGCGCTGGCCAGCAGAAAATTCCTGACCTCGTTGCGGCCGTAATTGAAAATCAGCGTACCCCAGTCGGTATGCTCACCCCGGCGCGGATCCTCATGCTCATAGAGAGCGGTACCGTCGAACCGCGCGAGGGCGTGGGCATCCCTGGGAAAGTGGGCCGGCACCCAGTCCAGGATGACTCCAATGCCCCGGCTGTGCAGGTGATCGACAAAAAAGCGGAAGTCGTCGGGGCTGCCGAAGCGCTGGGAGGGCGCAAAATAGCCGGTGGTCTGGTAACCCCAGGAGTCATCCAGCGGGTGTTCGGTGATCGGCAGCAGCTCCACGTGCGTGAAACCCAGGTTCACCACGTAGTCCGCCAGCAGCGGCGCCATATCGCGGAAGTTCAGGAAACCGCCGTCCGGTGCCCGCCGCCAGGAACTGGGGTGGAACTCGTAGATCGAGATCGGCGCATGCTGCCAGTTCCAGCGGGCGCGATCTGCAAGCCACTGCTGGTCGCCCCAGACAAATTCAGTCGGTGCGCAAATAATAGCCGCGGTGTCCGGTCGCATTTCAAACCGGTTGCCGTAGGGGTCGGCCTTGAGCTGCAAACTGCCCCGGCTGTCGGATACTTCAAATTTGTACTTTTCACCGGCCGCCAGTCCCGGGATGAACAGCTCCCAGACGCCGCTCAGACCCCGTGACCTCATCGCGTGGCGCAGCCCGTGCCACTGATTGAAGTCACCTACCACGCTGACCCGGCGCGCGTTCGGTGCCCAGGTGGCGAAACGCACCCCGGACACGCCCTCGTGTTCACAACAGTGCGCGCCCAGCACCCGGTAGATGTGCTGGTGCCGGCCCTCGCCGAACAGATGCAGATCGAGATCGCCGACAGAGGGGCCAAAGCGATAGGGATCCTCTCCCTGCTGCCACTCGCCCTGCGCGGCGCGCCAGCGCAGCTGGTAGTCGGGGGCGCCATCGGAGCTGACGCCACAGGTGAAAAAATCCGTTTCAGGGATGCGCTGCATCGGAAGTTGACTGTGGCCCCACACCACCTCGGCCTCGGCGGCACCGGGCAAAAGGGCACGAATCTGCCAGCCGCGGCCCTCACGGTGGCAACCCAGCACTGCAAAGGGGTCGTTATGCCGCCCGTCCAGGACACGCCGAAACGCTTTACTGACAGGCTCTTGAGTCGAAACCGTTCTCATCAAATATCCAATGATTTATATCAAGCAGGAATGAGGACTTTCTTCCGGTTTTTGTCCACAATGTAACCCGATGTTAATGCAATCCCCTTAGGCTCACCACCTCACATATCAATGAATCCAACATGACCGACTCCGAATCAGCAAGATACGTCAGCCGCCTGACCAAGGACACCCTCGCACTGGTGCTCGCCGGCGGGCGCGGCTCCAGGCTCCGGCAACTCACCCTGTGGCGGGCCAAGCCGGCGGTACCCTTTGGCGGCAAGTTCAGGATTATCGACTTCCCCCTTTCCAACTGCGTCAATTCCGGTATCCGCAAGGTGGGCATACTCACCCAGTACAAGGCCCACAGCCTGATCCAGCACGTACAGCGCGGCTGGGGGTTCATGCGCGGCGAGCTTGGCGAATTCGTCGAGTTGCTGCCGGCCCAGCAACGCCTGGAGACCTCCTGGTACGAGGGAACGGCCGATGCGATCTACCAGAATATCGACATCATCCGCACCCATAAGCCGGAGTTTGTGCTGATCCTGGCGGGCGACCATATCTACAAAATGGATTACGGCACCATGCTGGCCGCCCATGTGGAAGCCGAGGCTGATATCACCGTGGGCTGCATCGAGGTCCCGCTGGAGCAGGCGCGGGCCTTCGGCGTCATGGAGGTGGATGCGGACAACCGCATCGTCCAGTTCGCCGAGAAGCCGGAACACCCTGCCCCGATGCCCGGCCGTGACGATGTGGCACTGGCCTCCATGGGCATCTATATTTTCCGCACCGAAGTGCTGATCGACGAGCTGTTGCGCGACTCCGATGAACCCGGTTCCAAGCATGACTTCGGCGGTGACATCATCCCTGACGTAATCGACCGACTGCGCGTCACCGCGTTCCCGTTTCGTGAGAAGGGGGGCGAGCACCACGCTTACTGGCGCGATGTCGGCACCATCGATGCCTACTGGGAAGCCAATATGGAACTGATCGGCATCAGCCCCGAGCTCAACCTGTATGACAGGGAATGGCCGATCTGGACCTACCAGGACCAGGTGCCGCCGGCCAAGTTCGTGTTTGATGACGAGGGCCGCCGGGGTATGTCGGTGGACTCCATGGTCGCCGGCGGCTGTATCGTCTCCGGCTCCTATGTGCGGCGCTCGCTGCTGTTCAGCAACGTCCATGTGCACTCCTACTCCCGCATCGAAGACTCCGTGATTTTCCCCGACGTCGACATCGGCAGGGGCTGTGTCATCAAAAAAGCCATCGTAGACAAGGGTTGCACGATCCCCCCCGACACCAGCATCGGCGTGGATGCAGAGCAGGATGCCGCCCGCTTTCACGTATCGAAGGGCGGCGTGGTGCTGGTGACACCTGAAATGCTCGGCCAGCGGCTGCACTATGCCCGCTGACCAGCCCATGAGCGTGGTGCTGATGTGGCATATGCACCAGCCCGACTACCGAGATATGCGCACCGGCAGGGTGCACCTGCCCTGGGCCTACCTGCACGCCACCAAGGACTACGTGGACATGGCCGCCCACCTCGAGGCGGTACCCGAGGCCCGGGCAGTGGTCAATTTTGCGCCCATCCTGCTGGAGCAGCTCGAAGACTACGTCACCCAGATCAGTGCCTACCTCGATGGTCACGGCGTGATCCAGGACCCGTTGCTGGCGGAACTGGCGGAGCCTGCACTGCCGGGCAATGCCCAGGCCCGGCTGCGGCTGATGCAGGACTGCCTGCGCGCCAACCGCGAACGCATGATCGCACGCTTTGAGCCTTTCCAGCGGCTGGCCACCATGGCGGACTGGTACGAGACACACCCCGACAGCATGATTTACGCGTCCAACCAGTTCCTTGCCGACCTGATGGTCTGGTATCACCTGAGCTGGATGGCCGAGTCGCTGCAGCGCACCGATGCGCGCATTCACAGACTGCGGGAAAAGGCCCAGAATTTCAGCCTGCACGACCGCCGCGAGCTGTTGCAGATAGTGCTGGAGCAGATGCAAACCATCGTGCCCCGCTACCGGGCGCTGGCGCAGCGCGGCCAGGTAGAGCTCAGCATGAGTCCCTACGCCCATCCGATCATCCCTTTGCTGCTAGACATGGACTCGGCCAGGGAAGCCATGCCCGCTGTTCACCTGCCGGTCACCACCGATTATCCAGGCGGCGAGGAACGGGCGCGCTGGCACCTGCGCAAGGGACTGGAAACCTTTGAGCGTGTTTTCGGCCGCAAGCCGGTGGGTCTATGGCCCTCGGAAGGCGGAGTCAGCCAGCAAGCGCTGGAGCTGTTTGCCGAGCAGGGTGTCAAGTGGATCGCCAGTGGCGGTAACGTCCTGCACAACAGCCACGACGCCACTTCGAAGTCCTGCAGTCACCGCGTCTATCGCTTTGGCGAGGTCCCCGTCGACTGTTTTTTCCGCGACGACGGCCTGTCCGACCTGATTGGCTTCAACTACTCCGACTGGCACGCCAACGACGCCGTGGCCAACCTCATCGGCCACATGGAAAATATCGCCAGGGTCTGCCCTGACAGGGAAGACTGCCTCATCACCATCATCCTCGACGGGGAAAACGCCTGGGAGTACTACCCTGAAAACGGCTACTATTTCCTCGATCAGCTCTATCGCGACCTCTCGAAGAACACGCTGCTGCACATGACCACCTTCGAGACCTTCCTGCAGGAAAAAACACCGGTGCAGGCCCAGGAGGATCGCCTTACGGCGGGCAGCTGGGTTTACGGCACCTTCTCGACCTGGATCGGGGACCCTGACAAGAACCGCGGCTGGGAGATACTGGTGGAGGCCAAGCGCACCTTCGACGAGCAGGTAGCCAGCGGCAGGCTGTCCGCCGAGGAAATCGAGGCAGCCGAGAAGCAACTGGCCATCTGCGAGGGCTCCGACTGGTTCTGGTGGTTTGGCGACTATAACCCCTCGACGACGGTAAACCAGTTTGACCAGCTTTACCGGATGCATCTTGCCAACCTATACCAGATGCTGCATGTCGAGGCGCCCTCCTACCTGTCTGAGGTGATCTCGCGGGGTGGCGGCAAACCCAGCCGCGGCGGGGTCATGCGCCAGCACAGCGAAACCGGCTCGTGAGCACACCACTACTCGCGCAGCGCCGCTGCGGAGTGCTGCTGCACCCTACCAGCCTGCCGGGGCAAGGGTACTGTGGCGACTTTGGCGACGATGCGCGCCGTTTTGTCGACCTCATCACCGGGGCGGGCCTGAGCATCTGGCAGGTGCTGCCGCTGGGCCCGACGCACCGGGACGGCTGCCCCTACCAGTCCTTCTCTGTTCACGCCGGCAGCCCCGACCTGATCGACCTGCACTGGCTGGCGCACCACAAGTGGCTATCGCCGGCGCAGGCACGGGCGGGCATGGCGGACCGCGGGGCCAAACGCGAGGCCCTCAATCTGGCCTGTGAGGTGTTTTTTCAGCAGGCGGAATCCGCGCCCGATGCGCCCATGGTAAAGGCGTACAGGGAGTTTCTTGAGCGTGCCGATTTCTGGCTGGAGGACTATGTGCGCTTTCACGCCTTCCGCCACAGCGAGCAACAGCGCTCCTGGACCGAGTGGCCCAGGGGATTGCGCGACCGCGACCCGCGGGTGTGCGACGCCCTGGCTGTCGAGCTGACCCGGCAGACCACCAGGCTGCGCTTCCGCCAGTTCGTTTTTGACTGCCAGTGGCGCGAGTTGCGCGAGTATGCAAATGACAGAGGCGTGCTGCTGTTTGGTGACATCCCTATCTACGTTCACCTCGAGAGCGCCGACGTATGGGCGCACCAGGAAATGTTCGACCTTGACGAGGTGGGCCGCCCGGTCACCGTCACCGGTGTGCCGCCCGACTACTTCTGCGCCGAGGGCCAACTCTGGGGCAATCCACAGTACAACTGGCAACTCATGCGCGACACCGGTTTCCACTGGTGGCTGCAGCGCTTTGACTCGGCTGCAAAACAGTTCGATATAGCCCGCATAGACCACTTCCGCGCCCTGCAGGCCTACTGGGAGATCCCGGCCAGCGCCACTTCCGCCCGGGAGGGTCACTGGGTGGAGGCCCCGGGTCGTGAGTTGCTGCAGGCCGTGCGCAGCAATTACCCCGAGCTGAAGCTGGTGGCTGAAAACCTCGGCTCGATCACCGCCGAGGTGGAGGCCCTGCGCAAGGAATTTGGCCTGCCGGGCATGCTGATCCTGCAGTTTGCCTTCGATGGCAGCCCCGACAACCCCTACCTGAACCACCTGCACACCACCGGGGACATCGTCTACACCGGCACCCACGACAACGACACCACCCTGGGATGGTTCGAGAGCCTGGACGCGGCCACCCGGGCAAAGGTCTACGCGTATTACGGCAATCCAACAGAGCCCATGCCCTGGATGCTGATCCACCAGGCCATGGCCTCCCCCGCCAACACCGCTATTATCCCCTGGCAGGATTTTCTCGGCCTGGACGGCCACCACCGCATGAACACCCCGGGCTCCACCGAGGGCAACTGGCGCTGGCGCTTTGACTGGTCACAGGTACCTGGCGACCTTCAGAAACACATCAGCGACATGCTGGCGGCCAGTGACAGGCAGCCGCCCTGAGGCACTTTATCGCCCACTTCGGGGGCGGGATTCAATCGGCTTGAAAGATCCGTTCGTGGCTGCCGCGCAAAAGACACACTCACGGTTTACTGTTTCATTTACGGCAGGACTCCGGGTATGTCCCGGCTCCATGGCCGCGGCCCTCCGGGCTACCCTCAGCGCCCGATAAAGCGGGGCGGCCCCCCCGTCGCGACTGGAAAAAAACGATTCAACAAAAATGAGACAAAACCCGGAATGCCCATGATTCCGCAAAAGTATACATTTGTGCAACTTTGAAGGACTTGCTAGACTACCGGTTTTCAACCCATACAGGGTGCTTCCGGGTCGCCCCCCGCCAAGCACCGAGGAAACAACGATGGCTGACGCAGCGGAAAACCTGGTACCCATAGAGCAACTGTTCGACCCGAATTCCGAGGCGTACATGGCAGACCCGATTCCCCAGTGCCTCGCGCTGATGGAGCGGGGTCGGCTGGTGTGGTACGAGCCCTGGCAGGCCTGGATCATGACCCGCATGCCGGACATCATGGCCTGCTGGAAGGAGGAGCCACTGTCCTCGGATTTCTACGACTGGGAATTCGCGCCGCCGCGGCCCCCGGAAGACCAGTGGAGCAATTTCGAACGGGCCCTGATCGGCCACAGCCTGCTGGCGGACCACGACCACCACCGCCTCGTGCGCAGGGTGACCGCCCCCGCCTTCTCCCGCAACGTGGTGGACTCTATCCAGCGCAAGATCGAGCCGGATGTGAAACGGCTGTTCGATGAACTGGGCACCCCGGAGACTTTTGATTACATCGACAAGATCGCCTCACATATTCCGTTCATCTCCATTACCCGCATGGTAGGTATACCGGAAAAGTACTGGCCGGATATCAAACAGGTCATCATGACTTTCACCGAGACCTGGAATCCCACCATTTCCGACGAGCGCAGGGAGAAGGCGCGGCAGGACAGCAACCGGGCCATAGATATCCTGAAACTGGTCATCGCCGAACGCAGGCTGGACCCGGTGCAGGACGACTTCCTCAGCACCCTGTTGAGAATTGAGCGGGAGAACCCCGGCTTCGAGGAGGGCGACATCATCACCCTGATCCTGGCACTGATCGGCGCCGGCGCCGATACCACCCTGGTGGCACAGCAGTGGTCGGTGTACTGCCTGCTGAAGCACAAGGACCAGATACCGAAGGCGCTGGCATCCCCGGATGCTTTCTCCAATGCGTTCAGTGAAATCAGCCGCTGGGGCACCGCCTCGAAGATGGGCTTCGCCCGTTATGCCCCGGCCGACATGGAGATCCTGGGACACCAGGTGCGCAAGGGCCAGATGGTATTGATGATGCCGCACCTCAAGGACCACGACCCGGAGTACTACGATCACCCGGAAGTGTTTGATGTGGAGCGGGAGTTCAATCCCGATGTGCTGTTTGGCTACGGTCCGCGCTACTGCATCGGCGCCGCGCTGGCCAAGCGCCAGTTGTACCTGACCATCTCGGAGCTGTTCAAGCGCTTCCCCAACCTGGAACTCGCGGGTGAACCGGAACGGGACGGCAGCGACCACAATGCGGTTGTGTTCAAACAGCTCATGCTGCGGACCAACTGCAACTAGACGGGAAAAACTCCTGTCCATAGAGGGCGTGACTCCATTAAACTTGCTGGCAGACCATACGCCCGTTAGCGGGCGTTATTCAGTCACTCCTTGGGAGAAAACATGAAAAAAACCATCCTCGGCTGCGCGGTGACTGCCGCACTTCTCAACGCCGGCAGCACCTCCGCGGGCGGGCTGTGGCTCAATGAATATGGCGATTTCTCCGGCGGACGCGCCGGCGCCGGCTCTGGCGCGGGCCTGGACGATGCAGCCACTATCATGCACAACCCGGCCAGCTCCACGCGCATCAAGGGTGATCAGCTGTTCGTTTCCGCCGGTGCCCTGGTGCCGGATATCAAGTTTGACCTGGACTACACCACCCCGAAGCTGGGCACCGGTAACGGCGGCGATGCCGGGGTGGCGGCTCCCGTCAGCTCCTTCGCTTACGTGCACGACTTCGACTCGGACAAATGGAGCGCCGGCGTCTACTTCCTCGGCCTGGCGGGTGCCGGACTGGACTACGACAAGGACTGGGCCGGTCGTTACCAGGCAACCAAGGTCGACCTGCTGCTCGCCTCACTGGTGCCGACCCTGGCCTACAGGGTCAGTGACCGGCTCTCCGTCGGAGTCGCCGTCGAGATCTGGTACTCCGAGCTGAACGTCCACCTCAACGTGCCGCGTATCCAGAGCAACCGGGACGACCTCAGGGCCTCAATCAACGGCGACGACACGGGCGTCTCCTTCAAGCTCGGCAGCATGTACGAGTTGACCGACCGCACCCGCTTCGGGCTGATCTACCAGAGCGAGGTGCAGCCCGAATATGACGGCGATCTCAAGGTGGTCGCCCCCGGCGGCGGTGTGGCGGCTACCGAGTTGGAGCGGCAGGTTGCAGTCAAGTCCGAGCTCGATTTCGCCGAGTATGTGAAATTTTCCATGCATCACGACATGAACGAGCAGTGGGCCGTGAACCTGACGGTCGGCTGGGAAAACTGGAGCCAGTTGGGCGCTGTACCCCTGTCAACCGGCAACCGGGATGGCGCTATCCCTACCCGCTGGCGCGACACCTACCATTACGCCTGGGGCGTAGAGTACCAGTGGGACAGGCGTTGGGCATTCACGACTGGCGTCTCCTATGACACTAACCCGGTTGACAAGGAAGATCGCAACGCCCAGTTGCCGGTGGACCGGCAGATCCGCTATGCCTTCGGTGTGCGCTACGCGCTGCAGGAGACCCTCAGTGTCGGCGGCTATATCGATTACACGGATCTGGGAAAATCCCGCATTTCGGCAGACAACTTCGGTGGCCAGTACCAGAACAATGCCGCACTCGGCCTGATCGCCAACCTCAACTGGACGTTCTAGGCCACCCTCACCAGTGGCGCTGCCGGCGCGGCATCCAGCCTGCGCCCAGCGCTTTTCCAGGGTGCGCACGAGTCGCCTGAACCTGTCCGGGGATACAACAGACCGACAGTCATGAAGCCGTCGTTAGAACCGCTTCGGCTGCCCCATTGCCACGGGCAGTCCGGACCCCGTCCGGCCACGCCGGTCCTGATCCACGGGCAATTGCCATGACTGCTGCAGGCTATACTGGCATAATCCCGTTGGAATAATTTTGCTGAAGGAAACACTCATGCGATTGACGCTCTGGTTGCTGCTGCTTGTTGCACCCCTGTGCAATGCCACAACACTGCTGGTCAAGGACGAGCAGGGGCACCCCCTGCCCAGGGTGATGGTCACCCAGTCACCGGTAACCCAGCCCGAGGCGGACCTCAGCGACGATGGCTATGCGCCGGATGGGGTCACCAATACCAGCGCACCGGTGGTCACCCGCTTCACTGACGCGGCGGGTCAGGTAAGCTTCGAGACACCCGGGAACCAGGTCACCTATCGCGCCCGCGCCCAGGGTTACGTGGATGCCAACTTTCCGGCTATTGAAGGTGAGCTGGTGCTGCAGCGCATGACACCGGAACAGGAGATCGCCAGTTACCCCTCCAACGTGTGGCTTTCCCAACTGGACTTCGGCGGCGACGAGGGCCTTAAAAAAACCTTCCAGCTCAACTGCGCCTTCTGTCACCAGCAGGCCTCCCCCTTCATGCGCAACGAGCGCACCGAGGAACAGTGGCTGAGCGTGATCGAGCGGATGAATACCTACGGTGCCCGCCTGCCGACGGACGACCACCAGAAGGTGGCGACCCTGTTGCGGGAGGAATACCGGCGCCTGCGCGAGCACCCGGAAACCGTACCTGCGCCGCGCCAGTGGGAGGACCACCTGTCGGCTGTCCAGATTACCGAGTGGCCGATCGGTGACGGTTTTTCCCAGATGCACGACTTCCTCCTGCATCCCAACGGTTACATTTATATCGGCGACAACCTGTTCGACCGTATCTATGAACTGGATCCCGCGACCGGGAAATACACCGTCTACAAGGTTCCGCACGACGAGGACATGGGACTGGGCGGCATTATGGGCAACCGCTTCAAGGTATTTCCCAAGATGTACAACTATATGGGAGTACACTCCTTCGCCTATTCGAAAGCGGACGGCAATATTTTCATCACGCCCTCCATGCAGCAGGCGCTGCTGGAATTCGACATCAAGACGAAAAAATTTATCACCCACTACATGCCCGAGGGGTACTACCCCCATACCATCAGGGTCGATGACAAGGACCGGGTGTGGTTTACCCTGGCCCTGTCTTCACAGGTCGCGATGTTCGACCGCAGTAAGAAGAGCTTCACCGTGTACGACCTGCCCGCACGGGGCGTGAAGGAATGGCTGATCCTCAAGACCCTGCCGGTCATGTTCAGCATCAGCCCGGAAAATCGCCCGCAACCGGATCCGGACCGGGAGGGCACCGGCCTGCCCATGCCCTATGGCATCGACATCACGCCGGACGGTATCGTGTGGGTGGCCCGGCTCTATGCCAATGACCTGGCGCGTATCGACCCGGACAGCGGCGAGATCACCATGATCGACTTCCCGTTCCAGGGGCCAAGGCGCCTGCGTGCGGATGCTGACGGCAACCTTTGGATCGTCGCTTTCCAGGACTCGCTGCTGGTGAAATACGCCCCCGCTTCGGGTGAATTCAGCAGTTACAAGCTGCCGGTGATCAACGAGGTTCCCTATGCCCTCAATGTCGATCGCGAGCGCGGCGTGGTATGGGTGAACGGCAACCAGTCGGATACCATCCTCGCCTTCGATATCGCCAGCGAGCAATGGCAGGTGTATCCGATGCCGCGCCAGCGCTTTTTCACCCGCGACATCGAGATCTCGGAAGAGGACGGCGCCGTCTACACCACCAACTCGCACTTCCCCACCTGGCAGTCCGAAGGAGGGGTGCCCACCCTGCTGCGCATTACTCCACTGGCGGAATAGACACGGTGCCTTTACGCCTGATGCGCTCGATTGCCCTGCTGCCGGGCCTGTACTGCGCCCTCGCCGCTGCGGCCGAGCCGGGCTGGCTGTACTACGGCGGCGACCAGGGCGGCCGCCACTATTCTCAGGCCACGCAGATTGACCGGTCCAACGTTGCAGACATCGAGGTGGCCTGGGTCTTCCGCAGTGGCGACATGGCAAGCTACGGCGATGCCATGGACAACACCTCTACGCAAAGCACACCCATCCTGCTGCCGGAAGCTGCCGGCGAATCGCTGGTGTACTGTACCCCCTTCAACCGGGTGATCGCACTGGATCCGGCCAGCGGTCAGCAGCGCTGGAGTTTTGACCCGCAAATCGACCGCCGCGGCGACCGGCCTTTTCGCTGCCGCGGAGTCAGTTACGCCGAGGAAACCCGCACCCCTGCCGGCGCGGCCTGTCGCCACAGGCTTTATATGAGCACCCACGACCGCCGGCTCTGGGCTATCGATGCTGTCAGCGGCAAGCCCTGCGGGGGCTTCGGCGATGGCGGCAAGGTGCAACTGTTCGGTGCGGAGGGCCTCGTACCCGGTGAGGTGAGCAATTCCTCTGCCCCGGTAGTGGCCGGCGGAGTGGTGGTGACCGGCTCGACCGTGATCGACTTCGCACGCGCCCACACCCCCAGGGGTACCGTGATGGCCTTCGACAGTTTCGACGGCAGGCCCCTGTGGCAGTTCGACCCATTGTCCGGCCATGCCAACAGCGGCAGCGCCAACGTGTGGGCCCCCATGTCGGTGGACGTGGAACACGGCCTACTGTACCTGCCCACCAGCGCGGCATCGCCTGATTATTACGGCGCTGACCGACCCGGTGCCGGCCTCTACGCCAATAGCGTAGTGGCACTGGACCTGCACAGCGGCGAGCTGCGCTGGCACTTCCAGCATGTGCGCCACGACCTGTGGGACTACGACACACCGGCCCAGCCCATCCTGTTCGAGTGGCGCAAGAACGGCCAGGCCATACCCGCCCTGGCCCAGCTCACCAAGCAGGGCTTTGTATTCGTCTTCAATCGCCTGACGGGCAAACCACTGTGGGAGATTACCGAGCAGCCGGTGCCGCCCTCCCAGATCCCTGGAGAGCAGGCCGCCCTCACCCAGCCCAAGCCTATCGCCCCGCCCCAGTTGCTGAACCCGTTCCTGATGCCCTCGGATGCCTGGGGCCTGACCCCCTGGGACCGCGGCAACTGCGCCAGGCAGATCGCCTCCCTGCAGAACCTGGGCCTGTTCACACCCACCAGCGAGAAGCTCACCATGATGTTCCCTGGCAGCCTGGGAGGACCCAACTGGGGCGGTGGCGCCCTGCTGGGTGATTCCGGCGTGCTGCTGGTGAACGTGAACAACGTCGCCTTCACCGGGCAGTTGATACCCACCCCGAAAGAAACCAACCCCGACAGCCGCAAGCAGGACCACCCGGCAGCGGGGCATCGCATGCAGGTCACCATGGAAGGCACACCCTACAATATCGAGATCGGCAGCCTGCAATCTCCGCTCGGCATTCCCTGTAACCCGCCACCCTGGGGAAAACTGGTGGCGGTAGACCTGGTGAAGGGCACCATCGCCTGGGAGACTGCACTGGGCTCAGTTCACGAAATGGGCCCGGTGACGGCGCCCTTCCATATCGAGTGGGGCACCCCCAACCTGGGCGGTGGTATCGCCACCGCCGGAGGCCTGTTTTTTATAGGCGCCACCATGGACCGGCAGATCCGCGCCTTCGACGTGCGTAATGGCGAAACCCTGTGGCAGTACACACTGCCGGTTGACGCCGCCGCCACGCCAATGACCTATAGTTACCGTGGTAAACAATACGTGGTTATCAATGCCGGTGGCCACCACATGTTCCAGCGGGGCATGGGAGATTATCTCTACGCCTTTGCGCTACCCGACTGATGTCATGCTGAACAAGAGAATACGTCGATGAAAAAACTACTGTCCCTGGTCGGCCTGCTGCTGCTGGGCCTGGTGCTGTTGATCGGCGGTGTGCTGCTGTTCAGCGAGTCACCGATGAAGACCGTGGAATCCTTCGCCATGCGCCATGCGGACAAACTGCCGCTGGCCTACCTCGGAGAAAAGCTGTTCGACCAGCACTGCTCGAGCTGCCACGACAACCCGGCCATGCATGCGCCCAGCAGGGAAGCCCTGTCCGGATTCTCCAAGGAGACGGTGATGGTAGCGCTGGAGTTCGGCAAAATGCAGCCCATGGCGGCCCACCTGAGCAAGCAGGAGCGCGGCCTGATTGCGATTTACCTGGCGGGTTCTGCGCCGGCGGATGAGTGGATCGCAGAACACAGCTGCAGTGCGCCGGCCGCCGATAACAGTACGGAATACGTGGCAAACTGGGGCCTGGGTAAAGAAAACCGGCGTTTCATGAGCGGGGAGCAGGCCGGCATCAACCGGGCCAACGTGGGCAGCCTGGCACTGGCGTGGAGCCTGGCGTTTCCCAAGGTCACCGATATGCGCTCCCAGCCGGCGATTATCGGCAACACCCTGTATCTGGGCGACAAGACCGGCAAGCTGTATGCCATCGACCGGCACAGCGGTTGTATCCGCGCCCACACCGAGGTACTCAGCGGCATCCGCTCCGCTATCACGGTAGTCACGCTCAGCAGCGGCAGGAAACTGCTGGTATTCGCCGACTCCATGGCCTCTATCTACGCGGTCGATCCGCTCACCATGAAGAAGGTCTGGCAGGAGGCTGCGCGCATTTACGAGACTTCGGTCATCACCGGCTCGATCAGCTACCACGATGACCGCCTGTTCGTGCCTGTGTCGTCCTACGAAGTGGCGGTTTCCGGCAGCCCCACCCATGTCTGCTGCAAATCCCACGGCGGGGTGATTGCCCTGGACGCCACCAACGGCAACAAACTGTGGGAGTGGCACGGCACCGCGGACGCCACCCTGCAGGGACGCAACAGCGCCGGCGGGGAAATCTATGGCCCTTCAGGGGTAAGTGTCTGGAGTACTCCTACAGTAGACGCCAGGCGCAATCGCATCTATATCGGCACCGGGGAAAACCTGTCCCACCCGGCGACGGACACCTCCGATGCCATCATCGCCCTGGACATGGACAGCGGCAAAGTCGCCTGGCGCTTCCAGGCCCTTGCCGCCGACGTGTGGAACGCCGCCTGCCTGAACGGCGGCGCCAACTGCCCGGAGAACGCCGGTGGTGACTTTGACTTCGGCGCATCCGTGATCATGGCTGAACTGCCCGGCGGTGGCGAACTGCTGCTGGCGGGACAGAAATCAGGCGATGTGTATGCGCTCAATCCAGACCCGGTCGGCCCGAACGGCGAACTGGTGTGGCAGCAGCAGGTGAGCAATGCCGGCATCGGCCCCGACCTGGACAAGAGCACCACCAACGGCGGTGTCCACTGGGGTATGGCCCTGTCGGGCGAGCGCCTGCTGGTGGCGGCGGCCGACCCGGAGCGGGTGCGGCCCGAGTACGTCCCGAAACCGGGACTGCACTCACTGAACCTGGCGGATGGCAAGGTGCTATGGTTCCAGCCGGTCACCCGCGGCTGTGAGATCGCCGAGGAAGATAAACCGATGATAGGACTGCAGAATATGCGCGCCGGCAAGAAGATCGAGCTTGCCGACCAGTACCGCTGCTCCTTCTACTACGGCCTGTCGGCGGCGGTGCTGGCCACCGAGGAACTGGTGTTCAGCGCGGGCCTGGACGGCAAGGTGAGGGCCTTCGATATCGCCAGTGGCAAGCAGCTCTGGCAGACTGAAACCGCGAAACCCTTCGATGCGGACAACGGCGTCAGCGGCCACGGCGGCGCCATCGATGTCAGCGGCCAGGTTATGGCCGACGGCTGGCTCTACGTGCAGTCGGGCTATTCCATGTTCGGCCAGTTGCCCGGCAATATGCTGCTGGCTTACCGCGTCGATACCGCCTCAGAGTAACCCCAACCCCCACCGAGGAAACCGCAATGGACAAACCAGAACGAGTCGCGGAAAGCCCCTATCCGGTTGAAGTGGAGGCCGGCAAGGCCTACTTCTGGTGCGCCTGCGGACTGAGCCGGAGCCAGCCGTTTTGCGACGGCTCCCACAAGGACACGGGCTTTTCACCGGTGCGTTACGACGCCGATAAAACCGGAAAACTGTACTTTTGCGGCTGCAAGGCCACCGCCAAACAACCCCTGTGCGACGGCAGCCACAACAGCTGACGCCCCGGACCCGGCAGATGGAAAAGTTTGCGAATATCCACCAGCGTGCCAGCGAGCGCAAGGGCGGCGAAGCTGCGCTCAAACGACTCATGCCGAAGGTACGCAGTCCCCGCGCCCTGGCTGCCACCGGCGATGACCGCTATCTCTCCCAGATGACGCGGTGTATCTTCCAGGCGGGTTTCGTCTGGCGCGTGGTGGATCATAAATGGGATGATTTCGAGGACGTCTTTTTTGGCTTCCCCCCGGAAAAAATCGTGCTGCTCAGTCCAGACCAGATCGACCGCTTATGCCAGAACCCGCGTATTATCCGCAATCGCCAGAAGATTCTCAGCGTGCAGCACAATGCGCATTTCCTGCTGGATGTGGCGCGCGAATACGGCAGTTTCGGCAAGCTTATCGGCGCCTGGCCCGGGGAGGACCTGATCGGCCTGTTTGCCTACATGAAAAAACACGGCTCTCGCCTGGGCGGGATGACAGGCCAGCGGGTGCTGCGTAATATGGGTAAGGACACCTTCGTGATTACCGGCGATGTCACGCGCTGCCTGCAGCGGGCCGGCGCGGACATCACAGCCAATCCCGTCAGCAAACGGGAGCTTGCACTGATACAAACCGCCTTCAACGCATGGCACGGGGAATCCGGCCTGCCCTACAGCCATATCAGTCGCATCTGCGCCTGCTCAATCGAATAGCGCGATTACCGCGCGACCCCCGGCTTTTTCCGGGCGCCAATTTGTGAGACGCCTCACAAGTAGCGCCTAAACCGGGCAAATCCCGGTCATAATTGCGGTCATCCGTGATGATTTCGGCCACACTCTACTTATCAACACAAACCTGAAGAAGCATCGTAAGGGGGTGAGGTTATGAATCTGGAGTTGATGGATTACCGTGAGAAAAGCCGCCCGGCAGTGTTCGAGGCGAAGGAAAGACCGGCGAAAAATTACCTGGGCGCAGAGCGCAGGCGGGAGCAACGCCGTCGCCAGACCGATCGCCGCACAGACCTGCGCTTCGAGTTGGACAGTTCCGACCGCAGGGTTTCCGAGGGCCGTCGGGCCGACGACAAAAATCTAAGGTTCTGGTAACTGCTGGCGCACCAGCACGTGACTTGCAAACAAGGCTGCGGTCAGCAGGACCATGGCCCCCCCCTGGTGAGCCGCCGCCAGCGCCACCGGCACATGTAGCAGCAGGGTGCTGATCCCCAGGATCACCTGGATTGTCAGCGCCGCCAGCAACAGGGTCACCGCGAGTCTGGCCCGTCCCCCCACGCCGCGGCGATATACCAGCGTTGCAAATACGCCGATGATCACCACCAGCAGGTAGGCGAACATACGGTGATTGAACTGCACCGTCGTAATATCCTCAAACATGTCCAGCCACGCCGGCGTGCCGGCGTACAAGCCACGGGGGATGAATGAATCGCCCATCAGCGGCCAGGTACTGTAGGCAAATCCGGCGCGAATACCCGCCACCAGCCCGCCGGAGAGGATCATCAGGTAAACCAGCCCCACCAGCGCCCGGGAAGCGCCTGCCAACGGCCTGGCCCCGGTCGCCTGCGCGCCCCGGAACAGCAGGTCGAACGCCAGCCAGAGCATGTATGCGTATATGGCCACGGCCAGGCCCAGGTGGGCGGTCAGGCGGTACTGGCTGACCCGGGGATTGTCCACCAGGCCGCTCTTGACCATATACCAGCCCAGCAGGCCCTGGCAGCCACCCAGAAAAAACAGGAAAACCAGCTTCGGCAACAGCCCCTGGCGAATACGCCCGCGCACGGCAAAATACACCAAGGGCAGGAAAAACAGCAGGCCTATCAGGCGCCCAAGTACCCGGTGCAGGTACTCGAACATGAAAATCGACTTGAAATCCTCGAGGCTCATGCCCCGGTTGACCTTCTGGTACTCGGGAAACAGCCGGTACTTATCGAAGGTTTCCTGCCACGCCTGCTCCGAGAGCGGCGGAACGATCCCCATCAGGGGTCGCCACTCCACCATGGACAGGCCGGAGTTGGTAAGGCGGGTCACACCGCCCAGCACGATCATGCCGAAGATTACCGCGGCGCAGAATAACAGCCAGGAGGCGACCTGGCGGTCGTACTGGTTTTGTTCAGTCAGGGTCATGAGCTATGAACCGGGGCTTGGATGGCGCGAGATGATACACGAAATCGGGCCGTCAGACAGGCAACCTGCGGGCGCAGGCGGCATAAAACAGCGGACGACTTGCGGACAAGGGAACGCCCTGGCGAGGGCGCAGGCCGCCTCCGACAGGCTATCGGAAGGTCATTTCCGGCACGACCTCAGGGATCACCAGTTCGCCCGCGGTCAGCCGGGCAATTTCTTCGACACTGACACCCGGCGCACGCTCCCGCAGGATAAACCTGCCATCTTCGATATCGACAAGGGCCAGGTCGGTGAGCACCCGCTTGATACAACCCCTGCCCGTCAGGGGCAGTGTGCACTCGCGCAGCAGTTTCGACTCCCCATGCTTGGAAGCGTGGGTCATGGTGACGATGATATTGTCGGCCCCCGCCACCAGGTCCATGGCGCCCCCCATACCCTTGATCAGCTTGCCCGGGATCATGTAGGACGCAATATTACCCTGGCAATCAACCTCGAACGCGCCCAGCACGGTGAGATCGACGTGACCGCCGCGAATCATGGCGAAGGAATCTGCAGAGGAAAACAGTGCTGCGCCCCTGGCCATAGTAACGGTCTGCTTCCCCGCATTGATCAGGTCGGGGTCCACCTCATCTTCACGCGGGAAGGGGCCCATACCCAGCAGGCCATTTTCCGACTGCAGCATGACTTCAACCCCTTCAGGTATGTAGTTAGCCGCCAGTGTGGGGATGCCTATGCCGAGGTTGATGTAGTAGCCGTCCTGGAATTCCTGCGCCACGCGCTGCGCCAGTTGTTCACGAGTCAAAGCCATCGCCTGTTACTCCCTATGCGCTGCGCACGGTGCGCTGTTCGATATTTTTTTCAAAGGTGCCCTGGATAAGCCGGTTCACGTAGATACCGGGCAGGTGGATCTCATCCGGGTCCAGCGCGCCCACCTCGACGATCTCCTCAACCTCCACCACTGCTATCCTGCCGGCGGTGACCGCCATCGGGTTGAAGTTGCGCGCCGTCTTGCGGAACACCAGGTTGCCGAAGCGATCGGCTTTCCAGGCCTTGGCAATGGAGAAATCCCCCTGGATTGCTTCCTCCAGGATGTAGTGACGCCCGTTGAACTCGCGCACCTCCTTACCCTCTCCCACCGGGGTGCCGTAGCCGGTGGCAGTGTAAAAAGCAGGGATACCTGCACCACCGGCGCGCATCTTCTCCGCCAGCGTGCCCTGCGGGGTGAGCTCCACCTCGAGTTCGCCACTCATCATCTGCGCTTCAAACAGGGCATTTTCGCCAACGTAGGACGCCACCATCTTGCGGATCTGTTTGTCCACCAGGAGAATCCCCAGCCCGTATTTGTCTGTGCCGCAATTGTTG
Source organism: Haliea sp. (assembly GCA_024642265.1). GTDB lineage: Bacteria > Pseudomonadota > Gammaproteobacteria > Pseudomonadales > Halieaceae > JARRPM01. Next base: position 36,265 of record JAHEBL010000011.1, on the reverse strand, counting down.
GACACCATCGTCAGGCCGCGAGTCCCCCTGCGCCTGATCTCCTTGATCAGGTTCTCCGGTATGCCGCACAGGCCGAACCCGCCGGCAATGACGGTCATATTGTCTTCCAGGCCCGCCATGGCTTCTTCATAGCTGCCGACCACCTTGTCAAATCCAGACATGCATTCCTCCCTTGGTAGCGCCGTACGGTCGCCGGCCTATCCCTGTGGTTGTGGCGGGACAGGCTCGTCCCTCTCCCGCTGTATCATCCTGATCTCCAGGGGCTGGCTGGTGTCCAGGTGAACATCCCGCTGCGGGAACGCTACCACGATCCCCTTCTCGTTCAGGCGCCGATTGACATCCAGCATGAGATCACTGGACACCCGCAAACGCTGGTCCAGCTGGTCCATAAAATACCTCGCCCTGATCAGCAGACTGTTGTCGCCGAACTGCTCGAAGGTCACAATCGGCTCAGGTTGCTTCAAAATAAGCGGCTGCTTGTTCAAAGCCTGGCGTACTTCCGCCATCGCGATATCGAGATCCGAACCGTAGGCAACGCCTACCTCCATCATCCAGCGGGTCACCTGGTCCGACAGGGACCAGTTCAGCAACTGCTGAGTGATGAATTCCTTGTTGGGCACCAACAACTCGCGCTGATCGAAATCGCGAATGGTGGTCGCCCTGATGCGGATCTTGGTCACCTTGCCGGAGATATTGCCAACGGTAACGGTATCGCCCACCCGGATCGGCTGCTCGAAAAGGATGATCAGGCCGCTGATGAAATTGGCGACAATCTCCTGCAGGCCGAAGCCAATACCGACACTGAGGGCCGCCACCGCCCACTGGATCTGTGACCAGCTGCCGCCCAGTGAACTCAGTACCGCAGCAACCAGCACAGCGGTGGCGGCGTACTGGAAAACCCGGGTGAACGCATAGGCAGAGGCGGGTCGCACGCCCATTTTCTGGCGCAGCAGAATCTCCAGCAGGCCTGGAATGCGTCGCAGGAATACCCAGCCAAGCGCCGCGACAAGCAGGGCGAAAATCACCCCGCCCAGAGTGACCGGCACCACCAACTCCTGCCCATCCACCACTGTGACCTGGTGCCACAACTGCACCGAGTCGAGGATACCCAATGCCGGCAGGACTTCTGACCAGATCATAATAATACCGACGAGCGCGCCGAACAGCATCAATACATTAAGGAGTTTGGTGCCATCGTCATTGAGCAGCTCGGAATCATTTTCCAGCAAATCCTCTTCCTGCTGGTAGTCACCCTCGACGACCGCTGTCTGGGCTGCTTCCGTCCTGGCCTTTACCACCATGCGGCGCCGAGTCATCCGCAACCAGCGCAGGCCAAGTTCGTGAAACAGCAGGAGCAAGGCAGCAAAACCCAGGGTTTTCATGAGGAGAAGGGCGAACTCCATGGCGGTATAGATGTAGCCGAACAGTACAGCGATGGCTGCCGACACCGGCACCAGCACCAGCAAAAGGCGCAGCATCCTGCCAGCCAGGGAGTGATTGCTGGTAGGCTCCCCGGCCAGGGCCATGCTGACCTTGCCATGCATAAACCGCGGCATCCGGCGGAAGAAAAGCGCCATGGACAGCAATACGAAAACAACACCAAGGGCGCCCAGGGCGCCGCCCACCTCACGGGGAAAGAGTGCAAGGGTAAACAGCACCAGCAGGATCGCCGGCACGACGGTCTGCTCCAGCCTCGCCACCCGGTGGTGCATCTCGGCAGTGCGCGTCGAGGGCCAGCGGAAGTGGGCGTCTACCAGACCCTTCGGAATGAAAAGAGTCCGCAGGAACTCCAGACCCCAGAAATACATCGCTGTGCGTGAAAATGCCACATGCAGCGCGGTGGCCAGCTCCGGTTCCTGGTCAAGCTGCTCGAACAGCTGGCCGACAGACCACAGCAACACAGGCCACTTAATGGACTGCACCAGCGTATACGCCAGCGCCGCCAGGGTGTTCGAAAAGAGATCAGTACGCACATAACCAACTTCCCGTCCGGTGGCGACCAGGCGGGCCTTGATCGAGGGACCGCGATACACAAGCACCAACACCAACAGCAAGCCGAGGGCAAACTGGGGTTGCAGGGTCAACTGGTGGGGCAGCTGGCGAATCACCGTGAGCCAGCGGTCGGCCACAATTAATTCGTCCACCTGACTCACAATCCCCTGCTCCCGCAACAGGGTGAACGGGGCTCGCGAAGGTATCCAGAGTAATCGTTCCGAGGTGAATTTCCGATAGGCCTTCGCCCCATCGGAATACCTGCGCAGGTCCACTTCGAGACTGCCAAGGGCAGTCCCGTAGGTATTTTCCAGATCCAGTGCCTGTTTGAGCAGATCCCTGCGACTGGTTACAAGTGCGTGCAGATCATCGCGGATCAGGTTCACGGTTGCCTCATCCTGGCCAACCAGCAGCTGCTCCACATACTCTGATGTACTGGCCAGCTGGCGCCTTTCGTCCGCAAGGGAGAGCTGGCGGACGCCGGCGTCGGTGATCTCCGCGCGCAACGCCGTAATCTGTTTCTTGAATTCCCGTTTGCTGGGCAGCTGGGCCTCCTGCTCACGCAGAATCTGGCCCACCTTGACGGTCAGGCCAAGTACCTTCAGCTTGTGTTCGATACCCTTGAGTTCGCTATCGAGTCGGTCCGCCTGCTCCCCTACCTCAATATCCCGCTGGCGCGCTTGTTCAATCCGGTTGCTGCGCTTGCTGAAGGATGCGCTCAAAGCAGCATTTTCATCCGCCAGCACCTGTACCAGCTGGTGCTTACCCTGAGCGCTTGCAACCACCTCTTCGGCCGCGGTCTGGGCCTGGCTGGCTTCCCCCTTGCGCAGCAAGGCGGCCCTGCGATCAAGTGACTGCAGATTGCGCTCGAGATTCCGGATGTCGTGACCGTTGAGATCCTGTTGCGCAGCCAGCAACTGCAAACGCATCGGCTGGCTCAGCAACTCCTCGTTCAGCGAGGCTCTTTCGGCGATCGCGCTGGCAATCTGGGCCTCCGTCAGCCAGAGACTGGCCTCGGACGCGCTGCCCGACTCCACCGTCCGGGGCATCAAAGCAAGCTGTGACTGCAATTCGGGCAGCTCGCTGCCAAGCTCCGTCAGCCGCGCGCGGATCTCGGCCGCCCTGCCCGGCATGGTGGCCACGGCCTCGTTGATTTCTGCCAACCTGCTCCTGCGAGCGTCCAGTTCCGCCTTGCGGAGCTGAATGGTCTGTTCAATGTCAGCCAGTGAGGCATCGCGGCCACCTCCAGCCGGATCGACAGCCACCTCACGCTCGGACAGCCCGGCTTCAATGGCCGCTGCCCGGTCCGCGGCACCAGCACGCGCCTGGGCAAAGGATTCCCGTGATTCATTGAACTGCCGGGCGGCAACCAGCGCGGCGCGAGTATCGCCGTAAAGCCTGAGCAAATTTGCTCGCTTCGGGTCATCCGGGGCGAGGTTTGCAGTCACCTCATCGACGGAAGCATCCAACTGCTCCACCGTGACGCTGGTAAGCGTTTCCTGACCCCAGGCGCACAAGGCAAGAAAAAGCAGCGGCAACAGCAGCACTCTGATCATTGCTTTTTTCTCATTATCGGTACTGCCGCCAATCCCCGTAGGGTCCCGCTATAACCACCGGCACACTCTAACCTGCTTGCGCAAATGTGGCCAGCACCCACCCGGCTGGCGTAGAATGCGCGACCCCGTCACCAACGTCACTACTCATGCCACTACTGCGATTAGACAAGGCCAGCCTGCACTTCGGCACACAGGTGCTCATGGACGAGGTAGACCTGGTCATCAGCCGGGGCGACAAGCTGGGCCTGCTCGGACGCAACGGGACTGGCAAGACTACCCTGTTGAAGATTCTCGCCGGCGAGCTGACCCCGGACAGCGGCGAGCGCTGGTTGCGCCCGGGTGTGAAGCTGGCACGCCTGGAGCAGACCCTGCCGGAAGCTGATGAACTGACGGTCTTTGACGTGGTCGCCGCCGGTCTGTCCCGGGCGGGCGAGCTCGTCGCCGAGTACCACCGACTCGTGCACGACACCGCGGGCACCGATCTGGACGCCCTCGCGCGGGTGCAACAGCAGCTGGAGGACGTGGACGGCTGGACACTGCAACAGCGGGTAGAAACCATCATCAGCCAACTGCAACTGCCAGCCGACAGCCGCATGGGCGAATTGTCCGGTGGCTGGCGCCGCCGGGTTGCCCTCGGCCAGGCACTGGTGGGAGATCCCGATATCCTGCTGCTGGATGAGCCCACCAACCACCTGGACATTCCCGCTATCAACTGGCTGGAAGAGCAGCTGCGCAGTTTTCGCGGTTCGCTGATCCTGATCACCCACGACCGGCGCTTCCTGCAAAACGTGGCCAACAGCATTGCCGAGCTGGACCGGGGCCACCTCACGGTGTGGCGCGGCGACTACCGCGGTTTCCTGCAACACCGGGAACAGCAGTTGCTGGCGGAAGAGCGCGCCAACGAACTGTTCGACAAAAAACTGGCACAGGAAGAAGTCTGGATCCGCCAGGGCATCAAGGCCCGCCGCACCCGCAACGAGGGGCGGGTACGGGCACTGGAGGCCATGCGCAACGAGCGTTCCCGGCGCCGGGAACGCCAGGGCAAGGCGGATTTTGCGGTGGAGGATGCCGGCCAGTCGGGCAAGATCGTGGTTGAGCTGCAGCATGTCAGCCAGGCCTTCGGCGGGCGCACCATCATCCGCGACTTCTCCACTATCGTGCAGCGCGGCGACCGCATCGGTATCGTCGGCGCCAACGGCGCGGGCAAATCCACCCTCGTAAAGATACTGCTGGGGGAACTGCAACCCGATAGCGGCGTGGTCAAGCGCGGCAGCAAGCTTGAGGTCGCCTACTCCGACCAGTTGCGCGGCAAGCTCGACCCTGAAAAAAACCTGATAGACAATGTCTGCGGCGGGCAGGAATTCATCGAAATCAATGGCAAGCGACGCCATGCCATCTCCTATCTCGGGGATTTCCTGTTCAGCCCCGAGCGCGTAAGGACGCCGGTGAAAGCCCTCTCCGGTGGCGAGCAGAACCGGGCCGTGCTGGCCAGGCTGTTCAGCAAACCCGCCAACCTGCTGGTGCTGGACGAACCCACCAACGACCTGGATATCGAAACTCTCGAACTGCTGGAAGAGATCCTGCTCGGCTTTGACGGCACCGTATTGCTGGTCAGCCACGATCGCGAATTCATGGACAACGTGGTTACCAGCCTGCTGGTGGTGGAAGGAAACGGCGTGGTAAGCGAACACGCCGGCGGCTACAGCGACTGGCTCAGGCGTGGGGGACGCCTGGTGGAAAGCAGCGGCGCCCAGGAAAGCGAACAACCCCAGGCGCCCACGGCAATCCCTGCCCCTGCAAAGCCGGCGGCTGAAGTGCAGAAAAAAAAGAAGTTGTCCTACAAGGACCAGCGGGAACTCGAGGCGATGCCCGCCCTGATCGAGTCACTGGAGCAGCGCCAGCAGGAGCTGGAGCAGGCCATGGCCGGGCCGGACTTCTACCAGCGGGAACACAGCCAGGTGCAGGACGTTATCGCCCGCCTGGCCGCGGTTCAGGAAGAGATGGAAGCCGCCTTCGAGCGCTGGGCCGAACTCGACGGTTAAAGCACCGCGGTAACCGCGTCGGCCAGGTAGTCGATATTGCCGGCATTGACGCCGGCCACATTGATCCGGGAGGAGTCGAGCATATACACGCTGTACTCCCGGCGCAGCCGCAACGCCTGCTCCGGGCTCAGGCCAAGGAAGGAAAACATACCCTTTTCCCGTTCGATAAAACCAAAATCCCGCCCGCTTTTTTTCTCCAGTTTCTGTCGCAGCCCGCTGCGCAAACCGTTGATCCGCTGGCACATGGCTTCGAGCTCGGTGCGCCAGGACACCGCCAGCGTCTCACTGGACAGTACCCTGCCCGCCAGCAGGGCGCCGTGGGCCGGGGGCATTGAATAGATCCGCCGCGCCGCGACCAGCGCCTGGCTGACCAGTGCCTGGGCATTGGCTTCATCGCGGCAAATGAACAATGCAGCTCCCGTTCTCTCCCGGTAGAGACCCATATTCTTCGAACAGGAGGCGGCAATAATCAGCTCGGGCAGCCTGTCCGCCATCAGGCGCAGACCGGCCGCGTCCTGCTCGAGTCCATCGCCCAGGCCCTGGTAGGCGATATCTATGAAAGGGGTAAAGCCCTGGCGCTCCGCCATCGCCGCGATAACACCCCACTGCTCCAGCGAGAGATCGGCACCACAGGGGTTGTGGCAACAGCCGTGTAAAAGCACAACATCCCCCGCAACCGCCTTCTTCAGGTCCTGCGCCATGGCGTCAAAATCCACGCCGTGGCTGGCCGGGTCGTAGTAGCGGTAGGTCTCGAAGCTGAGGCCCACGCTGCCCAGCAGCGGAAAATGGACCGGCCAGGTGGGGTCGCTCACCCAGACCCGCGCGTCGGGAGCGGCCGCCCGGATAATCTCGGCGCCGATGCGCAGCGCGCCGCAGCCGCCGGGTGCCTGCACGCTGCCGACCCGCCTGTCCCGCAGCACAGGGCTGTCCGCGCCCAGCACCAGGCGCTGCATACCCAGGTTGAAAGCCTCGTCACCGGCCGGGGGCATGTAGGCCTTGGTGACCTCCTCTGCCACCAGTGCCCGCTGCGCCTCCCGCACAGCGCCGAATACCGGGCACACACCCTGTTCGTCCATGTAGATGCCTATGGTCAGGTCAACCCGGTCGGGATTAGGGTCTGCGCGGCAGGCGGCGGCGAGGCCGAGGATGGTATCGGCCGGCAGACGTTCCAGTTTTTCCAGCATAGCTATTGCTCCTTCCGGCAGCCGCGATCACATTCGCCGGGGCGCCGCATGTCCAAAAGTTACAGCTCCGCCAGCAACGCTGTCAGGAACTGCCAGAAAGGCGCCACAGTGTCGATCTGCAGTCGCTCGGTCGGGGAATGCGCACCCCGGATCGTGGGTCCGAAGGACAGGATATCCATATCGGGCTTCTTGCCCTTGAGTATTCCACACTCCAGGCCGGCATGGATCGCTTTCACCGCGGGGCGCAGTCCAAACAGGCGCTCATGGAGGGCCGAGGCCCGGGCCAGCAGGGGGCTGTCGAAGTCGGGCTGCCAGCCGGGGTAGGCCACCGAATCAGTCACCGTCAGGCCAAACACCCGCGCCAGTCCCAGTACCTGTTGCTGCAGCGGCAGGCTCTGGGTCTCGTTGAAAAACCGGAAACTGGACTCCACCATCAGCTCGCCCTGCGCCAGACTGAGGCGGGCGAAGTTGATGCTGAGGTCGACCAGTTCCGCCGGCTGCACCAGGTTGTAGGCCTGGGCACCATGGGGGAAAAGCGCGATCAGGTCGAGCAGCACACGGGTGTCCGCTGTCGTCAGCACCCGCCCGATGTCGGCCGGTTGCAGAGTGAGTTCCAGCGCGGCGTCCGCAGCGGGCAGGTACCCCAGCCACTGGGCCTGCAACTCCTGCAGGCTGCCCTGCAACTGCTTGCCGCCACCGGCCGGGCAGCTGAAACGCAGTACGCCCTCACGCGGAATGATATTGTGCGCCAGCCCGGCGTCGAAGTGCGCCAGCTGCACGCCGCTCACCTCCGCCAGGCACTGGCCCAGCAGCTTGATCGCATTGCCCAGCTGCTCGTGAATCTGGATGCCCGAGTGTCCTCCCGCCAGGCCCTGCAGCGACAGCTGCCACTGCTCGGTGTTTGCAGCCAGCGCAACCGTGTCGAAGGAGCGGTGCATCTGCCAGCCGCCGGCCCCTGCGCAGCCTATGTAAAGCTCATGCCAATCCTCGGTATCCAGGTTAAGCATCAGCTTGCCGCCCAGCAGCGCGGGATCGAGATTGAGTGCACCTCCCAGCCCGGTCTCCTCGTCCACGGTGAACAACAGCTCGAGCGGTGGGTGTGCGACCTCATGGTCAGTCATCAGCGCAAGTGCCGCCGCGCAACCCACCCCGTTGTCCGCACCCAGGGTGGTGCGGTCCGCCATCACGAAACCGTCGACTACCTGAAGGCTCAGCGGCTGGCAGGTGAAGTCGTGGTCCTTATCCGCGGTTTTTACCGTCACCATGTCCAGGTGGTTCTGGACCATCACAGTCGGCCTGTCCGCCCTGCCAGTCGTAGCTGCCACCGACACCAGCAGGTTGCCGATATCATCCGTACGCCAGCTGTGGCCGCCCTGCTCCGCCAGGTCGATCACGTACTGGCGCACCGCCCCTTCCTGCTTCGAAGGCCGGGGTATACGGCTGATCTGGTAGAAATGCTCCCACAGCTGGGCGGGATCAACCGGGTAATCTGCAGGTTTCAAAATGAGGCTCCTCGAATAGAAGCGGGATTATACCCGAGCGGGTGACACGACCACTACCAGGGGTGCCCTGTGATAACCTGCACCCGCCTTCACAACTCACACCAGGGCGACTGCATGGACAAGCAATACATCACCCCGCAACAGCTGCTCGCCGATGCGTTCGCACTGGCCTGGCAGGTATTTGAAAGCGGCTTCCGACCAACCTGCATTGTCGGCGTGTGGCGTGGCGGTACGCCGGTGGGTATAGCGGTACACGAGCTGCTGCAGGTACTCGGGGTCGGGGCGGACCACACGGCGATACGCACCCGCTCCTACACCGGCATAGGGCAGCGCGACAATGCGGTGCAGGTGGATGGACTGGATTACCTGACCCGTCGACTCGGCCGGGATGATGCCCTGCTGCTGGTGGATGATGTGTACGACACCGGCCTGTCACTGCAGCAGGTCACCGCCGATCTGCAACATGCCTGCGGTCCGAACACGCCGGCTATCCGGATCGCGACGCCCTATTTCAAGCCGGGCAATAACCGCAGCGGACGCGACCCGCATTATTTCCTGCACACGACTGACAAATGGCTGGTTTTTCCCCATGAACTGGAGGGGCTGACCCTGGCGGAACTGGCCGCGAACAAACCGGAGCTGGCCGCACTGCTGCCACGGCTGACAGACACACTGGCGGGCGCGGCGGACTAAACCAGACTTTTTACACAGAATCAGAGGGCACTTTTCACGCCCAAAAGGGGTCCAAGGGTCATACACTTGAACCGGTATCGACCACTTAGCAATCGAGTAACCCATGACCAAGCAGAACGATGGCAGACCCAGCCTGGTGGAATTCCTGGGGAGTATCAAGTTTTCCCGGGAACAGACCCTGTCAACCGAGACAGCGGAAACTCATCAACAGTTCGCCCGCCTCCGGCCACTCACCCGCCGCAAGATCCGTAGCGAGGACGCCCAACTGATTCGCAGCGCCAACTAGCTGCGCTCAGGCATCGGCAAGTCGAACGAAGGGCCTGATGTAATCACTCGTGCACAGCGCCCAGCGCTCGTGCGGCTCCACCAGGTGGTTGGCGATAACGGCAAACACCAGCGGGTTGAAGGGAAACCCCACGTGACTGGCCATAACCGCCATGTTGGTCACGTAACGCGGGTCACCCTCGCACCTTGCGATGCCAGCCCCGACAATACCGTCCGATTCGCTGTACAAAGCCAGTACCGGCACCCGTAACTCACCATCGCTGTAGGTATAGTCTACCCAGCGGGCCAGGGAAGCCTCATCAACCGCCACCTTGTTGTCGTAGGCGCGCCCCATCAGGTTGTAGATAGAAGTACCACGGGGATCACCGTAGGGTGTGCCCAGGGTGATGACCTGGCGAATCCACTGGGGAAAGCGATGCGCCAGGGCCACCGAATACAAGCCCCCCAGGCTCCAGCCTATGAGGCTGACCTTGCGCCCACTGGCCAGGTATTCTGCCTCGATCCTGGTCGCGATCTGGTCCTCGGTACGTCGGCGATGAGCCAGGAATTCGTCCAGGCTGGCCGGGCGCACTGCACTGGCATTGCGACCCAGGCCCCAGGGAATGGCGTTGTAGCCGCGTTTTTTCAGGAATTTCCGCAGGGTGGCGGTTGAACCGTCTGCACCCATAAAACCCGGGACGGTCATGATGGTGTGGCCGTCACCGCGGGGCAGCCTGTTCAACACGGGGGCCAGCATGGCGCTGCTGCCCATCTCAAGAACGACCCGGCCGAACTCCATGACACTGTGGTGCAGCCGGGGCGGGCGCACGTCCCCCATGTGGGTGTAGCGTGATGCGCTCATATGCCGCCCCTCCTGTGAGACCTCAGCCACCATTGTGGCCAGTATCAGCACATGAATACAGCAAAAACCCCCACCCGCGGGTTTAACATTTCATGCTAAAATTACCGGCTTTGCCTATCCACATCGAGCCCATTGTGGCCTGAAAAGACCGTTTTCCGTGACTGACGTGACCGATTCCCGCGACAACATCTACGCCAACCCCGCTGCAGGCGGTCACGCCGACCCGCTGGCGGGTACCGGGCTGTTCAGTTTCGACGAGAGTGTCGCCAGGGTATTCCCCGACATGATCAGACGCTCGGTCCCCGGCTATTCCACCATTGTCTCCATGACCGGACTGCTGGCGGGACGCTATGCCAAACCCGGCAGCAAACTCTACGACCTGGGCTGTTCACTTGGCGCCTCGAGCCTGGCCATGCGCCAGAACATCCGCCAAACCGATTGCCGGATCATCGGCGTGGACAACTCCGCCGCCATGCTCGATCGCTGCCGCAGCATCATCGATACCGATACCCATCACACGCCGGTAGACCTGGTATGCGGCAACCTGCAGGATATCGCCATCGACAACGCCAGCGTGGTGGTACTCAATTTCACCCTGCAGTTTGTTCCCCGGGAACAGCGGGACGAGGTGCTGGGGCGTATTTACCGGGGCCTGCTCCCCGGCGGCATCATGGTGTTGTCGGAGAAAGTCACCTTTGAAGACCCCCACCTGGATGAGCTCAACATAGACCTGCACCACCAGTTCAAGCGGGCCAACGGCTACAGCGACCTGGAGATTGCCCGCAAGCGCAACGCCATCGAGAACGTGCTGCTGCCTGAAACCCTGGCACACCACCGCAAGCGCATCGCCGAAGCCGGCTTCAGCAGCTGCGATGTATGGTTCCAGTGCTTCAACTTCGCCTCACTTATCGCACTCAAGTGATCGACTACCAACCCCTTATCGACCGCTGGCGGGGCGGAGACATGGACGCCTGGGCGCAGCTGCTGTCCGGCCAGATTGCCCGGGGACTGTCCCCGCAGCGTTACGGCGACCTTGCCCGCTGGTTGCAGGTACTGGAGGAGCTCCCCGATGTGGCGCCGGGCCGTATCCGGCTCGATGAGGCACGGGTGGGAGCCGACAGCGACCAGGCACCTGACGCCGACACAACAAACCTGCTGCGCAGCAAGCTGCAGGGACTGCACCCCTGGCGCAAGGGTCCCTTCGAGCTGTTTGGCGTACATATCGACACCGAGTGGCGCTCCGACTGGAAGTGGGATCGCCTGGCCAATGCCATCGACGGCCTGACCGGCCGCCGGGTGCTCGACGTGGGCTGCGGCAGCGGCTACCACTGCTGGCGGATGCTGGGCGCCGGGGCTGCGGAGGTGATCGGCATCGACCCTACCCCGCTGTTCGTGGTGCAGTACTGGGCCCTGCAGAAGTACCTGCAACGGGACGAGGTGTGGGTGTTGCCGGTGGGCATTGAGCAACTGCCCCCAAAACTGCAGGCCTTCGATACGGTCTTTTCCATGGGCGTGCTGTATCACCGGCGCTCGCCCATGGACCACCTGCTGGAACTGCGCGACTGCCTCCGGCCCGGCGGCCAGCTGGTGCTGGAAACCCTGGTGATCGAAGGCGGCCCGGGCGCCACCCTGGTCCCGCAGGGCCGCTACGCCCGCATGGGCAACGTCTGGTTCCTGCCCAGCTGCGACACCTTGCTGGGCTGGCTGCGCAA
>JAHEBL010000011.1:4132-24358 GCA_024642265.1 Haliea sp. | reverse complement strand
TGGAAACCCTGGTGATCGAAGGCGGCCCGGGCGCCACCCTGGTCCCGCAGGGCCGCTACGCCCGCATGGGCAACGTCTGGTTCCTGCCCAGCTGCGACACCTTGCTGGGCTGGCTGCGCAAACTGGGATTCCTGGACCCCCGGCTGGTGGACGTCACGGTGACTTCAACCGAAGAACAGCGCTCCACCGACTGGATGCGCTTCCACTCCCTGGCGGACTTCCTCGACCCGGCGGACAGCACCAAATCCATCGAAGGATATCCGGCGCCGCGGCGGGCGATTGTCGCGGCGCGGGTGCCTGGTGATTGGGAACCTGGCGAGTTTAAGTCGGATTGAGTTTCTCGCGGCTGCGGTGTCTGGTTTCGTGTCGGATATCCGCGGCGGTCATCTGCTCTGGATGGTCAGGACACGCCGCAAGTACGTCCATGTAGGCTCGGTTCGCGCATCCATGCGCTCAACGGTCCTGTCCATCCAGAGCAGATACCCACCGCTGACACCGTGCCCTCAAAAGAGGATAAAAATTCGTAGGGAAACTGGAAGCCAGCCGCAGCACAAAAGCACATCAAGTATGTCTCGATACAAGGGCGCGACCGGGGAACGGGTCCTCGAAAAAATCAGGCCGCGCTCAGCGGAGCAAACAAAAGTGGAGCTTTCTGCGAGGACTGTCCGAGTCCCAATTTTTTGCGCAGCAAAAAATGGTCGAGTTCCGCAGCAGCCACTTTTGTTTGCGCAGCTGCGGCCTTTTCGAGGACCCGTTCCCCGGTCGCGCCCGCCTCGCCGAACAGAACCGGTACTGTCCCGGTCAGCCAACCACACGCAGGCCTAGTGCAGCGACTTATCCACCTGGTGATCCTGAAACACGCACTCGAACACGTCCCGGAAAGTGCGCGCGAAATGCACGTTGATGCCCTCGCGCAGGTAGCCCGGCAGCTCCTCGAAATCGCGGCGGTTGGCGTGCGGCAAAATCAGCTCCATGATCTTGCTGCGCCGGGCGGCGATGACCTTCTCGCGGATACCGCCCACCGGCAACACCTGGCCGGTGAGGGTCAGCTCCCCGGTCATGGCCAGCGGCCGCTTGATGCGCTCCTTGCGCGCCAGCGACACCAGAGCGGTGGCAATGGTAATGCCGGCACTGGGACCATCCTTGGGCGTCGCACCCTCGGGGACGTGCAGGTGCACCATGCTGATATCGAAAAAGTCCGGGTGGCAGCGATAATCCTTCAAGTGGGCAGACACATAACTGTAGGCGATCTCCGCCGACTCCTTCATAACGTCCCCCAGCTTGCCCGTCATCTTGAAGCCGCGGTTAAGCGTGTGAATCTGGGACGACTCGATCGCCAGGGTAGCGCCGCCCATGGAAGTCCAGGCCAGGCCGGTCGCCACGCCGAGACCACGCAGGGGCTTGTCGGGCTGGAACGGCGGTTTGCCGAGCAGGTCATCGATATCTTTCTTGCCGATACGCAACTTCTCGCCGCCGTCGTCGAGCATGCGCACAATAGACTTGCGCATGATACGGGCCAGCTGCTTTTCGAGGGTGCGCACCCCCGCTTCGCGGCAGTAGGAATCGATAACATATTTGAGTGCGGCTTCATTGACCTTGAGCTGATCCTCGGTCAGCCCATGGCGCTCGAGTTGACGCGGCCACAAGTGATTTTTCGCAATGGCCAGCTTCTCCTCCGCCACGTAGCCGGACAGGCGCAGGGTCTCCATCCGGTCCAGCAGCGGACCGGGAATGGTATCGAGCTGGTTGGCAGTACAGATGAACAGCACCTTGGACAGGTCCACCCGGAGGTCGAGGTAGTGGTCGAGGAATTCGCTGTTCTGTTCCGGGTCCAGCACCTCCAGCAGTGCGGATGCAGGGTCTCCCTGGTAGGAGGCGCCGATCTTGTCTATCTCATCCAGCATGATCACCGGGTTGGCTACCTTGACCTCCTTCAGCGCCTGCACGAACTTGCCGGGCATGGCGCCGATATAGGTGCGCCGGTGTCCCTTGATCTCCGCCTCATCGCGCATGCCACCCAGGCTGAAGCGATAAAATTCCCGACCCAGCGCATCCGCCACCGAGCGCCCGATGCTGGTCTTGCCCACTCCCGGGGGGCCTACCAACAGCAGGATGGAGCCCGAGATCTCGCCCTTGAAGGAACCCACGGCGAGGAATTCGAGAATGCGATCTTTCACGTCCTCAAGGCCCTCGTGGTGTTCATTGAGAACCTTGCGAGCGCGCTTCAGGTCAAGCTGGTCTTCCGTGTGCACTCCCCATGGCACCGAGGTGGCCCAGTCCAGGTAGTTGCGGGTAACGCCGTATTCGGGTGAGCCGGTCTCCAGCACCGAGAGCTTGTGCAGTTCCTCCTCGATGCGCCGGGCTGCCGGCTCGGGCAGGGTGAGGTCGCGGATGCGCTCCTCGAACATCTCCACGTCGGTGGTGCGATCATCCTTGGAGATGCCCAGCTCCTTCTGGATGATTTTCATCTGCTCGCGCAGGAAAAACTCCCGCTGCTGGGCAGAGACCTTCTCGTTCACCTGGCTGGTAATCTGGCCCTGCAACTCCGCGACCTCCCGCTCCTTGCGCAGCAGTGCGAGCACTTTTTCCATCCGCGATACCAGCGGCAGGGTATCCAGGATTTCCTGCAACTGGTCGCCCGAGGCGGTTGTCAGGGCGGCCGAAAAATCCGCCAGCAGGCTGGGCTGGTTGGGGCTGAAGTTGGCCAGGTACTGTTTCAACTCTTCGCTGTACAGCGGATTGAGCGGCAGCAGTTCCTTGATTTCCTTGATCAGGGCCATGGTATAAGCCTTGATCTCATCCGAATCCCGGTCGCCCTGGCTGCGCGGATACTCTACCTGCACCAGGTAGGGAGGTTTGTCACTGAGCCAGCGTACGATACGAAACCGCTTGACGCCCTGGGCGAGAAACTGGCCGCGTTGCTCCGCCAGGGGAGACCGATGCAGGCGAACCACACAACCCATGTCAGGAAACTGGCGTTGCTCAATCCGGGTGGGATCGGACTGCTTGACGAAGGACAGGCCGATCAAGCCGTGTCCGGCCTTGCTCACCGCCTCCAGTGTAGAGCCCCACTGTTCCGGGTTGATTGCCACCGGCTGCACCTGCCCGGGAAAGAAAGGACGGTTGGGAATGGGCATGAGGCAGAGGGTCTCCGGCAACACATCGTCGGCTACTGCCGGGGTATGTGCGTCGGAATGGGAGGACAATACCTCCCCGTCTGCCGCTTCATCGCGCTCAGTCATCGTTTACGGGCCCTTATCAGCAATCCAGTCGAATCTTTATATATGAGGTTAAGCCAGCGTTTTTCAAGCTGGCAGCGACACATGTCATTCTACGCTGATCAATCTGCGGGTATACTTTCACGACAAGGACGCCCCACGTTCGCACACGGACCACGCGAGGATCAAAGCAGTGAACATAGACCAGCTATCCAGCGATGCGCTGCAATCAGAACTGACCGCTCTGCTGGAGCAGTACGACGCACTCGGCGCAAAGGGACTGGCGCTGGACCTGACCCGGGGCAAGCCCTGCACCGGACAGGTGGCATTGTCCGATGGACTGGATGGCATCCTGCAGGGAGACTACAAGGCCGCGGACGGCACCGACACCCGCAACTACGGCGGACTGGAGGGACTGCCCGAAGCCAGGGCACTGTTTGGTGCCGTACTGGGGCTGGGAGCCGAGGAAACACTGGTAGGCGGCAACTCCAGCCTGACCATGATGTACCAGGTGGTGGAATTTGCCCTCAGCGAGGGATTGTCGGGACCTGGCTCCGCCTGGGGTCTCAGCGACACGGTCAAGTTCCTCTGCCCGGTGCCGGGCTACGATCGCCACTTCGCCATCTGTGAGCATCTTGGCATCGAGATGATAACGGTGCCTATGCTGGACACCGGTCCCGATATGGACGCGGCGGAAGCGCTGGTCAAAGGGGATGAATCCATCAAGGGGATCTGGTGCGTACCGCGCTTTTCCAACCCCACCGGCTGTGTCTACGACGACCGCACCGTGGAGCGCATGGCTCAACTGCCGAAAATCGCCGGGGACAACTTCCTGGTGATGTGGGATAACGCCTACGCCGTGCACAGCCTGTACGACGACGCCCCGGCGCTGGCGCCCATCGACAGGTACTGCCGTGAACACGGCACAATGGACAACGTGTTCCAGTTTGGCTCCACTTCGAAAGTCACCCTGGCTGGAGCCGGCGTGGCCTTCCTGGGCAGCAGCAGGCAGAACCTGGCCGCGCTGACCAAACACCTGGGTTACCAGATGATCGGCCCGGACAAGGTCAACCAGCTGCGCCACGTCCGCTTCCTGCGGGACCAGGACACGCTGGCCGCGCATATGGCCAGGCACGCCGGGTTTATCCGCCCCCGTTTCGAGAAGGTGCTGGCCGCCCTCGAAAGCGAACTGGCCGGCACCGGCATGGGGTGCTGGACGCATCCGCGCGGCGGCTACTTTATCTCCTTCGATACCCTGCCGGGACTTGCCGGTGAAGTGGTCCGGCTGGCGGGCGCCATCGGCGTGAAACTGACCCCGGCGGGGGCTACCTTCCCCTACGGTATCGATCCCGGCGACAGCAATATCCGCCTGTCACCTACCTTTCCCGACGAGCAGGCGGTGGCAGAGGCGGTTGGGGCTTTCATCCTGTGTGTGCGAATAGCATCCGTCAGGCACAAGCTGCATCCCCAGCCCGGCAGGCAGCATCCCGCCTAGATGAAATACCTCGTCTTCACTTTGCTCGTTTTCTCCAGCTCGGCGTTTGCCCAGACACGGCTGTACGTGTTCGACTGTGGGTCCCTGCGACTGGACAGCCTGGCGATGTTCGGCCTCGAGGAACACGAATCGGATGTCAGGGAGATGTTCGTGCCGTGCTACCTTATCGAGCACGCCCGGGGCCGATTACTGTGGGACGGGGGCCTGCCCAAAACGGTTGCGGATGCGAATGGTGATGTCGCCCTGACGGGAGGGTCGATGGCTTATAAGACCTGGATCGTCGACCAACTCGCGGCGATGGGCATCACCCCGGGGCAGATAGACCATGTCGCCTACTCCCACCTGCACTTCGACCACGCGGGCGCCGCAAACGCCTTTGTCGATACGAATGTCATCATGCAGCGCAAGGAGTGGGATGCCGCGTTCAGTGGCAGCGAGGGCTTTGTCGATACCTCGCTGTTCGATGCCATCAAGCCGGACAATGTCACTTTCATAGATGGCGACCACGATGTTTTCGGCGACGGCACCGTGCGGCTGGTTTTCGCCCCCGGGCATACACCCGGCCACCAGTTGTTGTTGCTGGAACTGGAAAATACCGGCCGCGTCCTGCTGTCCGGGGATCTCTACCACACCCGCGCCAATCGCCGCCTGCGCAAAGTGCCTACCTTCAACCATGACGCCGGGCAGACTCTGCAATCCATGGATAAAATCGAGGCACTGCTGGCGGAGTCCGGGGCCACCTTGTGGATAGAGCACGACAGGGCATTGGCCGACACGCTGAAAAAAGCCCCGGCCTATTACGATTGACCGCCGTGGTTCAGCCGCGGGCAATCAGATGCCGAATGTCGCGGCGGCCGCCTCAGTAGGGGTTGTCCGGGTCCAGCTCGAAGGTTTCCACCACCCAGTCGAAATAAAGACCGCTGGAGAGGAAGTCCTGGTAGATCTCGTTGACCAGGTTGACCAGCTTTTTCACCGCGTAGTCGACGTCACCATCCAGGACGTGCAGGGTCAGGGCGACCTCACCGCCACGGTTATAGGTTTTGAGCGCAACCTTGTTGCGGTCGCAGCGGCGGTGGTCCGGCAGGGCCTCGTCCTGGCGGGCTGCCAGCCAGGCTTTCAGGGCCCGGTACATGGCGGAATCGGCCGGCACCGCCGGCAGCACACAGCTGATGCGCAGGGTCTGCTTCGCCTCGTTCCACACCCACTCGAACAACTGGTCGCGGTGCCAGCGCAGCAGGAAGCGAGCGCGTCCCGGTCCCTGCTGCTGGCGGCTGAAACCGCTGAAAATACCACGGCCCGCATAGTACTCCAGCAGGTCCCCGACCTGCTCCGCGGCGCCCATCAGTGGGCTACTGCACCGACTCCGGGTTCCGCATTGAGGGAAACGCCCGGCGGATAATCCCGCGGGGAGGTAAACTCCTTCAGCGCCTGGCAGTTAATCAGGCTGGATACCTTCTGATCCCGCGCCAGTTTCCAGGCCCGCGCCAGCGCGGCGCGAAACTCCTCGACGCTGCGCACATATTCACCGTTGGCGCCAAGGCCCAGGGCCATCTGGTCGTAGCGCAGGTTTTCCTGGAACAGGTACATCTGCAGCGACCTGGCGGAGCGGGCGGCGTTGGTCCACACGCCCCAGGCGTTGTTGTTGTAGACGATCGTGATAGTCGGCAGACCGTACTTGGCGGCCGTGTCGAGTTCGAACATGCTGTAGGCCACGCCGGCGTCACTGGTCACACAGATCGTCGGCGCACCCTCGTAGCCTTTCTGCGGGCCGACACCCCGCTGCACTGCGGCACAGGCCCCCATCATCATCGACATATCCGGCCCGATAGCACCGTACTGATAGGCCGGCACGATCATCTGCCCCGGGCGCCGGGCGCGCATGTAGCGACCGGAAAACAGCCCGATCGTCCAGCCGCCGCCACCGGCGACCACCGCCAGGCGATCCTCGGTCCCGTTGTCGATAAAGTGCTGCGTCTCATGGCCGATCACCGCCGGGTGAAGGTGATCGGTCTTCTTGCTGTATTCCAGGCCCAGCCGGTAGGTTTCATCGATATGCGCCTGGTAGGCCTGTCTGGCTTTGGCAATCTCGTCAACCCAGGCGGCGCGCTTCTTCCCTCTGACGGCATCCTGCAGGGCTTCCAGGAACAGGGCCTCGTCGCTGACCACCCCCAGGTCCAGCGGCCAGTTGCGCCCCAGGTCATTCTGGTCCGGGTGCACCCGGATGGTCTTGATGTCCGGGCTCAGGCGGTACTCGCCGGGACTGGGCATGCAGTACTGGCCGATGAAAATCACCAGGTCCGCACTCAGCAGCGCATCCGGGGCCGCCATCACGCACAGGCGGTGATCGTCGGAAATGACGCCACGGGTCGGCCCCGAGGTCGCCACGGCAATATCACCCTTCTCCGCGACCTTGACCAGTGCGTCCCAGCCCTTGCGCTGGAACACGCCCTGCCCCGCCACGATCAGCGGGCGCTGGGCCGTGTCGATCATTTTCACCACCTGGGCGATTTCGCCGGCTCCCGCGCAGGGCCGGGAGGTACTGCGATACTGGGTTTTGTCGTAATAGTCCTTGAGTTCATCCGGGCTCTTGAAGCGCGCCCGGGCCACCTCCGCGGGGAAATCCAGGTGCACAGGACCCGGTATGCCCGACTTCAGTTCGCGAAAGGCATAGCCGCCGTATTCATGCACACGGGAGGGGTCGATCAAACGCTTGCCGTATTTCTTGATGCCGGTGGTGAGGGGCTGCTGGTAACCGGTCTGGATGAAGGCCTCGCGGTCATCCCCCGCAATCATCATATTGCTGGCCAGCACCAGCAGCGGTGTGCGCGCGGCGTTGGCGGCGGCTATATTCATGATCATATTGGCAAACCCCGGGCCCTCGGTGCCCGAGGTGGCGGTAACCTCCCCCGTGGCGCGGGAAAAACCGTCGGCCATGGCACACATGGAGCCCTCCATGCGTCCGCCGTAGGCCGGAATACCGGCCGCCGCCAGGGCATTGATGACCGTGTAGTTGCCGGGGCAGCAGAACAGGGCCGCCAGCTCCTCCTTGACACAGACCTGGGCGAAAACCTCGGCCCCGCTCATGCCGCGCCCCTCGAATTTGGCCGGCACCGGGGCCTCGTCCAGTGAGGCGGTGAAGTCGGCGGGTATCCGTATGGAGGGGATGGTGACATCGGCCACATTCACCTGGTCCGCGGTAAACGCTTTGGCACTTGCGCCCGCGGCGACCGCAGCGCCCACACCCGCCGCGGATTTGCGCAGGAAATCCCTGCGTGAACTGCCCGGCATGGCAGCCTCGTGCTCCCCGTCCTGGCTGGCCTGTTGCTCCGGCTTGCTCATACTGCTCTCCTTATCGTTGTTTTCGAGAATATCGGGGCTACATGACGGCTATCGCCCGCATTCAGGGCTGTTCGGCCCACAGGCTCTTGACGAAATAGACCAGGTCCCAGACCGCCTCATCACTGCCCACCACCGGGCGCCAGGCCGGCATGGCGACACCGGCACCGTCGGCGATGCTGGTGTAAATCTCCTGGTCCGAATGTCCGTTGTAGTAATCCACGGGCATTGTCAGGTCGGTGGCATCAGAAATTACGTCAAGCTGGGCGCGGCCGTCCCGGCCGTGGCACTCGGTGCAGTACTGCTGGAACAATTGGGCGCCGCGCTCGACAGCGGCCGCATCGGCGGGTGCCGGGTCCGCTGCAAGCGTCCCCGCGGCGGGAACCGCAAGCAGCAGGGCAAGCTGGCCCGACACAGTACTGATTCGAAGGTTTCGCAACAGGACCTTGACTGGAATGCGCATGAGCTTTCTCCCGAATTCTTATTGAAGCAGCATAGTCGCTTGAGCGGCTTCTTCAATTCTTCAGAAATGGCGTCAAATTATCCTGCGGCGCCACCGGACGGGCATATCCGGTATGTAACGGCGCCCCTACTCCTCGCTCCCGCGCTGCCCGGGGGAGATACCGGAGAAGGGAAAACTGGCGACGTTGCCCCCGGCGGGTGAGTCGGACACCTTGCCGCTGCCCTCCTTGTCGACCTCGTCGATGCGGATGATGGCCTGCAGCGGGATGTAGCTGCGCTTGACCCCGTTGAACTCGTTCTTGAGCTTCTCCTCGCCGGGGTCCACCACGATTTTGGAGCGCTCGCCGAAGACGAACTCCTCGACCTCGATAAAGCCCCACATATCGCTCTGGTAGATCTGCCGGGCGAACACCTCGAACACCTGGTTGCCGTTCTGGAAAATCACCTTGTAGACGGGTTGGCTTGCCATGCTTTCCTCATTAGGCGGCCTCGCAGAAGGGACCTGCTCAGACCACCTGTTTTCAGGGGGCGGCAATATTACCACCATCGAAGCAGAATACCAGCCGGGGTGGGTTTCGACGATGTTCCTCTGTATACTCCGCTGCCATTTTGAGTATGGATCAATAGTCGGCGGTTCGCCCGCTGCAGAGGCCAGGTGAGCAAGAAACTTTATATCAAGACCCACGGCTGCCAGATGAACGAGTACGACTCGGCGCGGATTCGGGATTTGCTGCAGGAAAGCCATGACCTGGTACCCACCGACAACCCGGAGGACGCCGACGTACTGTTGCTAAATACCTGTTCTATAAGGGAAAAGGCACAGGAAAAAGTCTTCCACCAGCTGGGCCGCTGGAAACACCTGAAGCAGAGGAACCCCGGGCTGATCATCGGCGTGGGCGGCTGCGTGGCCAGTCAGGAAGGCGCCGAAATCGGTCGGCGTGCACCCTATGTCGACCTGGTGTTCGGCCCCCAGACCCTGCACCGGCTGCCCGAGATGATGGAACAGCGCGGCCCTGGCGGCACCATCGTGGTGGACATCAGTTTCCCCGAGATCGAGAAATTCGACCGCCTGCCGGAGCCGAAAGTGGAGGGTCCCAGTGCCTTCGTATCGGTGATGGAGGGGTGCAGCAAGTACTGCACTTTCTGCGTGGTTCCCTACACCCGCGGCGAGGAAGTGTCGCGGCCACTGGACGATGTGATTGCGGAAATCGCCCACCTGGCCGCCGGCGGTGTGAAAGAAGTCAACCTGCTCGGGCAGAATGTAAATGCCTATCGCGGCGACAACCACCAGGGCGAGACAGTCGATTTTGCCGAGCTGCTCCACCTGGTGGCCCGCATCCCGGGGATCGAGCGCATTCGCTATACCACCTCTCACCCGGTGGAGTTTTCCGATGCCCTGATCGATGCCTACGCGGAAATACCGCAGCTGGTCGACCACCTGCACCTGCCGGTGCAGAGCGGCTCCGACCGGATCCTGATGGCCATGAAGCGCGGCCATACCGTGCTGGAATACAAATCCAAAATCCGGCGCCTGCGCAAGCTGCGCCCGAACATCAGCATCTCATCTGACTTCATCATCGGCTTCCCGGGCGAAACGGAGGCGGACTTTGCCGCCACCATGAAACTCGTGGAGGAGATCGGTTTCGACAGCTCCTTCAGCTTCGTCTACAGCGCCCGACCCGGGACCCCCGCGGCGGAGCTGCCGGACAACACCGACGAGAACACCAAGAAGCAGCGCCTGCAGATACTGCAGGGCCGGATCAACCAGCACGCCCGGCTGATCAGCGAGGGCATGGTGGGCAACAGGGAAAAAATCCTGGTGACCGGCGTCTCGAAAAAGGATCCCGGCCAGCTGCAGGGTCGCACCGAGAACAACCGGGTGGTCAACTTTTCCGCCACGGAGCAGGCGCTGATCGGCCAGTTCGTAGAGGTGGACATTGTCGAGGCCCTGCCAAACTCCCTGCGCGGCGTGCTGAGCGCTGGTTGACGCAGGTGATTTCCCGTATATCCTTAACTTCTTTACTACTGCCCTGTGCGGCCGCCGACTATTTTGACTAGCGACCCCTCCCAAACAACGTCTACGCAACATAACCTGACCCTGGAACCCAATGATGCGCGGCACCTGGCTGTGCTGTGCGGCCAGCTGGACAGCCACCTGCGCCAGATAGAGCGCCGCTTCGGTCTCTCGATCAGTGCCCGTGGCAACCAGTTCCTGCTGGAGGGCCCCGCAGACGCCGTGGCAGCCGCGACGCGCCTGCTCAAGCACCTCTATGCCGAGGTGTGCCTGGGCATAGAGCTCACGCCGGAATCCCTGCATCTGCAGTTGCAGCATACCGAGCTGGAACACCTGCTTGAGCCGGAGTCAGACCCCGGGCAGCCGGTGCAGGCGATCCGGGTTATACGCACCAAACGCGCGCCCATCAAACCCCGCGGCAAGAACCAGCAGGGCTATGTGCGCACCATCGGGGAGTGCGACATCAATTTTGGCATCGGGCCCGCGGGCACCGGCAAAACCTACCTGGCGGTTGCCTGTGCGGTAGAGGCGCTGCTGGAAGACAGGGTGCGCCGCATCCTGCTGGTGCGCCCGGCAGTGGAGGCCGGCGAAAAGCTTGGCTTCCTGCCCGGTGACCTCAGCCAGAAAATCGACCCCTACCTGCGGCCCTTGTACGATGCGCTGTACGAGATGCTCGGCTTTGAAACGGTCAACAAGTATATCGAGCGCCATGTCATTGAAGTGGCCCCACTGGCGTTTATGCGTGGCCGCACCCTGAACAACTCTTTTATCATCCTCGACGAAGCGCAGAACACCACCCGGGAGCAGATGAAAATGTTTCTCACCCGGATCGGCTTCGGCTCCACCGCCGTGATCACCGGGGACGCCACCCAGATCGACCTGCCCAAGGGCTCTCCCTCGGGCCTCACCCATGCCGGTAATGTGCTGGCTGGGGTGGAGGGGATCGGCTTCACCTACTTCGGCAGCAAGGATGTGGTGCGCCACCCGCTGGTCCAGCGTATTGTCGAGGCCTACGACAGCCATGAAGACAAGGCCACCCCACTGGACAGGACCAGGCGATGACCCTGACGGTGGACATCCAGTGCGCCAGCGCCGAGCCCGTACCTGACGAGGACGACTTACGCGGCTGGATAGCTGCTGCCCTGGCCAGCCAGCAAGCCCGGGGCGACACGGAAATCAGTGTGCGCCTGGTCGACAGCGCGGAAATGGCCACGCTTAACCAGACTTACCGCGGCAAGGATGGCCCCACCAATGTCCTGTCCTTTCCCGCCGATCTGCCACCCGAGCTCGATTTGCCCCTGCTCGGCGATATAGTCATCTGTGCCCCTGTGGTCGCGGCCGAAGCGCTGGCGCAACACAAGAGCCTGGATGCCCACTGGGCCCATATGGCGGTGCACGGCACCCTGCACCTGTTGGGCTATGACCACCTTGAAGAAAACGAAGCGATCACAATGGAAGCCCTTGAAAGCGCCATACTGGCGGATCTCCACTACCCCTGCCCCTACCAGGCCAACCTACCTCAGGAGACTTTCCTGGCATGAGCGACGACCGATCAGGCAACGATACGGGCGAGAAATCCTGGATCAACAAGTTTGCCGTACTGTTTTCTTCCGAGCCGCGCAATCGCAAGGACCTGCAGGATATCCTGGCCATCGCGGTCGACAACGAAATAATCGATGGGGACGCGCGCAGCATCATGGAAGGCGCGATGGAAGTCAGCGATATGCAGGCCCGGGACATCATGATTCCCCGCACCCAGATGGTGGTGATCAAGGCGGATTCCTCACTGCAGGACATACTGCCGCACATCGTGCGTACGTCTCACTCACGCTACCCGGTCGTCGGGGACAGCCTGGACGATATCTACGGGATCCTGCTGGCCAAGGACCTGCTGCCGCAGATTCTCAACAAGGACCAGAGCGAGTTCAATATTCGCGAGCTGCTGCGCCCCTCGGTGGTGGTGCCCGAAAGCAAACGCCTCAATGTCCTGCTCAGGGAATTCCGCGAGAACCGTAACCATATGGCGATTGTTATCGACGAGTACGGCGGTGTTGCAGGCCTTGTCACCATCGAGGACGTGCTGGAGGAAATCGTCGGCGACATCGAGGATGAGACCGATGCCGAGACCGACCAGTTTATTCGCAAGATCACCGAAGATGATTTCTTTATCAAGGCACTGACCCCGATCGAGGACTTCAACGAGTACTTCGGCACGAACTTCAGCGACGACGACTTCGACACCATAGGCGGCCTGGTAATACAGGCCCTCGGGCATATGCCCACCCGCAACGAAACTGCCACCATCGACAAATTCGAGTTCCAGGTGATCAACGCGGACCAGCGCAAGATTCACAGCCTGCGCATGCGGCCGCTGCAAGACTGACCCGGCCACCCCAGTAATGAAAACCGGACCCGGCCTGCACCCGTTGCTCGTGCTGTTTATGGCGCCGCTGGCGGGCGTGCTCATAACCCTGTCACTGGCGCCCTTCAACCTGTGGCCCGCGGGCATCCTCAGCTGCGCGCTGTACGCCTACCTCCTGTGCACATGCAGTGTGCGTGAAGGCATCTGGCGCAGCTGGCTGTTCGGACTGGGCATGTTCGGCAGTGGCGTGTCCTGGGTTTACGTCAGCATCAATGACTATGGCGGCGCCGGTCCGGTGCTGTCCACCTTTCTCATCGTGCTGTTCTGCGCCGGCCTGTCACTGCTGTTCCAGGCCAGTTTCGGCTGGTTCTACGTGCGTTTTGTGCGCGCCTTGCCGGGCGGCATGCTGGTGGGCTTTCCCGTCACCTGGGTACTGTCCGAGTGGTTGCGCAGCTGGCTGCTGACAGGTTTCCCCTGGCTTTACCTGGGCTATGCCCATATCGATACGCCTATCTCCGGTTGGGCACCGATAGTGGGCGTATACGGGCTGTCATTCATCTGTGCCATGACCGGTATCTGCCTGTTCCTCGCATGGCGCAGTCGCCAGGCGATCGCCTGCACCACCTACGCCGTTATCGTAATCACCCTGTGGGGTGGCGGCGCGGTGCTCAAACCCATCGAGTGGGTGGTCAGGGGCAGTGAGCAGCCGCTTTCGGTTGTCATAATCCAGCCCAACGTGCCCCAGGAACACAAATGGGACCCCAGCTGGTACCAGCCCATACTGCGCCAGCTGCGCGAGGCCAGCGAGCCCTGGTACGGTGCCGACATCCTGGTGTGGCCGGAGGCCGCCATTCCGAATTTCTACCAGCGCGCCCGCGGCTTTCTCGATCCCATTGCCCAGCGCGCCGCCACCAATGAAACCACCCTGTTTGTCGGGGTGCCGTTCCAGGCGGAACAGGGTGGGGGCTATTACAACAGCGTGACCGCGCTGGGCCAGGGCGCGGGGGTCTATCACAAACAACACCTGGTGCCCTTTGGTGAATACGTGCCCCTGGAAGACTTGTTGCGTGGCCTGATCGCATTCTTCGACCTGCCCATGTCGGCGTTCAGTTCCGGCCCCGCCGACCAGCCACCCCTGCGCGCCGGCCCTTATCGGGTGTCGCCCTCGGTGTGTTATGAGGTGGTCTACCCCGAAATGGTGGCACGCAGCGCCCGCAACAGCGATCTGCTTATCACCGTCAGCAACGACAGCTGGTTCGGCAAGTCCATCGGTCCGCTGCAGCACCTGCAAATGGCCCAGATGCGGGCGCTGGAAAATGGTCGCTATATGATTCGCGGCACCAATAACGGTGTGTCGGCCATTATTGACCAGCGCGGGCAGATAGTGGCCCGCAGCAAGCAGTTCGTGGAAGCCACCCTCAAGGGCGAGGTGGAAGTGATGCTCGGCAACACGCCGTTCGGCACTTTCGGGGTAACCCCGGTGATTGCCGGCTGCGGTATCACCTTACTGCTGATGAACCTCATGTACCTGGGATTCTGGCGCGAGAAAAGCTGACTATTTGGCGGGGGACTGCAGGATGAATGCCTCCAGCTCCTTGTCGATGCCAAACACATGACGGGTCAGCCACTCGGTCAGGAAGGTGGCGATAATCTCCCTGAACACGGCATCGGGCTCGTCCGTGTCCTGCAGCAGCTGGGAGATTTCCTTGCGGAATCGCTCGTGGGCCTGGATATGCTCCTGGCGACCGGGGAAGTCCAACTCCAGCATGTATTGCTCTTCCAGCTTGAAGTGGTAGTCGGTGTAATCGTCCAGCCGGCACAATACCTGGCGGTCTGCCGTCGGTTCCTTGAGCAGATCCAGTATCTCGAACAGAACCTGATGCTGCGCGTCCTGCCAGATGATTTCGCTGGTTTTTCGCATTGGATAAGCTTGGACGCCAAAAGCGGATTGCGCCACGATTTGGGTCAAGTTTTGTAGCCTGTCGGGATAATCGAAATGTTGGCCCCTGCAGTCGCGCCTTCCAGACCGGGCACTACCCGCAGCAGGTCTGCGAAGGGAGGCCGCTGGACTCGCCGTGAATACATCCATGTAGGCTCGTATCCCGAGCGCGGACCGGGCCATCCATGGCCTCAACGGTCCAGAAACGCTCACCTGAAGACCTGCCGCTCTCATAGTTCACGACAACTTCATCGCTCAGGAATTGCGATGAGCGTTGGAGAGACACAGGTATGAAACAAGCCCTTCCAAGACTGTTGAGGACATGGATGGCCCGGTCCGCGCTCGGGAAACAAGCCCCCATGGACGGGTTCACGGCGGGTCTTGGAAGGGCTTGTTTCATAGCTGTGGCTCGGAGGGTCGACAGCCCGCCAAACGTCGCGGCTACTGCGATTTACTGATAGAATCCGCGCTTCTTTTGACCGGTGACAGACCCAGCCAATCCCATGGATATCAGGGGTTGCGGCCAGTCGTTACCGTACAGTTAAGGACGAAACCTGACAGCCGTGATGGATCAAGACTACAAGCCACAGGAACTGGAAGCCGCTGCCCAGCAGCACTGGCTGGCCAACAAGAGCTTTGCCGTACGGCAGGACGACAGCAGGGAGAAATTCTACTGCCTGGCCATGTTCCCCTACCCCAGCGGAAAGCTGCACATGGGGCATGTGCGCAACTACACCATTGCCGACGTGATCGCCCGCTACCAGCGTATGCAGGGCAAGAATGTACTGCAACCCATGGGCTGGGACGCCTTCGGCTTGCCGGCGGAGAATGCCGCCATCCAGAACAATGTGCCGCCGGCGCAGTGGACCGCGCAGAATATCGACTACATGCGCGCGCAGTTGCGGCAGCTGGGTTTTGCCTATGACTGGGACCGGGAGATAGCCACCTGCAACCCCGACTACTATCGCTGGGAACAGTGGTTCTTCACCCGCCTGTTCGAGAAAGGCCTGGCGTACCGCAAAAAGGCCGAGGTCAACTGGTGTGAAACCGACCAGACCGTGCTGGCCAACGAGCAGGTGGTGGACGGCTGCTGCTGGCGCTGTGACAACCCGGTGGAGCGGCGCGAGATCGACCAGTGGTTCATAAGAATCACGGCTTACGCCGAGGAGCTGCTGGCGGATATCGACAAACTGGAGCACTGGCCGGAGCAGGTGCGCACCATGCAGCGCAACTGGATCGGGCGCTCGGAGGGCGTCAACCTGCGCTTCGGCCTGGCCAGCGCACTCGCCAGCGGGGAGGATTCGCTGGAGGTCTACACCACCCGGCCTGATACGCTGATGGGCGCGACCTATGTGGCGGTGGCTCCCCAGCACCCGCTGGCGCGCCAGGCCGCCGGGACCAACCCGCAGCTGGCGGAGTTTATCGAACAGCAAAGTCGCGGCAAGGTGGCCGAGGCGGAGCTGGCCACCATGGAAAAGCTGGGCATGGCCACCGGTATGAATGCCATTCACCCCCTGACCGGTGACGAGTTACCCGTGTGGGTTGCCAACTTCGTGCTGATGTCCTACGGCTCCGGCGCGGTGATGTCGGTGCCCGGCCACGACGAACGCGACCATGAGTTCGCCCTCAAGTACGGCCTGCCCATTCAGCAGGTGATCGCCAGTAACGAGGGCGACCAGCCCTACGACAGCACCCAGTGGCAGGACTGGTATGCCGACAAGAGCGGGATTTTGACGGTGAATTCGAGGGATTTCGACGGACTGGACTTCGACGCCGCCTTCAATGCGATAGCCGACCGCCTGGAGGCGGATGGCAAGGGAGAGCGCACCACCAACTATCGCCTGCGGGACTGGGGCGTGTCGCGCCAGCGCTACTGGGGCGCGCCCATCCCCATGATCCACTGCGACAGCTGCGGCACCCTGCCGGTTCCGGCGCAGGACCTGCCGGTGGTACTGCCCACGGAAGTGGCCTTCGAGGGCGTGGGTTCACCCATCAAGAAAATGCCGGAATTCTATGAAACCAGCTGCCCCGGCTGCGGCGGCCCCGCCACCCGGGAAACGGATACCTTCGACACATTTATGGAGTCTTCCTGGTATTACGCCCGCTACGCCTGTGCCCGCAACGACAACGCCATGCTGGATGCCGAGGCGGACTACTGGGCGCCGGTGGACCAGTATGTGGGCGGCATTGAACACGCCATCCTGCACCTGCTGTATGCGCGCTTTTTCCACAAGCTGATGCGCGACGAGGGGCTGGTCCACTCGGACGAGCCCTTCACCCGGCTGCTGACGCAGGGCATGGTGCTGAAGGACGGCAGCAAGATGTCCAAGTCCAAGGGCAATACGGTCGACCCGCAGTCCCTGATCGAAAGTTACGGCGCCGACACCGTGCGCCTGTTCAGCATGTTTGCCGCACCGCCGGAGCAGTCGCTGGAATGGTCGGATTCCGGGGTGGAGGGCGCCAATCGCTTCCTGAAACGCCTGTGGAAACTGGTGGCGAGGCTGCTGGAAACTCCTGCGCCGGCACTGGACACAGCCGCCCTGGATGACGACCAGAAGTCCCTGCGCCGCAAGACCCATGAAACCATCGCCAAGGTGGGTGATGACTATGGCCGGCGCCAGACCTTCAATACTGCCATCGCCGCGGTGATGGAGCTGTGCAACGAGGTGTCAAAACTCGACGAGACAAAGGCGCAGGACCGGGCCCTGGCGGACGAGGCGCTGCGCGCCGCCGTGCTCATGCTGTGCCCCATTGTGCCCCATATCAGCCACCACCTGTGGCAGGTGCTGGGCGGCGAGGGAGATGTCATGGACGCCCCGTGGCCCGAGGTTGATGAGTCCGCGCTCGAACGCGACACCATCGACATGGTGGTACAGGTCAACGGCAAGGTACGGGCCCGTATGACGGTAGCCGCCGATGCCGACAAGCCAAGCGTGGAGGCGCTGGCGGTGCAGCAACCCAATGTCGGGCGCTTTCTCGAGGGTGTAACAGTGCGCAAGGTCATTGTGGTGCCGGGCAAATTAGTTAATATTGTGGCCAACTGATGTCTACCCGGATAACTGCCATGCAACGGCGCCTTGCCAGCTACACACTCATCCTGGGCGCGGCCTGCCTGCTCGCCGCCTGTGGCTTCCAGTTACGCGGAACCGGCAGTAGCGGAGCCGCCCTGCCCGACGCCTGGAAGAACATGCACCTGGTCACGGGCAACCCCAACAGTGAATTCGGCCAGGCGGTGCGCAACGTCTTCGCGGCCAATGATATCGTCTGGGCCGACCGGGGCGATGCCAGCTACTCCCTGGTACTGGGCCCGGAGCGCTTCAACCAGGCCAATCTGTCGCTCAACAAGGAAGCCCGCGTATCCCAGTATGAGCTCACCATGCAGTCCACCTTTTCGGTGCGCGGCCCGGACGGGGCCGAGGTGATGCCGGATACCGTCGCCTCGGTCACCAGGCAGATGGAGAACGATCCGCGCAACGCCATGGGCAAGAGTGAAGAGATCCGCATCCTCAAGTCCGAGATGCGCGACGACCTCGCCCAGCAGATCATCAGGCGCATCGGCTTTTTTGCCACCAGCGGCCCCTGATGCGCGCCTCCCCCGACCAGCTTGGCACCCAGCTGCAACGACAGCTTGCGCCAGTCTACCTGGTAAGCGGGGATGAACCTCTGCAGCTGCAGGAATGCTGCGACCTTATCCGCCGCGAGGCGCGGGCGCAGGGCTGTACGGACCGGGAGGTCATCGATGCCGGCGGTTCCGGGTTCGACTGGCAGGAACTCCTGCACAGCGCCAGCAGCATGTCGCTGTTCGCCGAGCGCAAACTGGTTGAACTGCGATTACCCAGCGGCAAACCCGGGGCGGAGGGCAGCAAGGCCCTGTGCGAATACCTGGATATCGCCAGCGGCGACGATGTGCTGCTGATAGTGGCCGGCAAGATCGACAAGCAGTCCACCAACAGCAAGTGGTTCAAGGCCCTGGACAAAGCCGGTGTGGTCATCCAGGTGTGGCCGGTTGACGCCCGCAGCCTGCCACGCTGGGTGCGCCAGCGGGTAGCCGCCGCCGGGATGAGTATCGACGACGAGGCCTTGCAACTGCTGTGCGACCGGGTGGAAGGCAACCTGCTGGCAGCTAGCCAGGAGGTGGAAAAGCTGAAACTGCTGGCCACTGATTCACAGATTACCGCGCGGGCCGTACTTGACTCGGTATCTGACAACGCGCGCTACAGCGTGTTTGAGCTCGCCGACAAGGCCCTGCAGGGGGATGCCCCCGGCAGCCTGCACATGCTGCACGGCCTGCGCGGCGAGGGCACCGAACCCACGGTAGTGCTGTGGTCCCTCACCCGGGAAATCCGCACACTCCATGAAGTGCAACTCGACTGCCCCAATGGCCAGGGTGTCATGCAGGCGCTTAACGCCAGGCGGGTATGGAAAAATCGTATCTCGCTGATGCAGGCCGCGCTGGCGCGTCACAACCCGCAATCCATGGCGCAACTGCTGGAGCAGGCGACAAAAGTGGACGGCAGTATCAAGGGCTATGCCGGCGGCCGGCCCTGGGACAACCTGGAAGACCTGGTGATAGGTCTCTGCCGGATCTGACCAGACAAGCTCCGACCCGGACCCTGCACCAGGACAATTTTATCGCCCGTCACGCCGAGCCGCCCCAGTACCCCTGATGCGGCTCAACTCGTCGGGGGGGAGTTCAACCCCTCCGGAGCCTAATCCCGACCGTCAAAACAGATCTCGTCGCCGGGCATGGGTGTCACCTTGAACTTGTTGATACCGGTCTTTATGCCCAGTTTACCGGTGAGGGTCACGGTGCCGCCGGGTGTCAGCTGGGCATAAGCCCCGGTGCCCCCGCTTACCTTGAGGGTTTCGACAATTTCCACGTTGTTGACAAAATCGCCACCACCGGTAAAGCAGGCGACATCCACCCCGGTGGAGATTTTGCTTTTCCTGTCGCGGTCCGTCAGGACGTGCTGCGCATCAGCCGCGCCGCAGTGATTGGGCATGGTCTTGATGAGGCCGTCAAACGTGCCACTCATAACCAGCACGCGTTGGCCGTATATCGCTTGCGCGTTCTTCAGGACGATCTTGTAGACGCCGGTCTGGGTGTCACAGGACTCCTCGTCAGTACACACGGAAGTGGCAAAACCACTTACGGGCTTGTAGCAGCCGGCCAGCTCACCGTCTTTTGCCTGCCCCGTGGCAGGAATTGACGCGGCCAGTAATGCGACGGCTGCGGCGGGTACGGCTTTGATAATGTTCATCTCGTGTAATCTCCTGGATCTTCCTGAAAGCGCACTTGCCGGAAGCGGATATTCAGGCTACGCAGCGCGAAGCGACAGGGCAATTGCAGCCATGCCCCACATGGGGCAGGCAAAAAACAGCTTATTTTCAAGTGCCAAG
>JAHEBL010000011.1:0-4032 GCA_024642265.1 Haliea sp. | reverse complement strand
TCTTCCTGAAAGCGCACTTGCCGGAAGCGGATATTCAGGCTACGCAGCGCGAAGCGACAGGGCAATTGCAGCCATGCCCCACATGGGGCAGGCAAAAAACAGCTTATTTTCAAGTGCCAAGCGCAATTCAGCACAGGAGCGCAACAGCTGTAATGCCCCAAATAGGGTGGGCTGCTGTCATTGGTTAATGCCGCGTTTCCAGTGGCCGACAAGCGCTGATGCGGCAAATATCGACAGCTGCCCTGCCGTCAGCTAGCAGGAGTCACCGATGCGCCCCAGCACTGCCCACCCTCTTTTGTGTATTCACAACTTGCATTATGCCCATCCCGATACTACTGTATATCCATACAGTTTACTTGGCGGGAGACTCTCCCCGGGACCAGACCATGAACGACGTGCTCGAACAGATCATCAGGCGCAACGATACCTGGCGCGGCCGCCAGCGCCGCTTTCACCACCATGAGCCCTCCGCCAACAGCGACAGCCACGGCGACTGTCGCAGGGGATCGGGCCTGCCCACCGGGTATACCGGCCTGGATGCGCAACTGGACCAGGACGGCTGGCCGCTGGACAGCACCATCGAGTTGCTGAGCGACAGCAACGGGCTGGGCGCCATGGGCCTGTTCCTGCCCGCCATGGAACAGCTCAGCGAGCAGGGGCGCTGGCAGGCGTTTATCGCCCCGCCCTATATACCCTATGCCCCGCTGCTGGCCGCGCGGGGTATCGACACCGGGCAGGTACTGCTGGTGCACCCGAAGAATCGCCAGGACCTGCTGTGGAGTACCGAACAGGCCCTGCGCAGCAGCACCTGCAGCGCGGTATTCAGCTGGCTCGGGGGGCACAACTACAGCTACAGCGAACTGCGCAAACTGCAACTGGCAGCCACCGGCGGCGACGGCCTGGCGGTATTGTTCCGCCCCAACGGGGCGGCCCAAAACCACGCGCCCGCCAGCCTGCGCCTGCAGATGCGGGAGTACCGCAGGGTCCATATCCTCAAGCAACGCGGCGGCAACCAGCACATCGACGTGGACCTGTCCCCGGCGGATGACGTACCCGGGCAACCACAACTGTGGGAGCTGCCGGTGTGGCAGGGTGACAAGCAGCGCGGCGCGATCATGGAGGCCCACTCCCCGGTGGCCTGACACAGAACGGGGTGGGGATCGTCACCACATGCAGCTATACTTGGCGCACTGTACAGGCACAGGAAAGCGACAAATATGCAGGATCTACCCCACCACTACCACGTCAATGCCAGCGCTGAAGTCGATGGCAATGTCACACTGAAAGCCGATGACCTGCCCCAGCTTGTCACCGCCTCACCGGCCGAGTTTGGTGGCCCGGGTGACCAGTGGTCACCCGAGACCCTGCTGGTCGGGGCAATTGCCGACTGCTTTATTCTGACCTTCCGGGCGATTGCCAGGGCCTCCAAGCTCGAGTGGACCCGACTGGAATGCTCTGCCGAGGGCGTACTGGAGCGGGTCGAACGGGTTACCCGGTTCACCACGGTAACTGTCAGGGCCAGCCTTACCGTGCCTGCCGACACCGACAGGGACAAGGCCGAACGTCTGCTGGAAAAGTCCGAGGAGGTCTGCCTGATTACCCGCTCAATGCTGGCCGAATCGCACCTGGAAGCCGAGATCATTGTGGCGGACTGAGCCACAGTTACCGGTGACAGGATGAGCCCTTGATTATGGCCACCCGGATACCAGGAATACCGCCATGGCAACACACCTGACCGGCCGCTGCCAATGCGGCGAAACCAGCTACTCTGTCACTGCCGACCCCCTGTTTACTTATGTGTGCCACTGCGGCGACTGCCAGAAACGCACTGGCAGCGCATTCAGTATGGGGCTGGTCATTCTCTCGGACTCACTGCAACTGCAGGGCGAATTTACGGCCTGGAGCCGCACCTCGGACAAGGGCAACACCAATACGCGCTATAGCTGCGCCGGCTGCGGCAACATCATCTACGGTATTGGTGACAAGAACCCCGAACTAGCCAAACTACAGGCCGGCACTCTGGATAATACCCGTGCCCTGGAGCCCGAGGTGCACATCTGGACACGCAACAGGCAGACATGGTTCGCCCTGCCTGCCCGCGCCCGCACATTCGAGACAGAGCCCGAAACAGCATCGGAATGGCTGCAGGCCGCGCTTGAATATCGGTCCGGAGGCTGACCGGGGTGGACGAGTGGCTCACGGAGTACGGCGTCACCCTGGGCGTGGGCGCCCTGATCCTGTTTATGATTTACATCGTCTGGGACCTGGCCAAACGCAGCAATGCCGGCAGGTTTGGCACCATGATCCTCTACATTGGCCTGGCCATGGGCATTTTCGGCTTCCTGATGAAATTCGTTATCACCTACCTGCTCGAAAATGCCGGGGTCGGCGGCTAGGCAAAGCCCCCGACCGGCACATGCCCCGATCAGTCAGTTGACGTCACTGAGACCGGAATCGACTTCGCCTCGTCGATTTCCGCGATCATCTGGTCGCGATTCTCGTACTCGAACAGTGTCTCGCTGTAACGTGCGGAAAACATTTCCAGCTGCACCACCAACTGGTTGTACTGTCGCCGGTTCATCAGGCCACACTCCAGATATGCCTCCCCCTGTCGCAGGTACTGCTCCGCCGCCAGGCGGGCACGCTGCATCTCCTGCTCGTCGGCCACAGCCGCATCCGGCAGCGCCGGCTGCACCCGCGGGTTCTTGACCGGACAGCCTGCCCCGGCGTCCAGGGCCAGGCAGAGTGCCGGCAGGGCAATCATGGCTTGTATCGTTCTCATCACATCTCACCTTTTGATACTTTTAGTAACACCACCAATGGCGGCGTGTTACCACTATCTTCCCTGCCGATTAAATAAACAAGGGGGTTTTCATCATTTTTTCAGTATTTATAGCCATATAACGGATTCGACGCGCAACCGGATCGAATGCACCATTGTGTAACATTATGTAACGTAAAAAGAACACAATGGTGCGCCACAAGCGTCTGGACAAATCCCCCCCAAATCAATAATACTGTATGTATGTACAGTATTAAATTTATAATGGGCATACCCTCCCCCTCACGAACGGCCCGCCAACCGGGGTACCGCCGGTGAGCCTGTGGTTATGCCTGCGGTTCAGCCAGCTGCCCCTGCAATGCCTCAACCGCACAGAGGTGCAACCGGTAGCAGTAATGGCCAGGCAACGGGTGGTGTGCGCCAATGACTGCGCAACCGCACTGGGCATCCGTGCCGGTATGGGTACTGCAACGGTGCAGGCCCTGACCGAACATGATGCAGCACTGTTACTGGAGCGTGATGAGGACGCTGAACAGCGCTGTCTGCAGCAACTGTGTTGCTGGGCCTACGGCATTACACCCAGCCTCTTCAGCTGGCGGCAGGACTGCCTGCAACTGGAAATTGGCGGCTGCCTGAACCTGTTCCAGGGCCTGGACAGCCTGCTGGCAAAAGTCGCCGGCGGCATTGGCAGCCGCGGCTACAGCGTACAATACGGCCTGGCGGCCACCCCCAAAGCTGCCTGGCTGCTGTCGTTTGCGCCGGGCGATGAGGCGCTGGCCATTACCCGGCCCCTGGCCGAGCGGCTCGCCCATCTGCCCCTGGAACTGCTCGACACCTTCCCCGCAGCGGTGGACTCACTGCGCCGGGCGGGCCTGCACACCCTGGGCGACATCCTGGCACTGCCGCCCGCCGCCCTGGGTCGGCGCTGCGGCAAGGAATTTATCCATTTCCTGCAACAACTGCTGGGCCAGCGGGAAGACCGCCAGGCGGACTACCGGCCACCGGCAGGCTTCAGCGACGAGTACTGGTTTGGCTACGAGGTAAAGGCCAATGCGGAGTTGCTGCCGGCAGTGCAGTTGCTGTTGCAATCCCTGTGCGCTTTCCTGCGCAGCACCCAGCTGCAGACTAGCGAGATCTGCTGGCAACTGATCGGCATAGACCGGAGCCTGCGGGAAGTCAGCGTGCGCAGCGCCAGCAGCCACAGCGACTGGAAAAACTGGCACCAGCTCACCGGTATCTGCTTCGAGCAG
>JAHEBL010000189.1 GCA_024642265.1 Haliea sp. | reverse complement strand
AGGCCTGCCGCCTTGCTGCGACGGGCCGTGTCGCTGGGGGTATACCAGATCGGCGAGGTCCAGGCGCGCTCCTGGATCGCCGCCTGGAAGCCGGCCCCGCTGGGGGGCACCTCACCGGCTTTGACCGCCTCCATGGTGCTCCAGCGCGGGGTCGGAATTTCCAGTACCCGGGCGTAGTAAAACGCGTCCAGGCCCGGATCGAATTCCGGGTCGATCCAGAGCGCGCTGAGCTCAGGCGCCCCGATCGTATCGGTGTAGGTGGCATCCATCAGGTCGACCGTGTTGCCTACCGGTGGAACGCTGCCGCTGGCCGGGTCGGGCTTGCGGTCACCACTCCAGGCGACGTCATAGACTTTTTCGAAGCTCTGGCCGTCGCTGGACCATCCCTTGATGATCTGGATCCGGTCGAGGTTGGCACTGGTGGGATCTTTCACTGCCCAGACCGCGAAGCGGGGTGCGTTGGCGGCAGGCGCCGGCAGGTCGCCGCCCATGGGTACTCCGCGGTCGTAGGCGCGCTGCACCCAGTCGGCGCGTTGCAGCATCTCCGGCGAGAAATCCCAGCCTCCGAACAGCCGCACCTTCATCCGCACCCCGCTGGTGGTGTAGGTCTCCTTGCGCCTGAGACCGGCGAAAATGGCCTCCCGGGTATTTTCCTCGGCCCAGACCACGGCCAGGCCCGCAGGCGTGGGCCACAGGTTGTTCAGCCCCAGTGCGCCACCGTGCAGCCGCTTGGCGGGCGTGTCGTCCGCGTTGCCATGCACGCCGAAATAATTGTTCTGGCGGTAAGGCACGGAATTGATATGGGCGTCGGCCCCGCCTACCACGCCGAACTTGTAGGGATTGGCGCCGAGCCTGGCCTGCAGTGCCAGGCCATCCTTGTAAGCCTGGCGAATGTAGCTGCCGTAGTTGTGCGGGGTGCCGGTGGCGCCCAGCAGCTGCCATACGAACACCTCGTAATTGGCGAACGGATCCCCCGGCGACAGCGCCGGCGTCGTCTCCGACTGGCCCTTGACCTGCTTGATCTCTGACAGCGGCTCATTGCGCATGCGGGCTTCGGCCCACTCGCGGTCGATGGGCTCGCCCTCTATGCCGGTCTCGACGGGAAACATCAGGCCGTTGCTCAGGTTGCCGTTGTGGGAAATCGCCAGCAGCTCGTTGCCCCGTGCGCGCTGCCCGTCCATCCACCGCCACAGGTCCCGCGGATCGGTGGACTCGATGGAGCTGAAGGGCATGTCGGGCACTTTCTTCGCATCGCGAAAAATCACGTTGCGGTGCATATTCGACGTGTTGGGCGTCGAGGTCCACTCATAGGCAGCAAAGGTGGTGAACTCCCCGGGACGGTAAAACTCCTCGGCATAGGCGACGATTTTCTGCCAGTACGCGCCGAGCACTTCAGGACCGGTGAGCGACTCCAACGGTAGCCCCTTGAGAATCGAGACCTGTAACAATTTGAAGGTCAGCATGGCGTCCCTGCGCCGTCCGAAGTCGATGGCTTTGCCCAGCAGCGTGTCGCTAACCGGGCTGTTGGGATCCGCCGCGGACTGGGCCGCCCCCAGGTACTCGACGTGTTCAGTGTTGGCGGCCCAGTCGAGTGGCCGGGTAATCTTCACCGGAAAGCCACCGGGGTGCTGGACCGTCTCTCCCATCGCGTAGCGATAGAAAACATCTGGGCCGCCGCTGGTCAGGCCAAATCCCACATAGGCGTCCATCGACCAGGCGGTGTGCACATGGGTTTCACCGAAGTAGGGGTTGCGCTCGGGATTCGGGACGCCGGTTGATTGGGCGCCTGCCGGCGCGGCTCCCCCTGCCAACGCGCTCACTGCCAGGCCCAGCGCCAGGGCGGGAAGCCTGCGGCAGACAGTGCCTCTCCACATCAATGCCAGGACTCGCCCGCGGAATATCCGTACTCGGTTCATCGCTTACTTGCTCCTTTTACGGGTGAGTGGCTGCACACTGCTCCATCGGGCAAACCGTTTTCCCCCTACCTGCTTATAGTTCATTGCCGTGTGACCCGCGCTGACATTTGTTGCCAATTCTTTCCGCGAAAATACCAATCTCCGATGGCAACAAATGTCAGCGAGAAATCATGCCGCACTCCTAGAATTCTTCCGGTAAATCCGCATAGGCCGGCGCATGGCGCGGCAAAGAAAAACGGTATCGCAGGAGCACTACACGCTCCGCACCCAACATATAACGACGAGGATCAGCAACCATGTCTACCAGGCCCCGATTCAAAAAATCTCTACTGAGCGCCGTCATTGGCAGCCTCGCGGTAACAGCAACCACCGCGATAGCACAAAATTCTCCCATGCTGGAGGAGGTGGTAGTCACCGCCCAGAAGCGCGCCCAGTCACTGCAGGACGTGCCGCTGGCGGTCTCCGCCCTGACCGGCGAGTCGATGCTGGAAGCCGGCATCAACGACATCGTGGACCTGTCACGGCAGGTACCGTCCCTGTCGGTGCAAAATTCCAATGGCGTGATGACTTCCAACTATCGCATGCGCCGGGTTGGCAATATCGGCAACATCCCCAACTTCGAACCGGCCGTGGGCGTGTTCCTGGACGGCGCCTACCGCAGCCGTCCACTGTTCTCTTCCGGCGACATGTTCGACATTGAGCGGGTGGAAGTACTGCGCGGACCCCAGAGCACCCTGTACGGCAAGAACACCACCGCCGGCGTGGTGGCCATTTACACCAAGGCGCCGGCTGAGGAGTTCGAGGGTAACGCCCGCCTAGACGCCGGCGTCATTGAAGGCGCTTCGGATGCCGACCTGTACCGCTTCGTCGGCGGTGTCAGCGGCCCGCTGACCGATGGGCTGCGCGGCAGCCTGGGCGTCAGCGGCACCCAGCAGGACCATACCTATGAAAGCGCCCTGTCTGCCAGCAACGCCGAGGCCAACAACCTGGAAAGGTATGCCGTGCGCGGCCAGCTGCAGTGGGATGCAACTGACAAGCTCACCGCCCGCCTTATAGCCGGCCACATGGAGGAGGACGACGACACCAGTCAGGCGGATGTTTATTTCGAGCCCGGGAGCGGCGCGGATACCGCGCGCAACCTGCTGGCGAGCGCGGGCATTGCCCAGACCTGCTCTTCCAACGACCCGACCGACCAGCGCCACTGCTCGCGCACGTCCCAGACCACGGACGTCAAGGCAGACGAAGCCACACTGCTGCTGGACTACGCCCTGGACAACGGCTGGACCGTCACCTCGATCTCCTCCTGGGACTGGTTCAAGTTCAAGGGCAGCCAGGACGATGTGGTTCAGCTCGCGTCCCCACTGCTCAAGTTCCACGACACCCAGGAATCCGAAAGCTGGCAGCAGGAACTGCGCCTGACATCTGCCGGTGGAGAAACCGTCGACTGGCTTGGCGGTATTTTCTACTACCAGAACGATTTTAGTCGCGGCGACCACGGGGATACCTATTTCTTCCTGGAAGACACCGACAGCGCCGCCCCGCTGCCGTCCATCCTGGTCGGCCGTGTCCTGGGCGGTCCGCCCGCACCCTTTGCCGCGCCGGGACAGAATGGTATCTATGACGGCAGGCAGGACACGGACTACCTGGGCATCTTCGGCCAGGCTACCTGGAACATCACCGAGAAGTTCGCCATCACCGGCGGCCTGCGCTGGCAGCAGGAGGAAAAAGATGCGTCCATCCGACAGGACGTGACGATACCCGGTCGCAGCCTGCTGTCGGAGCGCCTGCTGGTGGCGGCCAACAGCGGCGACCTGGATCGCACCACTGACGACGTGACCTGGTCGATCACACCCCAGTATTTCATCAGTGAAGACACCACGGTGTACGCCACCGCGGCGCACGGCTTCAAGTCCGGCGGCTTCAATATCAACTGGGGCACCACGCCGCTGGACCAGCGCCAGTTCGAGGACGAGGACATCATGCACTACGAGGCGGGTGTCAAGAGTACCCTGCTGGACGGGCGCATGCAGGTCGCTTTCAGCGCTTTCTACACGGAATACAACGACTACCAGGATGCGGCGTTCATCAGCCAGCAGTTCTTCGTGGGTAATGCCGACAAGACCGAACTGAAAGGCGCGGAGCTGGAGGGCAAGCTGCTGCTGGGTGAATACTTCAGCACGGACTTCGCGGTTTCCTACGCCGACCTGAGCTACGACGAGTTTGACGATGGCCTGTGCTACCCGGGTCGCACGCCGGACAACGCCGTAACCGGCACCTGCGACCTCAGTGGCGAAAACCCCATCAACGCCCCGGAGTGGACCACCCACGTGGGCCTGATGTACCAGAATGACGTCAGCTGGGGCGAGGTCTACGCCCGCGCCGACTGGAGCTGGTCCGACGAGTACAACACCAGCTTTTCCGCCGACCCGCGCCTGGTCCAGGACAGTTACAACTGGCTGAACTTCCGCATCGGCACCCGCTGGCAGTCCGGCTACGAGGTGGCACTGTGGATCGACAACGCTAGCGATGAGGACGTGGTGAACTCCGATCCGCAACTCAACCTGTTCAACAACGATCCCAGTTACCAGTCCTACCGCCAGGCGCCGCGCTCCTACGGCCTTACTCTCAGAGCGGAGTTCTGAGCCTGGTGACAGG
>JAHEBL010000078.1 GCA_024642265.1 Haliea sp. | reverse complement strand
TATTACGACGAGGCCGATATACAGCTGGTGCCACAGCGGGACCCTGCCGTGGCCACCCTGACCCTGGGGTCCCAGGGCTGCGCTGACGCCGGCCTGTGTTATCCGCCCCAGACCCACTATTTCACAGTGGACTTCAGCACGGGTGCGGTAACGGCGAGCAGCGCCCCTCAGCGCAAAGAGCCCCAAGCCGCCTCCCTGGCGGGGCAGGCCGGAACAGGGACCCTGTTCTACATGCTGCTGCTGGCCTTCCTCGGCGGCGCCATACTCAACCTGATGCCCTGCGTGTTCCCGATACTGTCACTGAAAGTCCTCAGCTTTGCCCGCAGTTCCGAACACGACCGGCACCTGCACAGCTGGATTTACGCTGCGGGGGTAGTGACCAGCTTCGTGCTGGTGGCAGCCCTGCTGATTGGCCTGCAGCAGGCCGGCCAGGCGATCGGCTGGGGCTTCCAGCTGCAGTCTCCCGGCTTTGTGATCGCGCTGGCGTACCTTTTTATCGCCATGGGCCTGTCCCTGTCCGGGCTGGTCGAATTCGGCGGGGGCCTGATGAACACGGGCAGCGGGCTGGCTGACCGGGGCGGACTGACCGGCAGTTTCTTCACCGGTGTGCTGGCGGTAGTGGTGGCCAGCCCCTGCACCGCGCCGTTCATGGGCACGGCCCTTGGTTTCGCCATCAGCCAGCCGCCCTATGTGGCCCTGCTTGTGTTTGCGGCCCTGGGCGCCGGTATGGCGGCGCCCCTCCTCCTGCTGGGTTACAGCGGGCTGGCCCGCAGGATTATGCCGCGACCCGGCGCCTGGATGGACACCCTCAAGCAACTGCTTGCCTTCCCCCTCTACGCTACCGCTATCTGGCTACTGTGGGTGGCCGGTCGGCAAACCGGGGTCAATACCATGACGGCCGCTCTCGCCGGCGCATTAATCCTGGCCCTGGGCCTGTGGCTGTGGCGCTACGGCACCTGGGGCAAGGCGGTGGCCCTCGCCTGCCTGCTCGGCGCCCTGGGCCTTGGTTCCTGGCGCGCGCTGGACGAAAACGGCGCCCGGGCTACCGAACTGGCGGGACGGGTGCCCTGGTCAGAGCAGACCCTGGCGGAATTGCGAGCCAGCGGCACACCGGTGTTCGTGGATGTGACGGCAGACTGGTGCATCACCTGCCTGGCCAACGAATCGGCAGTGCTGCTGACCGAGGACATGACAGCGGCTTTCGCCGCCCACGGGGTGACCTACATGGTGGCCGACTGGACCAATTACGATGCCGACATCGCCGCCTTCCTGCGCCGCCACAACCGCAATGGCATTCCTCTGTACCTGATGTACCCCGCCGATCCGGGACAGGAACCACTGCTGCTGCCACAGATACTCACTCGCAATGTGGTACTGGACGCACTGCAGGAAGTTTCCCCCAGGAAGCCAGCAATAGCCGTCAATTAGGGAGAAGATCGCAACATTTTGGCTCTTTCGGCATGCACCATCCTCTCCTCGAGGACAGGTAAGCACTGAATACATTGTTGGGCAAAAATCCAGCTAACTTCTTCAATACGGTCGCTAAATGACGGCAAAATTCCGTTGTTTGCCAAATAACGTGGACAGCACCCGGAATTTGATCCAAACTTGTCGAAATTGTGCCCGACAGCGGACTGAACTGCGCCATGGCAACCATCCTGGTCTTACACGGCCCCAATCTCAACCTGCTCGGCAGCCGCGAGCCCGGTATCTATGGCAGCACCACGCTGGCGGATATCAACCTCGGTCTTGAGCGCATGGCCCGTGAGCGCGGCCATCACCTGCTGCATATGCAAAGCAATGCCGAATACGAGCTGGTGGAACGCGTGCAGGACGCGGGCAGGGAAGGCGTTAATTTTATCCTGATCAATCCCGCGGCCTTCACCCATACCAGCGTGGCCTTGCGGGATGCGCTCAGCGCCGTCGATATTCCTTTCATTGAAGTCCACCTGTCCAACGTCCACGCGCGGGAAGAGTTTCGCCGGGTGTCCTACTTTTCTGACCTGGCCAGGGGCGTCATTTGCGGCCTCGGGGCGCAGGGCTACGAACTGGGGCTGCTGGCGGCCCTGCAGCAATTGGAACAACCATAAACATGACAGCGAGAGACTGAATTATGGACATTCGCAAGGTAAAAAAACTGATCGAGTTGCTCGAAGAGTCCAATATTGACGAGATAGAGATAAAGGAAGGCGAGGAATCGGTGCGCATCAGCAGGAACGGGGCCCAGTCGGCCGCGGCCGCCGCCGGGCATTTCGCCATGCCCCAGTACGCCGCGCCGCAGTACGCCCCGGCCCCACCCCCGGTCGCGTCGGTAGCGCCGGCAGCCGCGGCAGAGCCTGCGGCAGAAGCTTCCGCGAGCGCGGGGCACGCGGTGCGCTCGCCCATGGTGGGCACCTTCTATCGCTCTCCCTCCCCCAGCTCCCCCGCCTTTGTCGAAGTAGGCAACACGGTGAAAGTCGGCGATATCATTTGCATCGTCGAGGCCATGAAAATGATGAACCAGATAGAAGCGGACAAGGCCGGCACTATCGAGGCGATTCTGGTCGAGAACGGCGAGCCGGTCGAATTCGACCAACCGCTGTTCCACATCGTCTAGCCGGCAGCCCGCCAAGCGTTCACCAGAGGATAACAACATGCCCATCCTGGAAAAGGTGCTCATTGCCAACCGCGGCGAGATCGCGTTGCGGATACTTCGCGCCTGCAAGGAGCTGGACATCAGGACCATCGCCGTGCACTCCACGGCCGATACGGAGCTCATGCACGTTCGCCTCGCCGACGAGTCAGTATGCATCGGCCCTGCCCCCTCCAAGGACAGCTACCTGAACGTACCCGCGATTATCAGCGCCGCCGAAGTCACCA
This sequence comes from Haliea sp., assembly GCA_024642265.1. Taxonomy (GTDB): domain Bacteria; phylum Pseudomonadota; class Gammaproteobacteria; order Pseudomonadales; family Halieaceae; genus JARRPM01. Next base: position 14,593 of record JAHEBL010000078.1, on the reverse strand, counting down.
ACGCCTCAGCCATCCACCCTGGCTACGGGTTCCTGGCGGAAAATGCCGACTTTGCCGACCAGGTAGAGAAAAGCGGTTTTGTCTTCATAGGCCCCACCGCCGACACCATCAGACTGATGGGCGACAAGGTATCGGCCATCCAGGCAATGAAAGCGGCCGGCGTACCCACCGTGCCGGGCTCCGATGGCCCGCTCACCGAGGATACCGAGCGCAGCCTGGAGATTGCCCGCGCCATTGGCTACCCGGTAATCGTCAAGGCCGCCGCCGGCGGCGGTGGCCGCGGTATGCGGGTAGTACACAACGAGGCAGCCCTGCTCAATTCGATCCAGGTGACCCAGTCCGAAGCGGCAGCCGCCTTCGGCTCCGAGGTGGTGTACCTGGAAAAATTCCTGCAGAAGCCGCGCCACGTGGAGATCCAGGTACTGGCCGACGGCCAGGGCAACGCCGTACACCTGGGAGACCGGGACTGCTCGTTACAGCGCCGCCACCAGAAAGTACTGGAGGAGGCCCCCGCACCGGGCATACCCGACGAGGCGCGCCAGCAGGTGGCCGAGGCCTGCGTCAACGCCTGTATCGAGATCGGCTACCGGGGTGCCGGGACCTTCGAATTCCTCTACGAGGACGGCGCCTTTTATTTCATCGAGATGAATACCCGGGTCCAGGTGGAACACCCCGTCACCGAGCAGATCACCGGCATCGACATCGTCAAGGAACAGTTACGTATCGCCGCCGGCCTGCCGCTGTCATTCAAGCAGAGCGAAGTCAGCTTCTTCGGCCACGCCTTCGAGTGCCGGATCAACGCAGAAGACCCCAAGACCTTCCTGCCCTCACCCGGGAAAGTGACCACTTTCCACGCGCCGGGCGGCCCAGGCATCCGGGTAGACTCTCATCTGTATGACGGCTATACGGTACCGCCCTATTACGATTCGCTGATCGGCAAGATCATCAGCTTCGGCGAAAGCCGGCAGGTGGCACTGGCCAGGATGCGCCAGGCGCTGGACGAACTGGTGGTGGAGGGTATTCGCACCAACACCGCACTCCACCGGGATCTGGTGCGCGACCGCGCCTTCCAGAGCGGGGGGGTGAGCATCCATTACCTCGAAAGCAAACTGCAGGAAGACTGAGCCCACCTCCCCATGCCCGCCACTCCTGACATCACCAGGGCCGGACGCCGCCGGAAACCAGGCTGATGGCGTGGCTGCAACTGCGCCTGGACACCCATCCCGACCAGGTTGAGACTCTCGAACAGCTGATGCTGGCAACCGGCGCTGTCGCCGTGACCATGGAAGACAATGCGGACCAGCCGGTACTGGAACCCGGCGTCGGCGAGACACCCCTGTGGGGCCAGACCCGCCTGACCGGACTGTACCCGGCTGATACCGCCATGGCCGAGGTACTGGCCGCGTTTCCCCCGGGGTCGCTGCACGCGGCCAACCAGCGGGTGGAAATCCTCGAGGACAAGGACTGGGAACGCGAGTGGATGCAACACTATCAGCCCATGCCCTTCGGACGACGACTGTGGGTGTGCCCCAGCTGGATGGATCCGCCAGACCCGTCAGCGGTCAACCTGCTACTGGATCCCGGGCTCGCCTTCGGCACCGGCACCCACCCCACCACCGCCCTGTGCCTGGGCGAACTGGACGACATGGCCCTGACTGGAGCCTGTGTCGTCGACTACGGCTGCGGCTCGGGAATCCTCGCGGTGGCAGCCCTGCGCCTGGGCGCGGCCCGCGCCCTCGGGGTGGACAACGACCCCCAGGCACTGGTGGCCACCCGCGACAACGCCGGCCGCAACGGTGTTCCCGCCGCGGCCCTGGAGGTTACCCTGCCCGGCGCCTACGACCCGGACAGCTGGACCCGCAGCGCTGACGTGGTTATCGCCAATATCCTCGCCGGCCCGCTGGTCGAGCTGGCCGACACCCTGCTGGGATTTCTCAAACCCGGCGGCACGCTGCTGCTGTCGGGACTGCTGGCGACACAGGCCGGGGCACTGTGCGAACACTATGCCGGGCGTATCGGCCTGGTGGTGGCAGGCGAGCGCGACGGCTGGGTATGCCTGCGAGGCACCCTGGCGGACTGAGTTGAAAACCCCGCCCGCTGGCTGTGGCTGGTGGTTTTTTGTCCATAAATTCTTCCACGTGCCAGGCCATCCGAGTATCATACCGCCTCTTTTCGATACCCTGGCTTCAAACTCTTTCCACATGCTGCAGATCGGACCGTACAAGCTGCCCAATCGCGTGGCACTGGCCCCTATGGCTGGTGTAACCGACCTGCCGTTTCGACGCCTCTGCGCGCAAATGGGCGCTGGCCTGGTCGTGGCGGAGATGATCAGCAGCAACCCGCGACTGCGGGACTCGGCCAAGACACTGTGGCGCAGTCGCCACGACGCCGAGATCCAGCCGCGCTCGGTACAGATCGCCGGCAGCGAACCACAGGCCATGGCGGCGGCAGCGGCCTACAATGTGGCCCGGGGCGCGCAGATCATCGACATCAACATGGGCTGCCCGGCCAAGAAAGTGTGCCGCCGGGCGGCCGGCTCGGCACTGCTGGCGGACGAACGACTGGTACAGGAGATCCTGACCGCGGTGGTAAAGGCGGTCGATGTGCCGGTTACCCTGAAAATCCGCACGGGGTCGGCGCCGGATGCGAGGAACGGCGTCAGCATTGCGCGCATTGCCGAGGACGCCGGCATAGCCGCACTGGCCGTGCACGGCCGCAGCCGGGCCTGCGCCTTCCGAGGCCAGGTTGAGTACGACACCATCGCGGCTATTGTCGCCGCCACCCGCTTTCCGGTATTCGCCAATGGCGATATCGACTCTCCGGCCCGCGCTGCGGCGGTCATCGCCCATACCGGTGCAGCGGGCGTCATGATCGGCCGGGCCGCCCAGGGCAGACCCTGGCTGTGCGGGCAGATCGCCGCCCACCTGGCGACGGGCGTAACGCCGCCCGAGCCGTCACCGGACGAACAACTTGCCATCATGCGCACTCATGTCGAGGCACTGCACGCCTTTTACGGCGAGTTCATGGGCCTGCGCATCGCCCGCAAGCATGTCGGCTGGTACCTGCAGGACAGTCCCGGCTATATGCAACAGCGCAGAGCCTTCAACAGCCTGGAATCGGCCGCCGACCAGCTGGTCTACCTGCAAAAAATGGCCGGAAACACCGCTTACCAAAACAATCCAGACAAGGAAATAGCAGCATGACCAGGGCTGAATCCCTACCCCCACCGATCACCGCGGAAGATGCCGCCAATGATGACCAGCTCGATACGGGCCCGGCCCGCAGTCTGCGGGAGTCGGTGACCATCGCAGTCAGGGAGTACCTGAAAGACCTGGACGGCCAGCTGTCAGCAGACGTCTACCAGATGGTACTGGCCGAAATCGAGGCCCCTCTGCTGGAGGAAATCATGGCCTACACCCGCAACAACCAGACCAAGGCGTCAATAATGCTGGGCCTGAACCGGGGCACCCTGCGCAAGAAACTCAAGCAGTACAACCTGATCTCCACCAAGGACTAGAGGCGAACCCCCACCATGAGCGACACCCAGCTTGTCAAAGTCAATCGCGCCCTGATCAGTGTCTCGGACAAGGCCGGCATCGTCGAGTTTGCCCGCGCCCTGCAGGACATGGGGATCGAGCTGCTGTCCACCGGCGGCACCTATCGACTGCTGCAGGACAGCGGCCTGAAGGTAACCGAGGTGGCCGACTACACCGGCTTCCCGGAAATGATGGATGGCCGGGTCAAGACCCTGCACCCGAAAGTGCACGGCGGCATTCTCGCGCGTCGCGGCCAGGATGATGAGGTAATGGCAGAGCACGACATCAAGGCCATCGACATGGTCGTGGTCAACCTCTACCCCTTCGAAGCCACTGTTGCACGACCTGATTGCAGCCTGGAGGACGCCATCGAGAATATCGATATCGGCGGCCCCACCATGGTCAGGGCGGCCGCGAAAAACCACCGCTTTGTCAACATTGTGGTGAACAGCTCGGACTACGATGCGATCATTGAAGAGCTGCAGACGCATAAAGGCGCCACCTCCCTGGCCACCCGCTTCAACCTGGCGATCAAGGCCTACGAGCACACCGCGGCCTACGACGGCGCCATCGCCAATCATTTCGGCGGACTGGTTCCCGGCGGCTCCCCGACCTTTCCCCGCACGTTCAACACCCAGTTCCACAAGGTCCAGGAAATGCGTTACGGCGAAAACCCCCACCAGCGGGCGGCCTTCTATGTGGAGGCCACCCCGGCCGAGGCGGGTATCGCCACGGCGCAGCAGCTGCAGGGCAAGGAACTGTCATATAACAACGTGGCCGACACCGACGCCGCGCTGGAATGCGTCAAGAACTTTGCGGGGCCGGCCTGTGTGATCGTCAAGCACGCCAATCCCTGCGGGGTGGCGGTGGCGGCCGACATCGGCAAGGCCTATGAACTGGCCTTCGCCACCGACCCGGAATCCGCCTTCGGGGGCATTATCGCCTTCAACCGGGAGCTCGACGCCGATACGGCGCGGGCCATTGTCGAGCGCCAGTTCGTCGAGGTCATCATTGCACCCGAGGTCAGCGCCGAAGCCGCGGCCGTAGTTGCCAACAAACAGAACGTGCGCCTGCTGGTGTGCGGCGCCTGGTCTGCACCCGGCCCCGCGCTTGACTACAAGCGGGTCAATGGCGGCCTGCTGGTACAGGACCGGGACCTGGGCATGGTGACCGCGGCCGACCTCAAGGTGGTCAGCAAAATACAGCCCAGTGATCAGCAAATGAAAGACCTGCTGTTCGCCTGGCAGGTCGCCAAGTTCGTCAAGTCCAATGCCATCGTCTACGCCGCCAACGGCCAGACAGTCGGTGTCGGCGCCGGGCAGATGAGCCGGATCAATTCCGCCCGCATCGCCGCCATCAAGGCCGAGCACGCCGGCCTGGCGGTAAAGGGGTCAGTGATGGCCTCCGACGCGTTCTTCCCCTTCCGTGACGGTATCGACAACGCCGGCGCAGCGGGCATCGCGGCGGTGATCCAGCCCGGTGGCTCGATTCGCGACGACGAGGTAATCGCCGCCGCGGACGAACACGGTATGGCCATGGTATTCACCGGCATGCGCCATTTCAGGCATTAAGAGCGAACCTTGACCAGATGAATGTATTGATTATCGGCAGTGGCGGGCGCGAACACGCGCTGGCCTGGAAAGTTGCCCAGTCGGCCCGGGTCGAGACCGTTTTCGTGGCGCCGGGGAATGCCGGCACTGCGGCCGAGGCCGGGGTACAGAATATCGCCATCGACACGATGGATTTTGGCGCCCTGGCGGATTTCGTCGAAGGCAATGCGGTAGAGCTGACCATTGTCGGCCCCGAGGCGCCACTGGTTGAAGGAGTGGTGGACTATTTCGAAGGCCGCGGGCTGCGCTGCTTCGGCCCACGTCGCGGGCCGGCACAACTGGAGGGCTCCAAGGCATTCACCAAGGACTTCCTGGCCCGGCACGGCATTCCCACCGGCGCCTATGCCAATTTTACCGAGCTGGAACCGGCGCTGGCCTACCTGCGGCAACAGGGCGCCCCCATCGTGGTGAAGGCCGATGGCCTGGCGGCGGGCAAGGGGGTGATCGTCGCCCAGACCCTGGCGGAGGCAGAGGCAGCCGTCACCGACATGTTGTCGGGCAATGCCTTTGGTGAGGCCGGCTGCCGCGTGGTTATCGAGGAATTCCTGGAGGGCGAGGAAGCCAGCTTTATCGTGATGGTCGATGGCGCCAACGTATTGCCCATGGCCACCAGCCAGGACCACAAGCGCATCGGCGAGGGCGACACCGGCCCCAATACCGGGGGTATGGGCGCCTATTCCCCCGCCCCCGTAGTGGATGCAGCCGTATTCGACCGGATTATGGCGCAGGTTATCCTGCCGACCGTGCGCGGCATGGCGGCAGAAGGTAACGAGTACACCGGCTTCCTGTACGCCGGCCTGATGATCTCTGCCGCGGGGGAGCCACGGGTAATCGAATACAACTGTCGTTTCGGCGACCCGGAAACCCAGCCCATCATGGTGCGACTGCGCTCCGACCTGGTCGACCTGTGCGATGCCGCGCTGGCGGGCAAGCTGGACAGTGCCGAGGCCGAATGGGACCCGCGCTGCGCCATCGGCGTGGTGCTGGCCGCCGGCGGCTACCCGGGCAGCTACCACAAAGGCACGCCCGTACACGGGCTGGATGCGCCCCAGGCCGACAATATCAAGGTCTTCCATGCCGGTACCACCTGCGCAGACGGCCAGGTGGTTACCAGCGGCGGCAGAGTCCTGTGTGTTACCGCGCTGGGTGCCGATATCGCAACGGCCCAGCGCGACTGCTATCTGGCAGCGGACAAGATAAGCTGGGACGGCATGACCCTGCGGCGCGACATTGGCTGGCGGGCCATCGCACGCTATAGTTGATCCGATAGAACCAAACGCAGGGTTTCCGCATGCGCCAACGACGTCTGTCACTGCTTGACCGGGTGATCACCGAAGCTGACTCGGTGATGCGCACCATCACCAATAGCGCTCAGGCAGCGGCCCGGCCCTCGCCCGCACAGGGGCACGCCGATTCGGAATTATCTGACCGGGAACGCCGTCACGCCGCCGGGCTGATGCGGGTCAACCACACCGGTGAGGTGTGCGCGCAGGCCCTCTACCAGGGCCAGGCCCTGACAGCAAAGCTGCCCACGGTGCGGGACGAAATGCAGCAGGCAGCGGCAGAGGAAGTCGATCACCTGGTGTGGTGTGAACAGCGCCTGCGTGAGCTGGACAGCCGCCCGAGCCTGCTCAACCCCGCCTGGTACGGCCTGTCATTCGCCCTGGGGGCGGTGGCTGGCGCGATCAGTGACAAGGTGAGCCTGGGCTTTGTGGCGGCTACCGAGGAGCGGGTCTGCGACCACCTGCGGGACCACCTGAAATCCCTGCCCGATGACGACCGCAAGTCCCGGCTGATCGTGCAGAAAATGCTGGAAGACGAGCAGCGGCACGGCGACAACGCCCTGCAGGCGGGCGGCAGCGATTTTCCGCGCCAGGTAAAAGACGCGATGTCCGTGGTGGCACAGGTGATGACCCGCAGCAGCTACCGGATATAAGCGCGACCAGCCCGCCTAGCGCGCTGCCGGGTCAAACTCGACGATCTCGTAGGTGTGACTGACTGCCACCCCCGCCGCGCCCAGCATGATCGATGCGGAGCAGTACTTTTCCGCAGACAGCTCGACCGCCCGCTTCACCTGGTTCTCCTTGAGCCCGATACCCGTAACCACGAAGTGCATGGCGATCCGCGTGAACACCGCGGGCACCGCATCGGCCCGCTCGGCGTCGAGTTCGACACGGCAGTCAACGACCTGCTGGCGGGCTTTTTTCAGCATGCTCATTACATCGAAACTGGCGCAACCGCCGGTTCCCAGCAGCAGCATTTCCATCGGCCGGGGGCCGAGGTTGCGCCCGCCCAGGTCTTCGGGGCCGTCCATGACCACACTGTGGCCACTGCCGGATTCACCTACGAACATGGCGCCATCCGCCCACTTGACTGTTGCTTTCATCTGCCACCGGCTCCTGCAAAAATTTGTCGCGCAGCTTAGCATAGGCTCCCGAGTTTTACTTGAGGCTCGAGTGGGCTACACTCCGCTTCAAGCAAACCGCCGAACAGGGAGCAAAGGTGTGGTGAAACCCCAGGTACTGAGAGCTTTGCCGAATGTGGAAAATTTCCTGCGGCACTGCCAGCGCAAGGATTACAAGGCCAAGGCTCAGGTGTTGAAACAGGGCGAGGTGAGCAACTCCCTCTATCTCATCCTCGATGGCTCGGTTTCGGTGATGGTCGAGGACGCATCGGAACCCGGCCACATGATGGTGGTCGCCTACCTCAACCCGGGCGACTTCGTCGGGGAGATGGGCCTGTTCGAGGATGAGCCCCAGGTGCGCAGCGCCATGGTGGTCGCCAAAACCCAGTGCGAGGTGGCGGAGATATCCTACGATCGCTTCCACCAGATCCGCAACCAGTTCCCTGATATCCTCTACGCCATTTCGCGACAGATCAGCACCCGCCTGCGCGTCACTACCCGCAAACTGACAGACCTCGCCTTCGTCGACGTGTCAGGCCGTATCGCCCACACGCTTCTGGACCTGTGCAAGGAACCTGACGCCATGACCCACCCGGATGGCATGCAGATCAAGATCACCCGGCAGGAGCTCGGTAAAATCGTGGGTTGTTCCCGGGAAATGGCCGGGCGGGTATTGAAGACACTGGAGGAAAACGGCCTGGTGTCCGTGTCCGGCAAGACTATGGTGGTCTACGGCACCCGTTAGGTCGAATCTGTTTGTAGACCCCGGGGGCTAGCCAAAAAACATGTCCCGCAGTTTCTCGCCGGGCTCCGGGGCTCGCATGAACACCTCACCGACCAGGAAGCCATACACCTGGTGATTGCGCATCAACGCCACATCTTCCGCCGTGTGAATCCCGCTTTCGGTAACCACCAGCCGGTCGCCGGGAATGTAAGGTAGCAATTCCAGGGTTGTCTCGAGCCGGGTTTCAAAGGTGTGCAGGTCGCGGTTGTTAATCCCGATCAGGGGGGTCTCCAGCTCCAGTGCGCGGTCCAGCTCGGCCCGGTCATGCACCTCGACCAGCACATCGATACCCACCGCAGCGGCGGCGCCCGCCAACTCGCGCATCTGGTCATCCTCCAGCGCCGCGACGATCAGCAGGATGGCGTCCGCACCGATAGCCCGCGCCTCTATCACCTGGTAGGGGTCCACCGTGAAATCCTTGCGCAAGACCGGCAGCGCACAGGCCGCGCGGGCCTCCTGCAAATAGCTGTCAGCCCCCTGGAAAAAGTCGATATCGGTGAGTACCGAGAGGCAGCTCGCGCCGCCGGCCTGGTAGCTGGCGGCAATCTGCGCCGGCCGGAAATCCGCACGAATCACCCCCTTGCTGGGAGAAGCCTTTTTCACTTCCGCGATCACCGCGGGCTCCGCGGCCGCCGCGCGCTCCTGCAGAGTCCTGGTAAAGCCGCGAAGGGGAGACTGCTCCGTGATGCGCTGCTCGAGGCTGCCAAGTGAATCCCGCTTGCGACGGGCGGCGACCTCCTCGCGCTTGCGCGCCAGGATGCTGCGTAAAATGGTGGGTGTATCGCCAGCCATGTGGTCAATCCGCCTTCCCGCGCATCAGGCGGGTAAAATCAATAAACTGCCGCAATTTCTCCGCTGCCTGGCCGCTGGCCAGCACGTCGTCCGCCATCGCCACACCATCGGCAAGGGTTGCGGCCACGCCACTCACGTATATGGTTGCACCCCCGTTGAGAGCCAGCATCGCCGCGGCCTTACGGGCGGCGGGGTCATCCTTGCCCGTCAGGGCGCGACGAATAAGGTCCGCGGAAGCGGCGGCGCTGTCCACTGCCAGCCCGTCAAGATCCTGGCGCTGCAACCTGAACTCCTCAGGTGTGATGTGGTAAGTGCTGACACTACCTTCGCGTAATTCCGCCACAAATGTGCCCGCGGCAATCGAGATCTCGTCCAGCCCGTCGTCCGAGTGCACCACCATGGCATGGACTGAACCCAGCGCTTTCAGTACCTGGGCTATCGGCAGGCAGAGCTCGGGTGAATACACGCCGATGACCTGGCGCCGCACCCGGGCGGGATTGGTGAGCGGCCCCAGGATGTTGAACAGCGTACGCATACCCAGTTCCCGACGCGGGCCAATGGCATAACGCATGGCACTGTGATGGGCCGGGGCAAACATGAACCCCAGGCCGACCTCGCCAATCGCCCGGGCAACCTGCTCCGGGGTCAGGTCCAGCGGAACGCCGAAGTACTCCAGCACGTCGGAACTGCCGCTGGTGCTGGAAACGGAGCGATTACCGTGCTTGGCGACCCTGGCCCCCGCAGCGGCTACCACGAAGCTCGAGGCCGTGGACACATTGAACAGGTTGGCGCCATCACCACCGGTACCGACCAGGTCGACGAGGTGGGGGTCGTCTATCACAACCGGCGTAGCAAGGTTGCGCATGACCTCGGCGGCGCCGGCTATCTCGTCGATAGTCTCACCCTTCATGCGCAAGGCCACCAGCAGACCGCCGATCTGGGCGTCGGTCGCATCACCTGACATCACCTGCTGCATTACGGCCGCCATTTCCGTGCGCTCGAGGTCGTTACCGGCAACCACCCTGGCGAGGGCATCCTGTATGTTCATCGGGGTATGTCCCTATTGTTCAAGGAAATTGCGCAACAGGTCGTGACCGTGCGCGGTGAGGATAGACTCGGGGTGGAACTGGACACCTTCGACTGCCAGCTCCCGGTGGCGCAGTCCCATTATCTCATCGACTTCCCCCGTATCGGTGCTGGTCCAGGCGGTAATCTCCAGACAGGCGGGCAGGCTCTCCTTCTCCACGACCAGGGAATGGTAGCGCGTGGCTTCAAAGGGTTCGCTCAAGCCCCGGAATACACCTTGCCCCCGATGGTGTATGGGGGACGTTTTGCCGTGCATCACCTTGCGCGCGCGCACCACTCTGCCCCCGAAAACCTGGCCGATACTCTGGTGACCGAGACAGATACCCAGGATGGGAACCACCCCGGCAAAGGCCTCTATCACCGCCATCGAGATACCGGCCTCGTTGGGCGTGCAGGGCCCGGGCGAGATCACGATCTGGTCTGGCGCCAGCGCCCTTATATCGGCCACCGCTATCTCGTCGTTGCGCGCCACCTTCACCTCTGCACCCAACTCACCAAGGTACTGCACCACGTTGTAGGTGAAGGAGTCGTAATTATCGATCATCAGCAGCATGCTCAGCTCCCCTTTCCCAGGGCCATGGAAGCCGCCCGGAATACCGCCCGCGCCTTGTTCTGGGTTTCCTTCCACTCCAGGCGGGGCACCGAGTCCGCCACCACGCCGCCGCCGGCCTGCACATACAGACGGCCGTCCTTGATCACCGCGGTACGAATTGCAATGGCGGTATCCATATCTCCCGCCCAGGAGATGTAGCCCACTGCGCCGCCGTAGACACCGCGTTTGACCGGTTCCAGCTCATCGATAATTTCCATGGCGCGTATCTTCGGGGCTCCACTCAGGGTACCCGCGGGCAGGGTGGCCCGCAGCACGTCGATGGCCGTCCTGCCCGGCAGCAGCCGGCCAACAACATTGGACACGATGTGCATGACGTGTGAGTAGCGCTCCACCACCATTTTATCGGACAACTCCACAGAGCCGGTCTGCGCGATACGGCCGACGTCGTTGCGGCCCAGGTCGATCAGCATCAGGTGCTCGGCGATTTCCTTCGGATCGGCCAGCAACTCGGCCTCCAGGGCCGCGTCCTCCTCCTCGGTGCGTCCGCGGCGGCGCGTACCCGCGATGGGACGCACAGTGACCAGGCCGTGTTGCAGCCGGGCGAGGATTTCCGGCGAGGAGCCGACAATATGGAAATCCTCAAGGTCGAGGTAATACATATACGGTGAGGGATTGAGATTGCGCAGGGCGCGGTACAGATTGAGCGGCGGCGCCTCGAACGGGATACTCATGCGCCGGGACGGCACGACCTGCATCACGTCACCCGCCAGCACATACTCCTTTACCCGCTCTACAGCCGCCTCATACTGGGCCTGGCTGAAATCCGACTCCGCCTGCTGTTCCAGCTCGGCACTGCCCGCAGCGGCCAGCACCACCTCCGGCAACGGTTCCATTGGCTGCGGCAGGCGGGCAACCAGTTCCTGCAGGCGCGCCTGCGCGAGTGCCAGCGCATTCTCCAGGCCCGGATCCGCGTTGACGACCAGGCGTATGGTGCCGGCGAGGTTGTCAAACACCAGCACCTCTTCGGAGACCATCAGCAGGATATCAGGCGTACCCAGCCGGTCCGGGGGTACGCCTGCAGCCAGGCGCGGCTCCACAAAGCGCACCGTGTCGTAGGCAAAATAGCCCACCAGCCCGCCGTGAAAAACCGGCAGGTCCTCCCTCGGCGCGGTGCGGTAGCGGTGCTGGAATTCCTCGGTAAAAGCCAGCGGATCCTGTACTTCCTGATTTTCCGTCAATACACCGTCCACCCAGACCTGCGCCTGGTGGCCGAACACCTTGAGTACGGTGCGACAGGGCAAGCCGATAATGGAATAGCGGCCCCATTTTTCCCCGCCGTGGACGGACTCAAAGAAATAGGAGTAAGCGCCCTCCGCCAGCTTGCGGTAAGTACTGATCGGGGTTTCCAGGTCGGCCAGCACTTCGGTGCTGACAGGTATACGGTTGTAGTCTTGTGCCGCCAGCGCGGCAAAGTCTTGCGGGTTCATCGGTTATCCTCGGAGCGTGAATGTGCGTATTCGGGTCGTGACAAAGCTCTGGCTACCATCGCCAGCAGGTGACCTCGCGCATCGAAAGCTCGTCGATGCTGTTACGCATTGCTGTAGACACAGCATTCTCCAGGAATCGGGGACTGCCTATTGTACATATGGGGCTGTGGTTGGCAAACAAACAAGCCACCTGGGCCAGCTGGCCTTCGGACCCGTAAAATCGGAATTGGCTTAACATCGGCCTCGGTCCTGCAGTGGGCACGGGCCATTCCATTCGCGGCTGAGGGCAACCCCGAGGGGCGCGGCCATGGCGCCTGGACCCACCCGGATCCCTGCCGGCAATGAAACAACAAGGTCAAACCGAAGCCAGCTGCGCCCTCATTTCAGCGATCACCGCAGAGTAGTCGGGCTGGTTGAAAATAGCCGAGCCGGCGACAAAGGTGTCCGCTCCCGCCGCGGCGATTTCCGCGATATTCTTCGGGGTGACGCCACCGTCGATTTCCAGGCGGATATCGCAGCCGGAGGCGTCGATCAGGGCGCGGGCCTCGCGCAATTTATCCAGCGTGGCGGGAATGAAAGACTGGCCACCGAAGCCCGGGTTGACCGACATCAGCAGCACCATATCCACCTTGTCGAGCACGTACTTCAGCGCATCCAGGCCGAGGTGCGGATTGAAAACCAGGCCGGACTTACAGCCCGCGTCGCGAATCATCTGCAAAGAGCGGTCCACATGAGTGGAAGCGTCGGGGTGGAAGGTGATGTAGGAGGCGCCGGCGCTGGCGAAATCACCGATCAGCTGATCCACCGGGCTGACCATCAGGTGGACGTCGATCGGGGCGGTCACGCCGTGCTTGCGCAGGGCGCTGCACACCATCGGACCGATGGTGAGATTGGGCACGTAGTGATTATCCATCACATCGAAGTGGACGATATCGGCCCCGGCGGCCAGCACAGCATCGACCTCCTCCCCCAGGCGGGCAAAGTTGGCTGACAGAATGGAGGGGGCTATCAGGTAGTCCGGCATGATGGGCTCCAGGCAATTGTGGGGGCGCTATTCTAACGGCTAACAGGTTGCGGTACACGGCCCGATTGCAGGGCCGCGTCCAGGCTGCGCAGGCGCTCGGGTGTGCCCACGTCCTCCCAGTGCCCCGGATAGTGCTCGGCGCTGAGCAGGCCGCGCCGGATGGTCGCATCCAGCAGCGGGCGCAGGGCCAATTTGCCCGGCGTCATCCCGGCAAAAAATGCCGGGGTGTAGACGCCGACTCCGGCGTAGGTGAAACCGGTGGCCCCGGGGGCCAGTTCCCGCACCAGGCCCTGCTTGTCCAGTCCGAAATCGCCGCGTGGATGCTGGGTCGGGTTGTCCACCATCACCAGGTGGGCGATTGTGGGGTGCGGCGGGGAGAAACCGGCGAGCCGCTCGAACGGGTAATCGAGCCAGACATCGCCATTGACGACCAGGAACGCCCCATCACCCAGCAGCGGCAGCGCATTGTGGATGCCCCCGGCGGTCTCCAGCGGCTCCGCTTCGGGGGAGTAGCTGATGGACACGCCCCAGCGGCTGCCGTCACCGCAGTAATCGGTAATCTTCGCCGCCAGGTGCGACACATTGATCACCAGGTCGACAAAACCCGCCCGCGCCAGGCGCTCTATGTGGTGAACGATCAGCGGCCTGCCTCCAACCGGCAGCAGCGGCTTGGGGGTGTGGTCGGTGAGTGGCCGCATGCGCTCGCCGACACCGGCTGCGAGAATGATGACTTTCACCCGGCCACACTCCAGTCCTGGCGGGCGATCAGCGGTGACAGCCGGGCGTCGAACCAATGCCGGAACTCCGCGAACACCGGGTCCTCGCCGACATACTTGCCGCTGACCTCCTGCACATAGCGGATCACCAGCGGCAGATCGGCCAGGTAGCCGGGCTTGCCATCGCGCAGGTACAGGCGCGCAAACGTGCCCAGCACCTTGATATGCCGCTGCAGGCCCATCAGGTCGAACCAGCGCTGGAAGCGGTCCTGGTCCACCGCGCCGGGCAGTCCCCGGGCCTGCAACAGCTGCCGGTAAGACGAAACCCACTGTTGCACCCGGGCCGCCGGCCACTGGATATAGCAGTCGCGCAGCAGCGATACCAGGTCGTAGGTGACGGGGCCCAGCACCGCATCCTGGAAATCGATAACACCGAGGCTGCCATCATCCTGGGGCATCAGGTTGCGGCTGTGGAAATCACGGTGAACCAGCACCCGGGGCTGCTCCAGCGCGCTGGCGACCAGCGTGTCGAAAGTCGCCGCCAGCAGCTGCTCCTCGTCGGCTGCCAGTGACTGGCCCAGCAGGGCATCGACGAACCAGG
>JAHEBL010000010.1:41361-65422 GCA_024642265.1 Haliea sp. | reverse complement strand
GATGCGCACCACGTTCGCCTGTCGCGAGTTCACCGGCGAGCCGGTGCCGGATGAGGTATTACACCGCATCGTCGACAACGCCCGCTTCGCACCCAGCGGCGGCAACCGCCAGGGCTGGCGCGTTATCAATGTTACCGGGCCGGAACTGAAACAGCGCCTGGCCGACCTGTCGCTGCCGACGGCAAGCCGTTACCTGCTGGAGGTGCAGGCCGGTGAAAATCCGCTGAACACAATCAATGCCAGTGCGGTCACCGCGGAGCAGGTAGCGCAGGCTGAGCCGCCCAACTGGCTGGTGGCGCATATTCGCGAGGCACCCACGCTGCTGGTGATCACGGTAGACCTGGGCCTGGTTGCCAGCATGGACAAGGAACTCGACCGCATCGGGCTGGTCAGCGGCGGGTCGATCTATCCCCTTTGCTGGAACATTCTGCTGGCCGCCCGCAACGAGGGCTATGGCGGCACCATGACCACCTGGGGCGCGGCCGCCGAACCCGCCGTGCAGAAGTTACTGGGTATCCCGTCCCACTGGGCTGTCGCGGCCATCATGCCACTGGGAAAACCGGTCAAGCAGTTGACCCGGCTGAAGCGGAAACCGGTGGACCAGATCCTGTTTGAAAACCGCTGGGACGGCGGCAAAGCCTGAGGCCGACAGGCCACCCGATAAGCGGGCCTGTTGTGTCAGGCCAGGGTGGGAGTGTCGGCAATGATCGCGGCCCTGAATGCGGCCGGGATAGGCGTGGCGCGGCGGGTCAGCTTGTCGGTAAATACCTGGGTAATCGAGCCGCGGGCCAGCGCTTCCGTCGAGTCCCCGTTATAAATCTCAAAGGCCAGATCCGCGCTTGACCGGCCCAGCCGGGAGTATCCGACGCACACCCGCACGGTATCGAAAGCCTTGCACTCCCCGAGGTACTCGCAATTCACGTTCACCGTGAAGATGAAACAGGGCGCCTGCCGGGGGTTCATCGCGCTGAGTCCCAGCTGCTCCATATAGAATCCAGCCACCTCATCGGCATATACCAGGTAGTTGGCGAAATACAGGTGCCCCTGGGCATCGGTATCGCTATAGCGCACGCGCACGGTATCACTGAAAGGCAATGTGCTTTTTATGGTCACGGTCGGTTTTCCGCCTGTCTTTGCGGCACTAGCTCACAAGTGCCTGATCGCTGGTCCACACCACCGTCAAGTCGCGGGAAGCGTAACGGTAACTGCCCTCGTAGGCCACTATATCGTCACGGTAGCGAATGCCCATCTCCAGTTTACGACCCACACCATCACGCTCGAAAATATGGGTTGCCAGGCAGTAGGTCTCGCCGAGATAGCTGTCCCCGCTCCAACTGCCGAGCTGGTTGCCCACCAGGTGCAGGGTGGCGCTGAAGTTGGCCTCCAGGTAGTCCAGCTGCGCGACAAAGGCATCGGCGCCCTCGCAGTGCCAGTCCGGCCCCCGCTGGGTAAAACCCGGGGTGATGATATCGCGCATGCCGACAAAGTGCCGGTCGTCCGCGCAGCGGGCATACAACAGGGCCAGCTTGCGGGGTATGTCGACTTCTTGCATGGCGTCCTCATTCACGGCGGGTCAGCACAATCCGGGCAGCCCGGCCGGTCACCGCTAGAAATCCAGCGGCAGCCCGATATGGTCACGGAAAATCATGTCCCGGTGGCGCAGCAGGGAGACGTTCACGGTATAACCTTCCTGTGCCAGTACCCCTGCCACCCCCTGCCATGCAGAACGCACACTGGATGGCATGGGATTCACCTCCGGCGGCAGGGGGTCCAGTGTCTGGGAGAAGCAGGCCCAGTATAAATCCAGGGCCGACAACTGCCCGCCAATGAAATAGGGGCTGCCAGCGGCCGCCTGGCTGTCCAGTTGTTGTTCGAGGCGCCGCAGAATGGCGATCATTCTCGGCGCGGCGGAGGCCGCTGCGCCGGCGCTGTACCGGTAGTCACGGAACATCGGGTTCGCGGCCACCGCTTCATGGCCCAGAGCCTCTTCCATCGCGCGAAACATCAGGTAGCGGCCATTCCACAGCATGCCATTCTCCCCCGCCAGCTCATTGAGCAGGCCGGTCATGAGAATGCGGTCATCGATTTCCGACGGCACCAGGGAGGGCAGGGGTTGCAGCCGTTCGGCGAGGTTGAGTATGTCGAGCCAGGTCACGCGAGGGGGTTCGTCACCGTACATGGCGGTTGGCGCATTGCGATGACCGGTCCAGGCAAGCAGTTCATCGTTGTCGACGCCCACGGCTTGCGCCACGGCGACATAGGGTATTTGCTTGAACGCGAAAACCGCCTTGGCGGCCTCACTCCAGGGTGCGGGTACACCTGCGGAGAGTGCGACGCGCAGACCGTCAAGCTGCCTTGCTTCCCCAACTGAAAGGTATTTCACGCTACTCTCCTGGTGATTGTGACTGTACGACGGACCCGGACGCAGTCGTGGGCCGCCCCCCCTGGTCAAGGGTAGTCCTTTTTCGTGGCCAGGGCACCAGCATGGATACCGACTCCATGACCCTGGCATAGTCCGGCCGGCGCTCCAGGCTGCGCTCTTCCATCATCGGGATACTGGCAAACACAAACATCAGCGTCATCAGCACGGCCCCGATGCAGAGCCAGTACCAGCCCTGCGGATAGGCCGCAAGCCCGAACAGGAACAGGCCACACCAGAACCCCAGTTCGCCAAAATAGTTCGGATGGCGTGACCAGGCCCACCAGCCGGTCTCCAGCTGCTCGCCCTCGCGGCGATTGGCGATAAACCGGTGCAGCTGGAAGTCGGACAGCATCTGCAGCGTAATCGCGCCGCCGGTAACGAGGCAGGCGACAATATCCAGCCAGCCGAAGGCGCGCTCCCCGAGGCAGTAAACCGCGTAGACCGGCAACAGGCCGGCGAACACCTGGAGTGTGGGAAACAGGTGAATACCCACCAGGTCAGTTAACAGCGCCCAGCGGGGCGCTTTGTTCCTCAGCATCACATAGCGCCAGTCCTCGTGTTGCATGCCCTCCCAGAAGTAGGCCCAGTTCAGGGTCAGGCGGGTCGCCCAGTAGAGGATCAGGCCGAGCACCAGCACCTCCCGCAGTGGCGCCACCTGGCTGGTGCCGACTGCCAGCCAGTAAAGGGCTATGAAGGGCGGCACAACGCTCCAGTAAGCGTCGTAGAAACTCGAGTTGCCGTAGGCCCGGCTGAACAGGAAAATCACAGCAGTGGCCGCCAGGTCGGCAATCAGCACGTCAAGCAGCGGGCCATTATCGAGCAGGTACAGGCTGGCGCCGCCCAGGAAGAGGGCCACCACATAGGCGATACTGACGCGCAGGAGTCCTTCACTTTTATTCATTGCTGCCGGTTCCGTTGTATTTGGGTGTAGTCATAAGATTAACCAGCTGTTTCGCCGGCGTCCGGCTGTCCAGTTCAAGCTGTCAGACCAGCGCTCCCGACCTGCATACCATATCCGCCAAATTCTGATAACGTTGCCTGAAAAGAAAACAAAGATGGACAGGTGATGCAACAGACTCAGACGAAACACACGTTCTGCCGTATTTGCGAGGCCAGTTGCGGGCTGGTCACCGAGGTGCAGGACAACAAGGTGGTGTCGATCGCGCCGGACAAGGCCCATCACGGCACCCTGGGCTTCTCCTGCATGAAGGGCCTGCACCAGCACAAGATGTATGACTCCCCGGACCGCCTGCGCTACCCGCTCAAGCGCGTGGGTGATTCTTTCGTACGAATATCCTGGCAGCAGGCCCTGCAGGAAATCGGGGCCAAGGTGCGCGAGCTGCGCGGCGTCAGCCCCAACTCGATCGGCATGTACGTCGGCACTGCGGCGGGCTTCAGCATCCTGCACCCGATCTTCGCCGAGGGCTTCATGCAGGGCCTGGGCTCCCACAATATTTTTTCTTCATCCACCCAGGATTGCGCGAACCGTTTCGCGGCGGCCAGGGAGATGTACGGCTTCCCGTTTTTCCAGCCCTTTGTCGACCTCGATCACGTGGAATGCATGCTGGTGGTGGGCACCAATCCGGTGGTCTCCAAATGGACCTTCCTGCAGGTTGCGCACCCGGTCAAGCGCCTGAAGGAAGTGAAGGCGAGGGGCGGCAGGATCATCGTGATCGATCCGCGCCTGACCGAAACCGCCAAGGTGGCGGGCGAGCACCTGTTCATCAAACCCAATGCCGATGTGTTCTTCTTCGCGTCATTCCTGCAGGAAATCTTTGCCTCGGGGCGCTGCGACGAGGGGGCCATCAGACCCTACTCTTCCGGACTCGACGAACTGCGCGCGGCGGTATCCCAATGGACTCCGGAGCAGACCGCCGCTGTCACGGGTATTGCCCCGGACCAGCTGCGCCAGCTCGTCAAAACCTTTTGCGACGCGAACGGGGCGGCCATAGTTACCGGCACGGGCCTCGGCATGGGGCAGGATGGCACCCTCGCCCAGTGGCTGGCCGAATGCATCAGCGCGGTGACGGGCAACCTGGACAGGCGCGGTGGCACCCTGGTCGGGCAGGGCATCTTTGACTTCGCCGGCTTCGCCAAAAAGAACGGCATGTTCATGCGCAAGGCCCGCTCGCGAATCGGCAACTTTCGGGAACTCAACGGCGGTTTCCCGGGTGGGATCCTCGCGGACGAAATTCTCACCCCCGGCAAGGACCAGATAAAGTCCCTGTTTGTTACCGGCGGCAACCCCCTGTTGACCATGGCCAACTCGGCGCGCCTGCGCGACGCCCTGGCGCAGCTCGAGTTACTGGTTGTCACCGACATTTACCTGAACGAAACCGCCAGCCTGGCGCACTACGTGCTGCCCGCCACATCACCCCTGCAGCGCCCCGACCTGCCCTTTGTTTTTCCACTGTTCCTGGGCATGCAGTCCATTCCCTATCTTGCCGCCACGGAAGCGCTGGTTGAGCCAGAGGGCGAACAGCGCGACGAGGCTTCCATCTACACTGACCTGGCCACCGCCGCCGGGGTGGGCTTGTTCGGTTCGAAAGCCGTGCAGTGGATTCTGCGGGGGCTGAAGGCGGTGAACCGGCTGCGCCGCCCCGGCGCGCAACCCGGCCTGCCCCAGCGCTTTATTCTCGACCAGATGCTGCGCCGCTCGGGACACGGCAATTTCAGGGAGCTGTTGCGCCACCCCCAGGGTAAGCCACGGGACCAGGTGGCGCCGGGCACGTTCCTCGGCAAACGCCCCACCACGGACGATGGCCTGGTACACCTCGCCCCCGCCGACTTCATCGCCGAGGCGGCCAGGCTGGAGCAGCGTTTTGCCGAGCTGGAAGCCGGTCCCGGCCAGGGGGTAATGCGACTTATTTCGAAGCGGGCGCACAGCACGCACAATTCCTGGACCCAGAATATCGATGAACTCACCAATGGCGAGCGCAACCAGACCAACTACGTTTACATCCATCCCGATGACGGGGCGAGGCTGGGACTGGGTGAAGGGGACGTGGCGGATATCCAGTCCGCCACCGCCAGTATTCGCCTGCCGGTCAAACTGCTGGAAGAGCTGATGCCGGGCACGGTGTCGGTGCCCCATGGCTGGGGGCACCAGCACGCCCAGGGCCTGTCCGTCGCCAGCCGACTGGGGGGCGCGAACGTCAATATCCTCGCCTCCGACGGCCCCGACAGTGTCGAAAGGCTCTCGGGCATGTCCCACCTGTCAGGTATTCCGGTGCGCATACAGTCGGCGAGCGGGCCGGTGAACCGGCAGAGCTGGACCGGGCACTAATGAACCCGATGGCCCGTCAGGGCCTGGTCCATGGCGGTGTCGCCCTGCTACTGGTGTGGAGCCTGCTCTATCTCAATGCCGCAGAGAAAGCGGGCAGCGCAGGTGCAGCGCTCTACCTGGCGGCCGCCTGGGCTTTTCTGTGCGGACTTGCCCTGAGTCACATCATCCACGAGTGGGGTCACTTCCTGGGCGCCCTGGCTTTTCGCTCGACGCTGACCATCAAGCCGCGGGTACACCCGCTGTTCTTTGATTTCGACTACCAGGCAAACCGGCCCCGGCAGTTCCTCGCCCTCAGCCTCGGTGGCCTGCTGGGCAACCTCGTGTTGATGCTGGTGCTGGTGTCCCCGGCGGGCGCGCATACCCTGGTGCACACCAGTCTACTGGCGGCCGTGATCGGCCAGTTCGTCTACGTGCTGGTGCTGGAACTGCCGGTATCGCTGGGCGTGATGGCCGGCGGGGAGCCACTGGAAACACTGGCTACCCACTTCGCCCGGGGCGGGCCCCTTTTCCTTCGCGCTACCCTCTTCGGCGTAACCACAGCAGCGCTGGTGTTCCTGTTTTACTGACCGACTCCAGAAGCGGCCACCCGTAAGCACGCTGGCCTATACGCGCATTTGCGCGGCACCCGTCAACGGCGGTATATCCAGTGGCGACAGAATCCCGGCCGGGGCCGCGCAAACATGCGGTATGGCATTCACCACACGGTTTGCCGCGGTACCATTGCCGCCCCCGGCGGGTCCCGGCTCAATGGCATCGTGGCCGTGCACGCTGATAACAAGGTCCGGGCTGCCCTTGATCTGCACCTGGTGACAACCCTGGCCCTGGGGCGGATACGGCCAGTCAGGGGCGCACTGCTCGTCAATGCGGGTGATGTGCTCGACCACCAGCCGGGTGGCGTCATTGCGGATACCTCTCACCTCGAACCGGAAGGCGCCCTGGGTGCCTTGTTCGAAAACACCCATTCCCGGCACGTCGATGCTCCGCTCCAGTGCCCGCCGCTCAACGAAAGTCTCTACCCTGTCCAGGGGGTACTCGAGAGCCTCTGCCAGGATGCGTAACATCGGTTCCCACACCATTTTCAGGGAAAAGTCCTCCAGCATGCGCGGCAGCTCGTCCATGCTCTGGCCAAAGCCGATCACCTCACGCACCACCTGGGGCTGGTCGTAGAGGGCGTAGTTGAATATTTCCTGGACGCGTATTTGAGAAATGTCGGCAACGACCCCGCTGGCGAGGGCAGGCAGGATATCCATGGCCCAGCCCGGGTCTATACCGGAAACAAACACCGAGCTGTTGCCTTTCGCGCAGGCTGCACGCACCGGGTCCACCGCCGCCTGGAGCCCGCAATCCGGGTAGAGCAGCGGATAAAACGCGGTGGATACGACATTCACCCCGGCCTCAAGGCAGGCAAGCAGCTCCATGAAGGCTTCCGCACCGCGCGTGTCGGCATTCGCAGCGTAGACCAAAGCATCCGGCTTGCCCTGCTGCAGCAGGGTTTGCCAGTCGGTTGTAGCCGCCACGCCCACCGGCGCGACACCCGCCAGCTCACCCGCGTCCCGCCCCGCTTTGGCCGGGTTGGATACCACCACTCCGACCAGTTCGAGATCCCGGTGCGCAATGACTGCCCGGATAGCCGGCCGCCCCACGTTGCCCGTACCCCAGACCACTACCCGCTTTTTCATAACCCGCCTCCCGTAAAGTCCGACGCAAGAGGTTAACCCAGTTCGGCAGAACGGTTCAGCAATTTCAACCAGGCCGCGATCACTGCTGTAGAAACAGCCTCAGGCAGCCATTAGTTCACAGCCGCGCTGTTACCCACTTGCTACACCCCTGCATTTCAAGCAATCTACAGGCGGCGTCGGCCACGGCGGTTGAGCGCCTGAATAAAAATAAAGAGGTGATCTCATGCCACGTGCTTTCGGAAGCCGCAAGACTGTTTTATCCACCCTGGTCGCCGCCATCGGGCTCGCGACCGATATGCCACTTGCACTTGCCCAGAGCAACGTTCTGGAAGAGGTGATAGTAACCGCCCGCAAACGCGAGGAGAGCCTGCAGGAGACCCCTGTCGCGGTGACCGCCCTGAGCGCTGACGAACTGCGCGACGCGGGGGTGCGCAACCTCGCCGACCTGAACCAGATCGCACCGAATATCGAGGTGTCCTCGGCCAACGGCACGGCACCCCTGGCCAATATCTATATCCGCGGTGTAGGGCAGCGCAACACCGGGCCGAATATCGACTCCGGCGTGGGTATTTATATTGACGAGGTGTACGTCGGGCGGCCCGATGGCGCCCTGCTCGACATTTACGACATTCAGTCTGTGCAGGTACTGCGAGGCCCCCAGGGCACACTCTTCGGCAAGAACACCACCGGCGGCGCCCTGGTGTTCACCACCAACCGTCCCGCCGAGGAATTTGATTTTGCCGTGGGCGGCCGCGTCGGCAACTACGACCGGGCCGATGCCAACTTCATGGTCAACGTCCCGCTGACGGACAAACTCTGGACCCGCCTCTCGGGCTCCACCGTGAACAGCGACGGTTACATCAAGAACGTTTACGACGGCGACAAGTACATGAACGAGGACCGCCAGAACCTGGTCTGGCAGACCCGTTATGTGCCGGCGGAAAGTGTCACCCTGGACCTGAACATGAACTGGGCGCAGACCAAGCAGAACATGCGCCCGCAGAAGTGTGTACCGGTTCCCGGTTACCAGGGCTGGCAGGCCGAGTTGTTCAACACCCTGGCTATCGTGTCCTCCACCGGCCGCACCCTGGACGACTTCTGCCAGGATGCGGCCGATATCGGCGATGCCAACACGGTAATCTCGGACCTGGGTGGCAAGTATGAAGCCAAGAACGAGGGCGCCAGCCTGGTCGCCAACTGGGACCTGAACGACGACATCAGCCTGAAAAGCATCAGCGCCTGGCGTTATACCGATGCCGAGCAGGATGATGAACTGGACCATACCGGACTGCCCTTCCTGCACCGCACCCAGAGTGTTCATCCCCAGGGGCAGCCCCGCAAGACCGACCAGTACAGCCAGGAATTCCAGGTTACCGGCAGTGCCGTCGGCGACCGCCTCAACTATGTGGCGGGGGTCTACTGGTTTAATGAAAAGACCAAGGACGAGACCACCGTCAGCTTCCTGGGACCGTTTGATCCGGCTCTGGCGGGCTGGCTGTACCTGAATGCGCCTTCCAGCAACCTCGATGCCGATAACGATGCACTGGCCACGTTTGCCCAACTGGAATGGGCCTGGACCGAGCAGTGGCGCACCACACTGGGGCTGCGTTATACAGAAGAAACCCGCAAACTCACTCGCAACCGTTACCAGCTTATCCCGGATTCGCTGGACGCCAATGGCGGTGTGGTCACGCCACTGTTTGGCAGCTCGGGCCTGTACGATCGCAGCCCCGGTTTTGTCTACAACCCGCTGTTCGAGTATGAATTCGTCGACGAAACCCGCGCCAAGAATTCCGATGACGCCACCACGCCCATGGCCAGCGTGCAATACCTGATCGGTGACCTCGAGGGTATCGATGCGGGGACCTTGTACCTGACTTACAGCGAGGGTTTTCTCTCGGGCGGCCTGTCCGAGGCACCCTCGGGCGAACTGGAAAACTTTGAGCCGGAGGAAGTGAAAAACTGGGAACTGGGCTTCAAGCTCGACCTGCTGGACAGCACCTTGCGGGTAAACGGCGCGTTCTACTATTCCGACTACAAGAATCGCCAGCTCACCTCCCTGGTGATCAATCCGGTAACCAACTCGCCGGCTCCTGCAACAGTGAACGCGGCGAAATCGACCATCAAGGGTTTCGAACTGGAAACCATGTGGTATCCAGTGCAAAACCTGCAGCTGATGTTCAACATGACCCTGAATGACGGCAATATCGATGAATTCATCGACAACCAGATCACCATAGCGGACACAGCGGTGCCCCCGGCAACGGGTTGCAGCCGGGCTGACCTGACGTTCATACAGGTCGACTCCTGTCCCAATGACCGCTCCGACGAGAACCTGCCGCGGCTGCCGGAGCAGACCTACTACGTCGCCGCCGAATACACCTTCGACACTCCTATTGGCCAGGTACTGCCCAGGGTGCAGTTCAGCTACAAATCCGATGTGGATTACTGCTTCGACTCCGCCAGCTGCCGCTCCGGCCTGTGGCTGGAGGGTGAGCAGCGCGACCTCAGCGCCCGCGTGACCTGGTTGTCCACCAACGAAAAGTGGGTCGGCGCGATTTACGGCAATAACCTCACCGATGAAGACTATATTGTCGGCGGCAGTGCCCTGGTGGAGTCAGAGGGTGTGGGTGGCTACGCCGCCGCCACCCCCAGGACCTACGGGCTCGAGCTGCAGTACAGGTATTAGTCCCATATGACCCTGATACCCGGCCGCGCGATCAGCGCGCCGGGTGCCCGCCCTGTTGCTGCCCATCCGGACATCACTCACTGACGTAATTCCCCGCAAGCCGCCAGGGCTTGCGCCCCCCAGATAACGGGCAAAAGCCTCTGCAACTGTGGCATCATGCCGATCCGATCGACGGGGACAGCTTTACATTGAATTACCTGCTCATCTTTTTACTCGCGTTATTTGCCGCCACAACCAGCCAGGCGCTTGAAGAGGTGCTGGTAAAAGCACAGCACCGGGAAGAGTCACTGACCGACGTCCCGATCAGCATAACAGTGCTCAACGGTGACGAATTGCAGCTGCAGGGCATGAAGCGCATCGAGGACTTCACCACGCTGGCCCCCGGGCTTAGTGGCTGGGAGCAGGGTGTCAGCACCCCGATCTACGCGATCCGCGGCATCAGCACCAACAGCTTCGGCATTGGCGGTGAGGCCAGTGTGGCGGTGGTTGTCGATGACAGCTACGTCGGGCGCATCAACAGCACGTCGTTGACCATGGTGGACGTCAACCGGGTGGAAGTGCTGCGCGGCCCGCAGGGCACCCTGTTTGGCCGCAACGCCACCGCGGGCGCCATCCTGATCTACAACAACCAGCCGGTAGACCAGTTTGAGGGCAGCTATGCGCTGGAAGCGGGTGAGGATAATGATCGCGGCGCCCGGCTGACGGTCAATCAACCGCTGCTGGGTGAACGGCTGATGTTGCGCGCCAGTGCTGTCAGCTACCGCAATGACGGTGACCTGGACAACCGCTGGCTGGGGGAAAATATCGGTGACGAGGACACCCTCGGTGGACGCCTCGCGCTGCGCTCCGTGGTCGGTGATTTTGATGCAACCCTCGCCTATGGCTACCAGCGCACCAACACCAATGGCCTGGGCTACGAGACCCTGGTGCCGTCCCTGGCCGCCGCCGGCAATGTCCCCCCGGACCCCTTCGACGACAGGCTCGCGACCGACACCCGTACCTATGACGATGTCAGCAACGCCAATGGCCAACTGCGGGTGCTCTGGGAGCCGGATGGCCCGATCTCGTTGTTGTCGGTTACGTCCTACCACAACAACAACAGCCCCAACCTGTTCGATGTGGATGGCAGCGCCGTGTTCCTCACCACTGCCGGCTTCGTCAACCGTAAAAGCGAAACCTTCAGCCAGGAGTTCCGTTTTACCGGGACTGGCGAGGACATCAACTGGGTCGCGGGCGCTATTGCCTTCAGGGAGGATGTCAGCACCACGGTCCAGCTGACCTACTCCGATGTCAATGTGCTCTCGGGTCGCCCGGTCTCCCCTGCCGATTTCGGCTTGCCGTTCCCGGACTTCGAACTCTGCGACGCTACCTCGGATATTCTGTTCGGCTCCTGCCGGCAAAACGTGAAGGAGCTATCGGACCAGCAGGGTGACTACTTCAGCTACGGCATCTACGGCGATGCCACCTGGTCGCTGGACCCGCGCCTGAGCGTCACTACCGGCCTGCGTTACAGCGCAGATGACAAGGACTTCAAATATCGCTCGGCGCCGGTGGAGAGCGTTACCACCACACTCAATGCCCTCAATGCCGCACCGCTGAATCCCGCCGGCAACCTGCTGGGATATTCAACCGAAGGCTGGGAACACATAGACGAGAACTGGGATGACTGGGAGGCGCGCCTCGCGGTCAACTACCTGCTGGGCGAGCAGAGCAATGCTTACGCCTCTTTGAGCAAGGGTTACAAGGCAGGCGGCTTCGAGCCGGCGGCAACGCCGGCACTGTCGGTATTCGACCCGGAAAAAATTCTTTCTGCCGAGCTGGGCCTGCGTGGCACCCTGTGGGGCGAGCGCTTGCAATACCAGGCCGGCGGGTATGGATACGATGTCGACGACTACCAGATCCAGGTGATAGAGAACGGCCTCGCCCGCACCGTCAACACCAACGGGGTGCGCGGCTATGGCGCCGAGAGCCAGCTGCAGGCCCTGCTGAACCCGCACTGGCAATTCCAGTTGGCCTACGCCTATACCCATGCACAATTCAAGGATTTCGACACAGACGCGGGCAACCTCGATGGCAACCGGACCATCCTTACTCCGCAGCACAGTGGCTACCTCAGCCTGAACTATTCCAGCTCCCGATACAGCTGGGGCAGCCTGGCCGCGATGTGGCGCACCGAATACCAGAGCGACATTTTTTTTACCGCGCAAAATACCGCCCGGGACCGGCAGGACGATTTTTTCCGCAGCACGGCGCAGCTGAGCTACATCGAACCGGACGCCAACTGGCAAATTGACCTGATGGTGCGCAACGTGTTTGACGAGGATGTGCTGGTATTCAGGCAGGATGTGGGAGCTGGCGAGGTGGCCAGACGCGCGCAGCCGCGCTACGTCGGCCTGGCCTTCAGCGGCAGGTTCTGAGACGGCGGGGCCTGTGGCCGGCAGCGCGACTGGGACCTGCAGGCGCCCTGGTTTATAGTTGCACTCCAGTCTTCAAACCCGGGACACCATTACGTGGCCAGACCACCCTCCGCGCGTATGCGCTTTCAAAAGCAGGTCAAACGCGCGGGCCCGGCACGCCTGTGGGGCAAGGATGTGCTGCTGATAGAACGCATGAGCCGGGAGGGCCGCGGCATTGGCACACGGGAGGGCAAGATAGTTTTCGTCAGCGGCGCACTGCGGGGTGAACAGGTGCAGGTACAGTGCACTGCGGTAAAGCGCGATTATGACGAGGCGCAGATGCTCGGCCTGCTGCCCGGCAGCCCGGCGTCCGTGGAGCGGGTCGAGCCGCAGTGCCCCCTGTACCAGGATTGCGGCGGCTGCACCCTGCAGCACTGGTCACTGGCCGCGCAGGAGAACCACAAACAGGCGGAACTGCTGGCGCTGCTGCAACCGCTGTCACCCGGTCTGGTACCCGAACCCACGCTCACCAGCCCGGCCAGTGGCTACCGCCATCGGCTGCGCCTGCGCGTGGTGCGCAACCCCGACAAGCGCCACGCGCTGGGCTTGCGACGGCGCGCTTCCCACGAGGCGGTTACGGTAAACGACTGCCTGGTGGCAAACACCGCAGTAAACGAGCTGCTGAAGCGCCTTCCGCCATTGCTGGACAGCGCACCGGACCTGCAGGGCCTGCGTGAAGTGGAGATCGACTGCGACAGTCATGGCCATGCAGGTCTGTGCTGTTATTTCGCCGCCCGGCCCGGCGACAGGGCACTGGCATCCCTGCAGGCAGCCGTGCTGACGGCACCGGTGCGCGCCCTGCGAGTGCGCCTGATCGAACCGCGCAAATCGCGCGGCGACGAATCACTGGATGACGCGGACGAGGACACGGCGCCATGGCAGGAACTGTATGCGGAAGGAGAACTGTGCCTGTCGCTGCCACTGCCGCCCCGGGACCGGAGCGAAACAGGACAGGTGAAACCGCTTGAACTGGCCTACCTGCCGGGAGACTTCACCCAGACCCACTGGGAGATAAACACGGCACTGGTGGCCCGCGCCCTCGACTGGTTGCAGCCAGCTGCACACGAATGCGCACTCGACCTGTTCTCAGGTATCGGCAACTTCAGCCTGCCACTGGCAGGCCGCGCCAGCGTCGTCCACGCGCTCGAGGGCGACGCCAGCATGTCCCGGCGACTCGCCGCTAACGCCGCGCGCAATGGCATTGACAATATCCGCGCCAGAACGCTGAACCTCATGACGCAAGAACTGGTATTGCCGCGGGCTGACATTGCCGTGGTCGATCCTCCCCGCGCCGGCGCCAAAGCTGCCTGTGAAGCCCTGGCGCGCTGTGGGGTACAGCGCCTGGTGTATGTCTCCTGCCATCCAGGGACCCTGTCCCGGGATGCCAGCGTGCTGCAAAAAGCCGGCTTTGTCCTGCGCAGGGCTGCGGCGGTGGACATGTTTCCCCACACCGGGCACAGCGAGGCGATCGTGCTGTTCGAGCGTGTTTCGAAGAGTTAGTGTACTGCAACGCTGCCAACTACCCGGGGCGGCGCGCGATGCCGCATCTGCACAACTGGACTAAGCTGTCACTGCGTAACCCGAGGAAAGTAACACCATGATATTTCACCAGATTGCCACCGAGCGCGGCTGCCAGTCCTACTTCATCGCCTGCGAGCAGTCCTGCACGGCGATCATCATCGACCCCGAGGAAACCCGGATCGATCGCTACCTCGGTCTGGCGGCACAGGACGGCGTGCGTATCCACTATGTCCTGGACACCCACACCCACGCCGACCACTTCTCGGGCACCATCGAGATCGCCCGCGAGCTGGGCGTGCCGGTAATCATGCATCGCGACAGCCCGGCCCCCTATGTCGACCTGCGGGTGGATGACGGCGAGAAGATCAACCTCGGCAAACTGTCGCTGAACATTTTGCACACGCCAGGCCACACGGCAGACTCCATTTGCGTGCAGGTGGAAGACAAACTGTTTACCGGCGACACCCTGTTGATCGGCGGCTGCGGCCGTTCCGACCTGCCCTCGGGAGACCCGGAACAACTCTACGACAGCCTGTTCAACAAGTTGCTGTCGCTGGACCCGGGCACGAAAGTCTACCCGGCGCATATCTACAACAACCGCGAACACTCGACCCTGGCGGAAGAGATAGCGGATAACCCACGCCTGCAGCTCAGGGACCGCGAAAATTTCGTGGCCCAGATGCGCAGGCTGACCCTGAAGGAACCCGATCACCTTTCCGAAGCACTGCGCACCAACCTCAGCGGTGGCAAGACCGTGGAGCAACTGATAGCGGCGGCCGCGCGCCATGTGTCGTTCATGTCACTGGAAGAAGTGCGGCGCCGCATCGACAGCGACGATCCCGGTGTGCTGTTACTGGACGTGCGCGAGCGGGACGCCTACGAGCGCGGGCACATACCCGGCGCGACCCATATTCCCCGCGGGCAGCTGGAGCTGCGCGTCAACCAGGCCCTGCCCGATCCCACCCGGCGGATCGTGGTGTACTGCGAAGTCGGGCGGGTATCCACGCTGGCCACCGCCACCCTGCGGGACATGGGCTTTACCCGGGCGGTAGCTCTGGACAAGGGTATGCAGCAGTGGATCGAAAACGGTTATCCGGTGGAGTCGGGTAGCTGATAACTGCGGCTCCACTACCAGAGCAGGCTGCAGTCCGGTTTGTTGTCGGGCACTACATGGCACTTATTCGCGCAAGATAATCCAGCAGGACGGCGTTGAGCTCCTCCGTCGCCTCCAGCGCGATCATGTGGCCTGACTTCGGGATCATTTTCACGTCGACGAGGTTCGGGAAGATCGCCCGCATCAGGCCGATGGGGTCTTCGCCGTGAAAGCCCTCCAGGTCGACGTCCCGTTCGCTGCCAATAAACCATGCGGGCACCTGGCTCTGCACACCCTCGAAGGGCTTGCGCTGCCGCCACTTGATGTCCATGGCCCGGTACCAGTTGAGGCCACCGGTAAAGCCCGACTGGCTGTACTCCGACACAAAGAACTCCAGCTCGAGTTCGCTCAGCCAGGGCCACGGCAGGGGCGGCGGCTCGGGCATGGCGTCGATGTAGCTGGTGCCCGGGGGATGCTTGAATACATCGAAATAGTTGGCGGCGCCGCTGAGAATCCACATGACCTTGCGCAGGAACTCCCGCGGGGCGGCGGCAAGCTCGATGTCGGCCCGGGGCGGTTCGCGAAAATACTCGATGTGCAGAAAGTGCTGTTCCCCCATCTCACGGTATTCGGTGAGGGGTGACTTGTCCGGGTTGTGGGGCGCCGCGGGGTTTTCCAGGCAGATGATCGCCTGCACCCGCTCCGGGTGGCGCAGGGCCAGGTCCTGGATGGCGAAGGCGCCGAAGTCGATGCCGACAAAGATGGCCTTGTCCACGCCGCAGTGGTCCAGCAAACCCACCAGGTCGGCGGTGATCTCGTCCACGCCGTAGGCCTCGGGCTCCTCCGGCGCCTCGCTCTGCCCCATGCCGCGCATGGAGGGTGCGATCACCCGATAACCGGCACCGGCGACCACCGGAATCTGCCGGTGCCAGCTGAACCAGAGCATGGGAAAGCCGTGGCAGAACACCACCGTGCCCTTGTCGGCGGTACTGCCCGCGACAGGCGTTGGCACTTGTTCCACGTAGTGCATCTGGATGTTGTTGATCATGGCGTAGTGGTGACGCCAGTCAAAACCGGGTTGTGTCATGGCAAACCTGCTGCAGCCGGGAACGCAGGTTCTATTGTAGCCCCGCTTTACCCGCCTGCGGCTTCGACACCGACAACATCCTGCCGCGGGTATAAATAGGTGGCTGCGCCGCTACTCCTGCATGCCGTGATAGAGCAGGCGCACCAGCAGCCGCACCCCGTCGTTGTCCTTGAGTTCGGCATAGCGCGGGCCGTCCCGTTTGCCTATATCACGGATGTCCGCCATCAGTTCCGGGTGGAACTGGCAGGTGAACGAGCGCCGGACGGTGTGGGTTTCCCAGTCCTTGTAGTAGATACAGGTGGTGGAAACCTCGGTCCAGTTGGACTCGTCCACCGCGGTCTGGGAAAGTATTTCCAGGGCGTAGGGCAGGGCCAGCATCCACGACAGCGGGCTGACGGCAATCTGGTAGCGCATCGGCACGAGGGTATCGTGCAACAGTTTGTAGGCCCAGTTGGCAAACAGGGCGGCCTCCTCGTTGACCTCGTCGCTGTGGAACATTTCGATGCGCAGGTCGCGCTCCATTTTGAGCATGGTGTCGATCACGCCTTCCAGCTCGTCCGCCACCAGCGCATGGGCCTCGTGCAGCTCGCCCGGAATGTGCGTGCTGCCACCGCGCCGGCGATAGGGCAGCAGGCGCCGGGTGCCCACCTCAACCTGCTCATTGGGCGCCACGGCGAACAGGGTGTCGTGCCAGCCTTCGGCCAGCGTCTTGCCGTTTTTAATGACCGGGAGGGTCGCGCCAACCTGGGCGATACGCTCACATACCCTCTGCAGCGAGTTGATTGCCGTGCGATCCACGTCCAGTGGCAGATGGGCAATGTTCGCCACCTCGCGCACGGCCCGCTTGATCAGGCGGATATGGGACGCCGCCGCCAGCTGGTGTCCCAGGCAGATGAAAATGCTGGGGCCACTGCTGGGAAAGCGGTGCAACAACAGCTCATCGGTCAGGCAGAGGATATCCTCCAGGCTGGCCCTCGCACCGTCGAAGCTGGCGGCATCGTGTACCGATGGGTTGCCGCCCTGCACCACCGTGGCAATACCTGCACCCAGGATGCTGGCAAGCCGCTTGTGGTTTGTCACCCCGCTCTCCCAGACGGGATACAGGATGCTGTCGGCGTCCGCCACCTGCTGCAGGATGTAGGCGATATTCTTCGAGGCCCGCACCTCCTCGCCCTGCAGGTTGATGCCAACGTTCTTCCAGGGTTCGATCACCGCCACGCTGTGGCGGTAGACCTCCGGCAGGCCCAGCAACAGGTCCAGTTCAACCCGCGAGCTGATCACCTTTTCAAGCGGCGGCGCCACCCCCCACTCGAACAGGCCGCCGTCGAGCAGGAGGTCCCGACCGGGAAACGGTGTGGGCGAGTCCCGGTCGTTTAAAAAGTAGCCCAGCAGCGCATGGATCGACTGGGGACTGGCGGCATGGTGGCCGAGAATACCGGGGCGGGTGCGCCAGCCCATCTGCTGCAACAAGGTGGCCTGCATGGCCGACGGATCGATCGGGGATTTCACAAATGGGCTGCCTGTCATGAAGGTTAACAAGCGGTAGCAGCAATATTCGAGCCAAAAATCACACAGCTGGCAGCCAGCAAAGTCCGCACAGCCGTGGCATACCGTCCTCAATCAGCATGGTTTCGCCCGATCACTGCACCAATCGAACACATGCCCGCACCAAACTAATGCAGTGACACGTCAATCAACTGCGCTGCCCCCGCCGGGTTGAGGAATATGTCGAGGCGGTACTGCTGAACGTCGGTCCGCCTAAAACCCGCTTTCTCTGCTCTCCCATTCCCGCTAAAGTGACAAAAAAGATAATCCGGACGAAACCGACTTAGATGACACCACCCCACAGAGACACCGGCTACCCGAAACGCGACAGACAGTCTGACCCGGAGCAGGCGAGCCTTTTGGCGCGCCACGAGTGGACCCTGGTGGGCCTGCTGGCCGTGCTGGCCTTTGCACTGGGCTGCTTCGGTTACGCGCAGACCATGAGCTTTGCCGCCAACGGCGGCCCCAACACCGCGTGGGACGTGGCCTATGCCAGCCTGCGGCTGTTTATTTTCGAGGGTCCCGAAGAAACTGCGGGCTGGCCCCTGTACATGCAGGTCGCAAGGGCACTGGCCCCGATGATAGTGCTTTATACCGCAGCCAAGGCGGTGTGGAACGTGGTAGAAGAACAGGTTGCCCTGTATGCGCTGCTGTTTCGCAAACGGCGCTTCGTGGTGGTCTGCGGCATCGGCGAAACCGGCTTTCGCATCGCCCGCGACTACTGCCTCAACTCCAGCAAGCGGGTGGTAGTGGTCGACAATGACCCACTGAACGCATTGGCTGCAGAGCTGAAGAATTATGGCGCCATCGTGGTGTGTGGCAATGCCATGGACCCCCTGGTGCTGCTCAAGTCGCAGGTGATCTACGCCAAGGAGTTATTCCTGTGTACCAGCGACGACAAGGCGAACATCGCCATTGCCAAGAATGCCGAGCGCCTGACCCGACGCCTCAAGCACACTGAGGTAACAAGTATGGAAAATATCGCCCGCCGGCTGGAGCCGATGGTCGGGGGTGAGCCGCCGGATGTGTCACTGCGCTGCTTCCTGTGTGTCGACTCGCCCGATATCTACGAAATCTTCAGCGTGCACAGTTTTTTCGAGATCAACAGTTCGCGCTTCGCCATTCGTCTTTTCAACCGTCGCGAAACCATAGCGCGCAATATTTTCCGGGTTTGCGCCCCCGACCTCTACTACCGCCCGGCCACTCGCGGCAACGATCCCATGCACATTCTGTTTATTGGCTTCGAGGCGCTGGTGCGCGAGATGATTCTGCAGGCGGCCCTCACAGCCCATTACACTGACTTTCGACTACCCCAGATCACCGTGCTGTGCGAATCAGAAAACAAGAACAGGGTAGAGCGGTTCAGGCATCGCTATCCCCACCTGGACCAGACCATCGACCTCCATTTCGTTTATACCGACCCGATGACCATCACCCCGGAGACCTGGTACGAGATGCAAACCAACACGCACTTTAACGTGTGTTATGTGGCTCTGCAGCACGACGTCGAAAGCATTCTCTCCGCCCGCAGGCTCAACCGGCTGCGCCGGCACAGTGGCCTGCAACCACTCAATTTTGTGGTCTGCCTCAACCAGCAGAACTTCCTCGCGGAAATCATCGACGACGATTTCGAGCCTATCATCATGAACAAGATAGGGCTGCCGGCACACGAACCGATCGAGTACTTTGAATCTCTGGACGAAACCATCTCCATCGATATCGTTGTCAATGAGGCGCTCGATGCCATGGCCCGCACCCTGCACAACGCCTACCTGAATACCCAGCTGGCCGGTGGCGGCAGCAGTCGCAGCAATGCCTCGATTATTCCCTGGTCGGAACTGCCGGCGCACAAGAAGAAGGCGAACCAGCACGCCGCCGCCCACATGGATGTGAAACTGCGCATCGCCAACTGTGTGGCGCTGCCTATAGACGCAAAGGAAACCGAGGCCCAGTTTCCCCCGGACGACCTGATGATGGAACTGCTGGCCCAGCTGGAGCACCGGCGCTGGATGGCAGACAAATACCTGGCGGGATACAGCTACGGGGAGGTGCGCGACGAGGATCGCATGCTGCACCCGGACCTGATTCCCTGGGAGGAACTCACCGAGGCGGACAAGGAAAAAGATCGCGCCAATATCCGCCAGATACCGCACCTGCTCAAGCTGCAGGACCAGAAGGTCTGCCGCATGTACAAGGGTCTCGACACCACGGAAGGGCCGCAGCCAGTCTTCAAACAGGCTTGAGCAGGGTTTCGCCTGGGCGCACGCAGCTGTGAGCTAAAGCGCAGCCCCTTTCTTCGCTAGAAAAATCGTATGGTGACTGCCCTTACCCGGGCGGGCCCGCACCGAGCGCACCGATGTGTGAAAGCCGGTTTTTTTCAGGCGTATCACAAACAGCGGATCGGGTCCGGCGGACCAGACCGCCAGCGTGCCTTCACCGGAAAGCGCACGGTGTATCGCCCGCAGCCCGGCCAGGGAGTAGAGCCACTGGTTGTCGGAGTGGGTAAGACCCTCCGGACCGTTGTCGACATCCAGTAACACAGAGTCAAAGCCGTCTTCAGTCGCGGCGATCAGCTCCGCCACATCGCCGATATGGACCCTGGTGCGGGGGTCCTGCAAGGGCTGGCCCGCGCACTCACCCAGCGGGCCCCGGTTCCACTCGATCACTTCAGGTATCAGTTCCGCCACGGTGACCACCGCGGAAGGCGCCACGATATCGAGTGTCGCTGCGAGAGTGAAGCCCATACCCATGCCGCCCACCAGCACCCTGGCGCCGGTCGCCTCGCCAAGGCGCGCACAACCCAACTGTGCAAGCGCCTCTTCCGACCCGTGCACTCGACTGTTCATCAGCTCGCCGCGTATGCCCGATAGTCGTATCGAAAACTCCGCATCCCGCTGCGCCAGGGTGAGCGTGCCGCCGTTGTTGGGGATCTGCGCGGAGCCCAGTGTCGTCCATTTTTTCATGCTTCTCCTGAATGGCTACCGCCGTTCCGGCCGCAAGATTGCAGCCCTACAATGCATTGCGCGCGTCGGGCTCGCTGCGCGACGCCGGCAGTGCGAGCGCCAGCCCGGCCGCAAGCACCAGTGCCCCCATCAGGGACTGCAGCACCAGCTCGTAATTGCCCAGGCGGTCGAACGCGTAGCCTGCCAGTGGCGCGCCCACGAGGCCGAAGGGGAGGAAAAAGGGGGCCTGGGCACCGTTCACCTGGCCGATATTGGCCGCGTCGAAATAGCGACTGTTGAGATAGGGGTGCATGGGGATGAAAGCACCCGCGGCAAAGCCGGTCAGGGTTACCGCGACAAACACGGCGGTCGCGTCCCCTGCCACCAGCAGCAGGGAGATCCCCGCGCACTCCAGCAGCAACAGGCCGGCCGCCACCCAGCGGGCGTAGGCACGTCCCGCGTCGCCCAGCCAGGCGATGCCCGCCTTGCCGACCATGCCACCGAGGCCGCCCGCGGACAGAAACAGCCCGGCCTGGGCAAGTGAGTATCCCGTCTGCACGAAGTGCGGGGGGTAACAGATGCCCAGCACCAGGGATACGTTGAGCGCGATCGCTACTGAAAGGCCGATCAGCCAGAAGGCGGGACTGCGGTAGAT
Organism: Haliea sp.; assembly: GCA_024642265.1. Lineage (GTDB taxonomy): Bacteria > Pseudomonadota > Gammaproteobacteria > Pseudomonadales > Halieaceae > JARRPM01. The sequence goes on along the minus strand of JAHEBL010000010.1, from coordinate 44,047 downwards.
CGAGGCTTCAAGCCTGCGGCTGTCCGCATCGCTGGCAACCCCGGTGGTGGCCGGAATACCGGCCATTACCAGCAGCCACAGCACCAGCAGCAAACCCAGCGCCAGGCAAAGCAGCGTGTCGCGCCAGCCCAGCTGCGCCATCAGGGCGCCCACCAGCGGCGGCAGCAGCATACTGGCCACGCTGATACCCATGGCGGCCAGGGCCAGGGCGCGCGCCTCCCTTCCGGGATAGGTTTTCACCAGCATGCCGTTGACCACCACCGGCCCGTACAGGGTCAGCCCCAGCGCAAAAACCAGGAAACCGAACGCGACCAGCAGGAGGGACGGCGCCACGCTGATAAAGGCCAGCGACAGCATGGCGCAGAAAATGCCGGCAAGCACAATGCGCCGGATTGGCATCCTGTCCGCCAGTTTTCCGACCATGGGTGCGGCGAAGGCCGGCACCAGCAGCAGTGCCACCGGGCCAACGTTGATGGTGGCGACGCCCACCCCGAACTCCCGGGACAGGGGTTCGACAAAAAAGCCGTAGACCCCCAGCAGCCCGACCCCGAAACCGAGGCAGGCCATGGCACTCAGTGCCGGCAACCACTGGCGCACTAGCTCCGCCTAGGCAAACATGGAGGCATCGGGGCCTATTCGATCTGCGACCGCCTGCAGTTTTTCCCGGTCGAGCCCGTAAAACTCCACCGCGTTGTCGCCGAGGATCCTGCGACCGTCGGCCTCCGGGAACTTCGAGAAGGTGGTTTTGAAATACTCGCCGGTGTTGGGCCAGGTGCCCTCGGGGTGCGGATAGTCACTGCCCCACATGATCTGGCTCGGCCCGATCGCCTCGCGCAGGTCGAGGTCGGCACGGGGCACGCAGGACGCGCCTATCGCCACGTTGCGCCGATAGTAATCGCTGGGCGCCATCGACAGGTGAGCACGGAAATCACCCAGCTTGGCGGAGAACTGCACGTCCCGGTAGTTGTGGTCGAGCAGGCGCAACCACGGCGGCAGCATGAACATGGTGCCGCCCTCCACGATCACCACCTTGAGGCGCGGGTAGCGCTCGAATACACCGCCCCAGATCATGAAAGTCAGCGGCCGGTACAGCCACCACATGACCTCGGATACATAGACACCCATGGCGCCGGGCATCTGCTCGCTGCTGTCTTCCACTGGCCAGTCCTTGCCGAAGTATTCGGGGTGCGGCGCCGGGCCGGAGTGAAAATGCACAATCACGCCGAGGTCTTCACACACTTCCCAGAACGGGTTGTAACGGCTGTGGTGGTAGGCCGGCTGGTCGCCCCACAGGGTGGGTATCATCACCGCCCGCAGGCCGTTGTCCACACACCAGCGCACCGCTTCCACGGCCTGCTGCACGTCCCACAGCAGGGGAATGGATGCCACGCCGATGTGCCGCGCGGGGTCATTGGCGCAAAACTCCGCCAACCAGCGGTTGTGCGCCATCGCCCCGGCCCACTGCAGCTCGGGCACCGCATCCCGGGGCGAGAGGCCAAGCCCCGCGCCAAACGGCGGCGTGTTGTTCTCGGTGATGCCGTCCGGGAACATCACCTCGGCGGCTATGCCATCGCCAGCGAGCATCCTGACACGCTCCGGATAATCCCAGGCGCCGGTGAGCTGTTGCCGGATGGGGGCGCGCCAGGCCTCATTGATTTCCTGGATGAGGAAACTCTTCGATGCTTTTTCCATCATCTCCAGCTGCACGGGAACAGCCATATCCATCATCTCGTGATAGCGGGTTTCCACGTAGGGCTTGTAATCCGCTATCGGCAACCCGGCGTGGCAGTCGGTGGAGACAACAATCAGGCGATCAGACACGGGCCACCTCCGGCGCGGGCTGGCTGCCCCTGATCAGCTTGCCCGGCACCGCGCCGGTATATTTGCCGTTCTCCATGATGACCTCCCCCGCGACGATGGTGGCCAGGTAGCCCCGGGCACCCTGGAACATGCGTCGCCCGCCCGCGGGCAAGTCGAAGATGATGCCCGGCGCTTCAAGCTGCAACTTGTCGAAGTCGATGATGTTGAGGTCGGCCTTCATGCCCGGCTCGAGGGTGCCGCGGTCTTCAAGGCCGACACAGCGGGCGGTGTCATGGGTTTGCATCTTGACTACCTGCTCCAGCGCCAGGCGGTGACCGCGCTGGCGGTCGCGCACATAGTAGCTGAGCATCTGGGTGGGAACGCTGGCGTCACACAAGACCCCGCAGTGAGCGCCGGTGTCTGCCAGGGACAGCACGGTGGTCTCGTCTTCCAGCAGCGCCACCTGGCGGCTCAGGTCATTGGCACCGTAGCCGAAGCAGGGAAAGTACACCACGTTGCTGCCGTCGTTCTTCATCATCAGGTCGTAACAGTACTGCTGGGGCGGCACGCCCGCTGCGGCCGCCATGGCGGCAATGCTGTCCTCGGGAGCGGGCTCATAATTGGGCGGATCGCCCAGTTCATAGAGCTTGTCGTAGCCACCAATGATGGTATCCATGAAGGCGTCGCCCATCAGCGGCAGCGGCTCTGCCAGTATGGCGGCGCGCACCTCGGGCTTGCGCAACTGGGCCAGGCGCTCCTCATGCGACATGATCGACAGCGGCGCGTAGTGTGTATGAAAGCTGAAGGGATTGACGGTGCCGTCCCAGCTGAGCAGGATATTGACCGGGCGGGCGCCCACATGGGGCACCAGCCGGGCGCCCTCCGC
>JAHEBL010000010.1:0-41261 GCA_024642265.1 Haliea sp. | reverse complement strand
ACATGATCGACAGCGGCGCGTAGTGTGTATGAAAGCTGAAGGGATTGACGGTGCCGTCCCAGCTGAGCAGGATATTGACCGGGCGGGCGCCCACATGGGGCACCAGCCGGGCGCCCTCCGCGTTGGCCTTGCGCACATAGTCCAGCTGCTTGAGCACCCGGTCCCAGTCCCCTTCCTCACGGAAGAACAGCACGAAATTGATCTGGCACTGGTTCTCCATGGACAGGCGCTTCATCCAGTCCATTTCCTTTTCCCAGTCCTTGAAATCCGACACCAGGCCGTAGATGCCCCGGCCGCCCAGTTCGCCAATCACCCGGCCGATACCCAGCAACTCCGCCTCATCCGCATAGGTGCCGGGCATGGCGCTGCCGGTACGGGTGGTATGCAGCTCGGTACGGGAGGTGGTGAACCCCAGTGCACCGGCTTCCAGGCCCTCCCTGACGATGGCGGCCATGCGCGTCACGTCCTCGGCGCTGGCCTGCTCGTTGTTGGTACCGCGCTCCCCCATGACATAGGTGCGCACTGCGCAATGGGGCACCTGGGCGCCCACGTCGATCGCGCGGGGAAACTGCTCGACGGCGTCCAGGTACTCGGGGAAACTTTCCCATCCCCACTGGACACCCTCGTGCAGTGCGGCGCCCGGAATATCCTCCACGTCCTCGACCACCGCGATCAGCCGGTCATGCGCCTCATCGCTGGGCTCGCAGGGTGCGAAACCGATACCGCAGTTGCCCATGACCAGGGTAGTGATGCCATGGTTGGCCGCCGGGCTGCACAGTGGATCCCAGGTGGCCTGCCCGTCCATGTGCGAGTGCACGTCCACCCAACCCGGGGTGAGGAGCTTGCCCTGGGCATCTATTTCCTTCTTTCCCGTGCCCTGGACATCGCCCACGGCAGCTATCCTGCCCCGCTCCACCGCCAGACTGCCCTTGAAAGCCGGCCTGCCGGTGCCGTCGATTATCGTGGCATTGCGGATCACCAGGTCGTACATATCGACTGCCTCTGTTCGCTTATAAACCTGCCTGCAAAGATAACCCCGGCGGCTGAGAATTACACCCGGGCGAGCGGCGATCGGCTCTGCCCGGACACAGATACCGCACGCTGGTATGCTTTATCGAATCTTTCACGGCAGGGAGCGGATACAGCAACCGACTGACCTGCCGCTCGGTATCTACTGGTTTTGTGCAGCCTGATCATGCCAGCCCTGGCCACCCGCAACTTGCCATCGCAATAACAGTTGCCAGCGGCCCGGCCGGTCGGTTGGCGCGCCTGTATGGGCGGCATCAACCTGGCGCAAACCTCCCCCGCCTCAGACCTGCTCCACCTCGAAAGTCAGGCCGGCGTTGCGCTTCAGGCGATCGATGAGCAGGGAGCCCATCGCCGCCGCCGGCGTCCAGATACCGCCGGAGGCTGCCTCCGGGTTCTTCAGCAGGCAGATGGCACTTTCGGCGATCATTTTAGAGGTGGACCCGTAGCCCGGATCCATATCACCCGTGACGCTCACCCGCAGGGTCTTCCCATCTGGCCCCTCGCCGACAAAAAGGAGGTCGTAAAAGCCGGTATCGCGCTGCTCTTTGGTCGGGCCCTCGCCGGGAGGAGTGGTGTCTGTCGCCATTGATTTGTCACTGGCGATCGCCTTTGCCATCGCCTCTCCCTCGTCACCGGGCCCGGTGACGAACATCTCGTCGTAGGCGAAGTCGGTTCCGTAGCGGTGGTTGAGCAACAGGTTGGAGCGGTGAATATTCTTGGTATTGATGGTCGCCATCACGAACGGCGCGACCCAGCTTTCCATCACCTCATCGTACATGGGCTGCAAACCATTGGGCTGCTCCGGGCCGGTAAAGCCGGGGGTGAGCGCGAAAGGGTTCATCAGGGTGGCGACCAGTGCCGGGTCTTTGGCCGCTGCCGCCATGGTAGTCCTGAAACTGGCCAGGGTCCCGCCGGACCAGACCCCCTGCAAACCACACACCCGCCCGCGGACCCGCTGCAGCGTGGTACCGAAAAGATCCTTCGCTTCCTGCTCGAGGAACCACACACCCAGGTCAAAAGGAATAGAGTCGAAGCCACAGGAAAAGACGATGCGCGCACCGCTGGCTTTGGCCGCCCCGGAATGGGCGTCAATCATCTCCTTCATCCAGGTGGGCTCGCCGCAGAGGTCGACATAATCCGTGCCTGCCGTGGCGCAGGCGGCGACGAGGTCAGATCCGTACAGCTGGTAGGGGCCTACAGTCGTAAGAACCACCGCCGCCTTGTCGACCATCGCGGTGATGGACGCCGGGTCGCTGGCATCGGCCACCAGTAGCGGGATCTTGCCGGATATCCCCAGCTCATCGCGCACCGCCTCGAGCTTCTCCTGGCTGCGCCCGGCCATCGCCCAGCTGACATCGCCACCATCGCCGTACTGGTTGTTGAGATATTCGGCCACCAGTTTTCCGGTATAGCCTGTTGCGCCGTAGACGACGATGCCGATTTCCCTGTTTTTTTTCATAATCGCTTATCCCGTTCTCTGAATGTGAAGGCTGCCGCAAGGCGCCTGTCAAGGCTGCCCGGCAAGGCGGTAAGACAATCCCCAGCGCCGCCCGGTATCAGCGCTTCTTCGCTTTTGCGCCGGCTTTGGCACCCATCATCCTGGCAATCCTGCCGCTCATTTGCATCCCGGGTACTGCGCCCAGGAACGTGAGTTTCCCCAGTGGCACACCGTTATGGCGCAGAATGTTGTAGGCGGTGGTGTAGTGGAAATAGAAGTTGGGCAAGGCCCAGCCGTTCAGGTAATCGATACCGCTGAAGGCGAGCTTCCCGATCGGCAGTGTCATCACCACTTCTCTGGACTCACTCCCTTCAAACTGGGCGGCTTTCAGGCTGCGGATGAAGGCCAGCGTGCGCTTGATCCTGGCTTCCAGCTCGGCAAAGGTGGTTTCGTCATCGGCATATACCGGGGGTACCACGCCCGCCAGCCGGGCGCTGCAGCCCTTCGCGTTGTCGGTCACTATCTGCACCTGCCTGGCCAGGGCAAACATGTCCGGCGACAGCCGCGCACTCAACAGTACCGAGGGATCAATACCCCTCGCCTTCGCATCCTTGGCTGCGATCTTGAGAAGCGCGGAAAGATTTTTCAGGTTGTGAACAAACACCTGGGCGGAACTGCGATACATCAAATTACTCATCGAGCATGACTCCTGATAATGGGTTTCGGACCGAACCGGGTACAGCACCGGGGTAGATAGCATAGTGCAGACTCCGGGAGCCCGCCTGATAAAGTGCGTCACGGGCCCTGGTCGGGTGCGCACCTGGCAGGGGAGCGGGCCGCGAGCAGCTCCTGCATTGCCCCCGCCGACCCGGCCCGTGTGGCTGGAGACCACAGGGAGACGAGAGTCTGCCACAGAATGCGCAGGTCATCCCACAGACTCCAACGCGTCAGTGAATCGACCTGCATGCGGGCCTTTGCCGGGAGCAGGCACTCGAGATACAGCGCCTCCGCATCCGGCCTGCCAGCCAGCGCCGCGTCTTCCGCGAGGAAATGCAGGGCGGCGGCGTCGGTCAGCCCGGGCCGCACAGACAGAATGCGATCGCGCTGGCCCGGGGGCAAACGGTCGGCGTGGGCCCGGGGCATGGGCCGTGGCCCCACCAGGCTCATATCCCCCCGCAGCACGTTGAATAATTGGGGCAGCTCATCGAGGCGCCAGCGTCGCAACCAGCGACCGGCACCGACGATCCGCGGGTCATCCTCAGGAGCCACCGTGCTCAGCCCGGCGCTGCCCGACCGGAGGGTGCGAAACTTGTACTGTGGGAAGGGCACGCCTCGCCGGCCGACACGGTATTCCCGGTACAGCACGGGGCGACCGGCGCTGAGGGCCACTACCAGCGCCAGCACCAGCAGCAGGGGAAAACACAGGCATAGCGCGATTGCCGCGACCAGGATATCGAACACGCGCTTGAGCCAATGCGCGTGCGGTGACAGGCCCCTGCCGTCCAGGTCAGCACCCCGATCAAGCACCAGTCAACACGCCGATGGTGACACCCGTCGAGTAGAGCACAAAGGTGAGCAGCGCGAATGGTTGTACCGGCTTGTGTCTATGGAAGGACTCCGGGTCCTGCAGGGTCCAGTAAACGGCCACAACCGCGGTTGGCAGGGCCAGAAAACCAAGCAGTATCGTCGCAGGCATGGCAGTCAGCAGTGGCAGTAAGCCCAGCAGCACAAAAGCCGCAAGATAGATGACCGGCAACGCGCGCGCGGCCCGCTGCTTGCCCAGCCTGGCCACCAGGTTGTATTTCCCCGCGCCCAGGTCGGCGTGGTAATCGGGGAACTCGTTCACCCACAGGAAGGCGGCGATAAGCACACCCAGGGGAAGTGACAGCCAAACGGGATCTGCAGCGTAGTGGCCCGTCATGACCACATAGGTGCTGAGGGCGATAATCGGGCCGTAACAGATCACCACGTCCAGCTCCCCGAGGCCGCGATAGGCCAGTCGCAGGGGCGGGCCGTGATAGGACCACCCCAGCACCAGCCCCAGGGCACCCAGCCAGAACACCGAAGGTGCGCGCCAGAATACGATGAGTGCACCCAGTGCCACGCCCAGCAGACCGAATCCGAAGGCTATCCCCCAGGTCTGGGCGCGGGTGAGGATGCCATCCACAAGCACCCGTTTACCACCGGAAAAGTCTGTGCGATCCTCGGGCCTGACCGCCAGATCGGTGCCCGAGTCGTAGTCGTAGACGTCACCCCAGGCATTCTTGGCGACCTCCATGCAGAACATTGCCAGGCCGAGGATCAGCAACCAGGACCAGGAAAAACCCGCCTGTCCGGCGGCCAGGGACGCGCCGATAGCCATCGAAGCGGCAGATGTGATGCTGATTTTGGGGTCGGCCAGTCGCCAGAAACCGGTTCTGAGTTGTGCGTCCATATGCGCTACCTTGATCCACAACGATAAAAATTATCTACCTGCCCGCCGGGCTGGAGATGACCATTCTACTACCCGACTCCGCCGGGTTGTATGCAACATACATGAGCGCGGAACCTGAACTACAATGGCTCCCTTGTCGCTAAGCAGCCGGGACGGCCGATGCACACACCCGCAAAACAACTCTGGCTCGGGGCGCTGGAAACACTACCGCTGGTGGTGGCGGCGTTTCCCTTCGGCATCGTATTCGGTGCCATGGCCAATGCCATGGGCCTCGGCGCAGGCGTGACACTGGGCATGTCCGCTATCGTTTTCGCGGGCTCCTCCCAGTTCATCGCCCTCACCCTGCTGGCGAGCGCGGCTGCGCTGCCGGTCATCGTCATGACCGTTTTTATCGTCAATCTCCGGCAGCTGCTCTACTCCGCCAACCTCATGCATCACGTGGACCGCTGGCCCCAGTGGCAGCGCGCGGCGCTGGCGTTTTTCCTGACTGACGAAACCTTCGCCGTGGTATCCGACCGCCTCAACCGGCATCCGGGAGCACCGGGGCTGCGCTGGTTTTACCTTGGCTCCGCCCTGTTCATGTACAGTTTCTGGCAACTATCCACCGCCCTCGGTTACGCCCTTGGAAGCCGCATCCCGGGCCTGGCGGACTGGGGTCTCGACGTGGCCATGGTGGTTGCCTTTATCGGCATTGTCGTACCGGCGCTGCACAGGCGCGCCGACTGGGCCTGCGCGGCAGTGGCGCTCGTCAGCGCCGTGCTCACCCACGACTGGCCTCACCAGACCGGCCTGCTGTTCTCATCACTGCTGGCGGTCGCCGTCGGCATGGCCATGAGCAGGGAGCCGGCACATGAATGAGTGGCTGCTGATTGCGCTGATGGCGCTGGTTACCTACCTGCCCCGCTGGCTCCCCTTCGCCCTGGCCGGCAAGGTGCATCTGCCGGCCCCGCTGGAGCGTGCGCTGGACTTTGTACCCATTGCGGTACTGACCTCGATCATCGCCCAGACCGCCCTGGTACGGGATGGCACGCTGGACATCAGCCCGAATAATTACCATGCCATAGCGGCGCTGATCGCCTTTGCGGTGGCGCTGCTTACGCGCCGCCTGTTCATCACCATCGTCGCCGGGCTGGCATGTTTCGCAATGCTGAGGATATTCCTGTGAGCGCAAATTATCGCCCCACAGTTCAATGAGGTGACCTGGTTTGCGCCGGGAGGGGGCTCGGGTCGTGGACGGCCGCCCGGTGGTATGGAACACTTGCTGCCGACTTGAATCACGGGAGATGACAGGATTATGAAGGACTTTGCAGGGAAAGTAGCGGTTGTCACGGGCGGCGCCAGCGGTATCGGCCGCTCGCTCGTCAGGGAATTACTGGCCGCGGGCGCGAAGGTGGTGATAGCGGACGTGGAACAGGCCGCCCTGGATCGCGTGTTGGCAGAGTTTAAAGGTGCCGGTGAGGTAACGGGCGTGGTTACCGACGTGCGCAGTGCCGAATCCTGTGAAGCACTGGCAGCCAGGGTGTACGACACCCACGGTGCCTGCCACCTGCTGTTCAACAACGCGGGCGTCGCGGCGCCCTCCGCCAATGTGTGGGAAACCACTGCCAACGACTGGACCTGGGTACACGGTGTCAACGTTCACGGTGTGATGCACGGCATCAGGGCTTTTGTGCCACGCATGATCGCCGGCGGTGAAGAGGGGCACATCATCAACACGTCATCGGGGGACGGCGGGGTTTCGCCGCTGCCCTACCAGTCCGTGTATGCCGCCAGCAAGGCGGCGGTATCGTGCCTGACCGAATGCCTTGCTGCGCAGCTGCTGACCGAGGGCACAAAACTGGGGGCCTCGATCTTCTACCCTTCCGGCGGGCTGCTCGATACCGGCATCTGGACAACTGACCGCAACCGGCCGGCGGACCTGGCCCGGGAGAAACCCTACGACCCGGTCCCCACCGTACAGGACTTCAAGGTAGCCGCCGAAGCAGCCGGCATGGACCTGCCGCTGCAGGACCTCGATGAACTGGCCCGCTACTGCCTGCAAGGTATCCGCGACCAGCGCTTCATCATCATGATAGGCCTGGAAGGCGCCGAGGCCACCCTGCTGGACCGCGCTGCCCGCATCGGTCGCGCCGAGCTGCCCATCAACCTGGCGGAAGTACCCCAGCTGTAAGTCCCCGGCTGCAGACAATGCCGGGGCACTCCCCCGGCAAAACTTGAGCGCGTTGCAGATCTGTACTAAACCTAAAGTGACCTGATACTAACAAAAACCCCAACGGGGATACGTATGTCGCGCGTCGCTTCTGTCCTGCAGGCAGCATTGCTGCTTTTTTCCACACACCTGTCTGCGGCGGTCGCAATAGACGGTGCGGCAATTGCCGCCTCCGACCAGGGCGGCGACTGGCTGGCCTACGGTCGCAGCTACAGCGAGCAGCGCTTCAGCCCGCTAAAGCAGATCAACGACGGCAACGTGGACCGGCTGCGCCTTGACTGGTACCTGGAAATGCCGGATTCCAGAGCCCTCAATTCAACACCCCTGGTGGTGAATGGCGTGATGTACTTTACCGCGTCCCAATCGGTTGTGATGGCGGTCGATGCCGCCAGTGGTGCGCTGCTGTGGCGCTATGACCCCGAGGTGATAACGCGCCTGGCCAACCGCAAGCACATGCGCTTCAACTGGGGCGCCAACCGGGGGCTGGCCTTCTGGAAGGGACGGGTTTACGTCGCGACCTTTGACGGCCGACTGATCGCGCTGGAGGCCGCCACCGGCAAAGAGGCCTGGTCGGTACAGACCTTCCCGCTGGATGAAACGCGTTATATCACCGGCGCGCCGCGCGCCTTCAACGACCTCGTTATTATTGGCCATGGCGGCGCCGAAGCGGGCGCGGTACGCGGCTACGTCACCGCCTATGACACCGCCACAGGCGAACAGAAATGGCGCACCTACACCGTGCCCGGCAAGCCGGCGGACGGGTTTGAGTCACCCGCGCTCAAGGAAGCGGCGGGCAGCTGGCGCGGCGAGTGGTGGAAGCATGGCGGCGGCGGCACGGTCTGGAACGCCATTACCTACGACCCCCTCTACAACCGCGTCTACCTTGGCACGGGCAACGGCGCGCCGTGGAACCAGCAGGTGCGCAGCCCGGGCGGCGGGGACAACCTGTTCCTGTGCAGCATCCTGGCACTGGATGCGGATACCGGCGAATACGCCTGGCACTACCAGACCACGCCCGGGGAGAACTGGGACTACAACTCCGCCATGGATATCGTGCTTGCCGATCTGGAATGGGACGGCAAGCCGCGCCACGTGCTCATGCATGCGCCCAAGAATGGCTTTTTCTATGTGGTGGACCGGGAGGACGGCCGTCTGCTGGGGGCGGAGAAATTCGGCAAGGTCACCTGGGCGGAGCGGGTGGACATGAAAACCGGCCGCCCGGTTGAAACGCCGGAGGCCAGGGCCACCGATGGGGTGAGCGTGATTTATCCGGGCTTCCTGGGTGCCCACAACTGGCAACCGATGTCCTATAACCCCGACACCGGCCTGGTTTACATCCCCTACCAGGAGATGGCCGCCGAGTATGACAAGCGCGGTATCGACAGTGAGCGCTGGCGCGCGGAAGATTTCCAGATGAATACCGGCTTCCAGCCCTACCGCGGTGATATCACGCCCGACGATGTTTCCAGCGCCCTGCTGGCCTGGGATCCGCGGCGCCAGAAACCCGCCTGGAAAGTCGACCTGCCCGGCTTCCAGAATGGCGGCACTGTGACCAGCGCGGGCAACCTTGTTTTCCAGGGCACCAGCAGCGGCTACATCCATGGCTACCGGGCGGACACCGGGCGGCTGGTCTGGAGCTTCGATGCCGGCGTGGGGATTGTCGCCCCACCCATTTCCTACGCCGTCAACGACAAGCAATATATTGCCGTACTGGCAGGCTGGGGCGGTGCAAGTTACATCGGCTCAACGGCCATGGCACAACACGGCTGGGCCTACGGCGCCCACCCCCGCCGGCTGCTGGTGTTTTCGCTGGAGGGGAAGGCTGAGCCACCACCGACCGTGGCGCCGCAAACGGAACTGCTGATCGTCGATAACAGCGAGCAGGTCATCGATACGGCCCAGGCCAGTGCGGGGCAGGACCTGTATCTCCCGAGGTGCCTGGGTTGCCACGGCGTCGCAGCAGTATCCGCCGGCGGAGCTCCCGACCTGCGCGCCTCCGCTGCGGCGGCGGACCTGGATGCCTTTGGTACCGTGCTGCGTTCCGGCCAGCTGCAGGCCAGGGGTATGCCCTTATTCGATGAGCTCAGTGATCGCGAGGTGGAACAGATCTACTGGTATATACGCCAGCGGGCACGTGAGTCGCTCTAAACGCGCCCTCTGCGCGGTGCCTTCATCCGGCACCCGTCAGTGATGATGTCCGCCGGGGCCATGGGCGTGCCCGTGTGAAATCTCCTCAGGGGTAGCGGGCCTGAGTTCCGTTATTTCCACATCAAAGGTCAGGGTCTGGCCCGCCAGCGGATGATTGCCGTCAATATCGGCGCTGTGCCTGCCCGCCTTGACGACGGTAACCGCCCGCATGCCCTCAGCAGTGTTCAGCTGCACCACCTTGCCTGCCTCCAGCTTGCCGCGGTACGCCAGGTGTTTCACAGGTACGCGCTGCATCCTGGCGGGATTGTGCGTCCCGTAAGCCTCCTCCGGCGCCAGGCTCACGGTAAATACAGCGCCTGACTCACGGCCCGCCATCGCCTTTTCCAAACCGCGGATAATGTTGTTGGCACCGTGCAGGTACACGCTCGGCTGCGAGCCACGCGAGGACTCCAGCTCATCGCCGGCCTCGTTGCGCAGGGTGTAGTGAAAGCTTACGACGGTTCCGGATTCTATTTTCAAGTCTGGGTCTCTGGCTGACAGGGCAGCGGTTAATTCTGAAGGTGCGAAAATACTCCAGTGGGCTGCGGCTGCCAAGCAGTATTCGCCGGCGATCGTCCCGGGACTGAATTTCGTTGGTTTTTGCACTCATGCGCCAATAAACTTGCTATCGTGGTTCTGTAATCAACCGCATCCGGGAGCAGCTGGCGCCAAGGGCCCGGCTCCCGGTAATTTTGGCTGACGGGAAGGATCTGGTTTGAAAGATGCCTCTGTAGACAGAACGAATACCCGCCCTGTTATTTCACTCGTTGCGCCCTTCTACAACGAAGAACCGCTGATAGACCGTTTTTTTAAGACTGTTATCGAGATTCTGCAAAAGACAGGACTGGAGTGGGAGATCGTCTGTGTGGACGACGGCAGTAGCGACCGCACACTGGAGCGACTGCTCGCCGGGGCCAGGGCCAATCCGGCGGTGAAGGTTCTCCAGCTGTCCCGTAATTTCGGCAAGGAAGCGGCCCTGACTGCGGGAATGGAAGCGTCAGCGGGCGATGTGGTAATACTCATTGACGCGGACCTGCAGGATCCGCCCGAGCTCATCAGCAGGATGCTCGACAAATGGCGCGAGGGCTACGACGTTGTCTACGGCGTGCGACAGTCGCGCGACAGCGACAGCCTTGGCAAGCGCATCAGTGCCAGTGGTTTCTACCGTATATTCAACAGATTGACCCCTACTCCTGTACCTGCAAACGCAGGCGACTTCAGATTGATGGACAGGCGGGTGGTGGATCGGGTTCGCCAACTTCCGGAGCGAACGCGCTTTATGAAAGGGCTGTTTGCCTGGGTCGGATTCAAATCAACGGCGATAGCATATGACCGGCCCGGCCGGGTGGCCGGGCAGTCGGCATGGAGCTACTGGAAGCTATGGAATTTTGCGCTTGACGGCCTGACTTCGTTTTCCACCATGCCCCTGCGGGTCTGGACCTATGTCGGGTTGGCGGTATCGCTCCTGTCATTTCTCTACGCGAGTTTTCTCATCTTTCGAACCCTGATCGTGGGAGTCGACCTGCCAGGTTATGCCTCATTGATGGTGGTGATACTGTTCCTGGGGGGAATTCAGTTGATCAGCCTCGGCGTCATCGGGGAATACCTGGGCAGGGTATTCATCGAGGTAAAACAGCGGCCGGTGTACCTGGTCGACCAGGTCTATCAGTTCGACAGGGGCGATGCGGCGCCGGCGGACGACAGCTAGGACATGCGCACCCAGGGCAAAGCAGGGACCGCAGGGGTCCTGCCGGGGCAGCTACTGCGGTTTTTGGTGGTGGGCGGAGCGGCCACCGGCGCCCACTATGTTGTCGCCCTGATTGCAGCGATGGCCCTGAATCTCTATATCGCCAACTTGCTGGGGTATCTCACCGCAGTGGCAATTTCCTATTTCGGACACCAGCGATACTCCTTCCAGCTGGCACCGGAGGCAGTCTCACACAGGGCCCAGCTGCCGCGCTTTGTGCTGGCCTCGCTCAGCGGGCTGGCCCTCAGTTACCTGATTCTGGCGCTGATGCGAAACCTGGTCGGCGCCCCCGACTGGCTGTCACTGGCAGCGGCGGTGGGCCTGGTGCCGGTGTATACTTTTCTGGTGAACAAATACTGCGTGTTCCGCGCTGGCGCCGACGCGCCGCGCTAGCATGACCCCGGGAGACCAGGTTCCGGACCTCCGTACTTCTCAAAACCGATTGGAGTAATTGTTTTGCCGCTACGCTTTGTTTTTCTGCTTTGCATCCTTACCGTCGCCGCCCTTCCCTCGTTCGCTGACAAGCTCGCCGCACCACCTGCAGCGGCACCGGATCAGGAAACTATCAAACTGATCGCCGAGACACTGCACCAGCATACGGCTGTGCTCGCATCGGACGCCTACGGCGGTAGGGCACCCGCCACCGAGGGTGAGGCCCTGACCACTGCCTACCTGATAAGGCAATTCAAGGCTCTGGGACTGGCGCCGGGCAACGGCGACAGCTATCTGCAGCAGGTTCCGGTGACAGAGCTCATCATAGATGCAGATACCACGCTGGCGCTGCAGGGTAAAAACTTCAGCCTGGAGCTCGAATACGGTGACCAGATGGTGGTCAGCACAGAGAAACAGGTCGCGACGACCACACTGGCAGACAGCGAAATGGTGTTTGTCGGCTACGGCATCGTCGCTCCGGAGCGCAACTGGAACGACTATGCGGGTGTTGACGTGCGCGGCAAAACCGTCGTCATTCTGGTGAATGACCCCGGCTACGCCACCCAGGACGAGTCGCTTTTCAATGGCAACGCCATGACCTGGTATGGACGCTGGCCCTACAAGTACGAGGAAGCGGCCCGGCAGGGAGCCGCAGGCGCGCTGATAGTGCATGAAACCGGTGCCGCCGCCTATGGCTGGGAGGTCGTTTACAACAGCTGGTCACGGCCGCAAATCAGTCTCACCGCCGCAAACGCTAACGCCGACAAGAGCGAGGTCATCGGCTGGCTGTCCCAGCAATCAGCGCGCGCGCTGTTTGCCGGAGCAGGTCTGGATTACGACGCCCAGGTGGCGGCCGCCGCGAGGCCGGGATTCCGCGCCCTGACGCTGGGTGGAATCAGGGCCAGTATCAAGCTGAGTAATACGGTCCGCACCTCCGAGACCAATAATGTGATCGCGATCCTTCCCGGCACTGAAAAACCACAGGAAACCATCTTCTATACGGCGCACTGGGATCACCTTGGCATAAATACCAAGGTAGAGGGCGACAATATCTATAACGGCGCCCGGGACAACGCCTCGGGTACCGCCGGGCTGCTGGCCCTCGCGCAAATGTTCAGCCAGTTACCCCGGGCTCCTGCGCGCACAGTAGCGTTTCTCGCCGTGACCGCCGAAGAGTCGGGCCTGTTGGGCTCCCAGTGGTACGGGGAGAACCCCCTTTTCCCGCTCGCCACTACAGTCGCCAATATAAATATGGACGGCCTGAATGAGCTGGGCCCCATGCGGGACGTGGTTGTATTCGGCTATGGCAACAGCGAACTCGACGACTACCTGCGCGCGGCCGTGGCCAAACAGCCCGGGCGCTACGTGGCACAGGAACCCCATCCCGAAAGAGGCTCCTACTATCGCTCGGATCATTTCAATTTTGCCCGGCACGGCGTTCCATCCCTCTACGCGAAGTCAGGCGAGGACAGTCTTGCACACGGCAGGGAGTGGGGCGCGAAGCAGTCCCAGGATTACGTCAGCCAGAGATATCACTCACCCGAGGATGAATACAACCCGGACTGGGACTTCAGCGGAGCGGCCCTGGATATCCTGCTTTTTTTTGAGATCGGGTTTCAGTTGAGCGGGGAATCCACCTATCCCAACTGGCACCCCGACAACGAGTTCAGGGATATTCGCGATGCGAGTGCTGCGCAACGACGGTAACGACGCCCGCGCGGCACTGCCAGCGGCGGAGCCACGGCGCCGCCCCGCCTGGGACGACAGCAGAAATGATTCAGCTGGCGCCGTGCTCCCGGGCAAACACCTCGGCGTAGAGCTCTATCCATTCGAGGGCCGCCTCGTCGTAACTCAGTTTCCGGCCCTCACTGCTCAGCACCCGCTGCCTGTACTTTCGAATCTCATCGCACTGGGCTTCCATGCGCCCAAGGAACGTCTCGGACACTTCCTCTTCGCGATTTTCTCCAAGACCCCGCTCAAGACCCTGCGCCACCCTGTACCGCCGTTTTAAATACCCGTTTGACAGGTTCATTGATAGCAGCTACCGCCGGCCAGGGCACCTGGCGGGCCACTAAAATGTGAAGAATCGCACAAAAATAAACAACCGGGATGGACTTATAATGCCAAACTGGTGCTGCTGCCGGCGCGCCGGCTCAGCAGGTTTACCGACTCCGGCTGACTCGACCTGTATCGCCGGAGCCAACTTCCCGTGTAATATCGCCGCCCGCCCCCCGGCGGGCAATGACATCCTGTGACGAGATAAACCCCGATGCTTCACGTAGTCCTGATCTGCCTTGCGGTACTGGCTTTCCTGGCCATCGTCCTGGAGGATGTAATTCACATCAACAAGGCGAAGTCTACCCTGTTCCTGGGAACGCTCTGCTGGATCCTGCTGTTTATGCTCGGCCGCGACCACCCGGCCGTAGAAGCCGCGTTCTCGGAAAACATCCTGGATATCGCCTCGCTCTGGTTGTTCCTGTTTGCGGCCATGACCTTCGTGGCCTACCTGAACCAGCACGGCATGGTCGAAGCGCTGGTCTATCGCCTGCTACCCGCTAACATACCGCAGAAAGCCCTGCTGCCATTTGTCGCCCTGTTTGCCTTTGTCCTTTCTTCCTTCTGCGACAATATAACCACCACGCTGGTGACCGTGGCGCTGATCCAGTCACTGCGCCTGCCGACCCGCAGCAACATCAAGCTGGCGGTGCTGGCGGTTTTTTCAATCAACTCCGGCGGCGCTGCCCTGATTACCGGCGACGTGACCACCCTGATGATCTTCACCTCGGGGAAGGTAGGAATCAGCGATTTGTTTGCCATCATAGCGCCAGGGCTCACCGGCTGCCTGCTGCTGGCTACAATGTTGATGCCGGGCTTTGAAGGTCGACTCGCACTCGAGCGCAGCATTTCCCGCCCAACCGGTTTCGACCTTTCCGTAGCTGTCATATTTATTGCCACTATTCTTCTCACTCTGGTCATCAACCTGGTAGTGCATGTTCCCCCTTTACTGATTTTCATGTTCGGACTTTCGCTGGTGTTTTTGCTAGCCACGTTTATGAGCCGCGAGGAGATGGAACTCCCCATCATCGACTACATTCGGAAGATTGAATTCGACACCCTGCTGTTCTTCCTGGGGATATTGCTGGTTGTCGGCATGCTGGAGGAGATCGGCGCGCTCGGCTCCATTACCGACCTTTACCTCCAGTTTTCCCCGACCGTTGCCAACTTCCTCATCGGGTGCGCTTCGGCAATGATTGATAACGTGCCGCTGACGGCAGCGGTGTTGAAATCAGACCTACAGATGCCGCTGCAGGAATGGCTGGGGTTTACCTATACCGTCGGCGTGGGCGGCTCACTGCTGGCCATTGGTTCGGCGGCGGGCGTACTGATGATGAGCAAAATTGAGGGGCTGGGCTTCATCAGCTACCTGCGGTATACCCCGCACCTGCTGGTGGCGTATGCGGTGGGCTACAGCCTGATACTGATACTCTGAGGCGAGTTCTAGCCATCGACCTCCGGGGCGGTGGGGTCGCTGCTCTCCTGCAGAAGCAGCCCGGGGAAGACATCGCTGCCCTCGATACCGATGTTGAAGAGGGCATAGCCCGACAGGACGATCTGGGGCACCGCCATACCAATCACGGTGCCGGCTCTGCGGGCAATAATCGGTGTCTCGACATCTGTTCCCGGCGCGTGAATTGTTCCCAACTGGTCGCCGGGTTGAACCCGTGCACCAATTTCGACCTCGGGAAAGAAAAATCCACCCCCGCGCAGAGGTACACGCTCCCAGTAAGTGCGCCGAAAAATACTGTTGAACGGTATCGTCTTGACCGGCATCTTCGTCATACCCATCCAGGCCATCACGCTGCGCACGCCATCGGCTCCCACCTGTGCGGCCTCCGCGTCAAAGCGGTGCGGGCCAGCGGCCTCGTAGATAATGGCGTCAATGCCAGCCTCGCTGGCCTCCCGGCGCAGACTGCCCGTTGGCCCGTTTCCCAGCACCACCACACCGCTGCCAAAGTGGCGGGCCATGTCCAGTGCCCCGGGGCGGTTCAGTGAGACCCGGATCTGGGGCGCATTGAGCCGCGAAAACGAACCTGTATGCAGGTCTATCAGCGCCCGGCAGTGTTTGGTCACAAGCTTGAAAACACCGGCCGCCACGATAGAGGCCAGGCTGCCGTCGCGGCGCCCCGGAAATAAACGGTTAAGGTCCCGGCGATCAGCCATGTAACGTTCGCCACTGCGAATGCCGGCCAGATTGATCATGGGAAGAATAACCACGGTACCGCTCACTTTATCGGGGTCGAGCGAGGAGAATACCCGGCGCGCGATTTCCACACCGTTGATCTCGTCCCCATGAATGCCCGCGGTAAGACACAGTGCAGGCCCCTCCGACGCACCACGCACCACCCACACGGAGGAATTCACGAAAGATGAATCAAAATCCCGGTCCTCTGTCAGTAAAAACGCGCTCTTGCTGCCAGGGGCTACAGTTTGGTCCAGGATGAGAAGCGGTCCCCAGGGGGACGAAGAATCGGGAATAGCTGCCTCCGCCTGGACCTGCACGTCGCCAAATGCTCTGACCGACAGCAGCAATGCGAGGGCAAATCCGCGCACGGGCGCTGTCACAGCCTGCCCGCCGCGACCGGGCTCCGGGCACATGCCAGCACCTCGTGGGTGAGGCGCAAGCCAGGCCGGCCGGGCGCTCCCCGGGGGGGCGCCATGGAAGTCTGCGCTGCGTACGCCATTTCGTCCTCCGGAAAGTGCCTCAAATTCTACAGCAGAGTAAGCGACGGTTACAGATAACTGCGGGGCACGCCGTCGATTATGACACCGTTACCGGTGTTTTTCCCCGCCGCCGATTCTGTATACAATGCACCACCGATCTCAAGGAGCACATGTTTTGGAGGCACTGCTGGAACGCTGCATGTATGCGGCCCGCTGGTTACTGGCGCCGATCTACCTGGGCCTCAGCCTGGCCATCGTAATGCTCGCCATCAAGTTCTTTCAGGAGGTGGTGCATGTCTTCCCGGTGATCCTGAGCCTGTCGGAAGCTGAACTGGTTCTGGTGATCCTCAGCCTCATCGATATGGCACTGGTCGGCGGCCTGCTGGTGATGGTGATGTTTTCCGGCTACGAGAACTTTGTTTCGCGCCTCGATTCGGTGGACCCGGAGGATGGCCTGCACTGGCTGGGAAAAATGGATTCCGGCAGCCTCAAGAACAAGGTTGCAGTTTCAATAGTGGCCATCTCGTCCATCCACCTGTTACAGATCTTCATGAACGCCCAGAATGTGAGTAACGACAAAATAATGTGGTATGTCATTCTTCACCTTACCTTTGTGCTCTCGGCCTTTTGTATGGGTTACCTGGACCAGGCGACCAAGAAAAAGTAGCCCCCAGGGACGACTTCCACAAAATAGACATCCGGCTTGCCACGGGAGTCGACTTGCCTTTAAATCAGTCGCACGCCATGGCATCCTAGCTGGCAATAATCACCTCAGGGGTCGCCATCCGGCGAGAAAAAGACTTATGGATATGATAACTGCTGTAAAAACAGTGCTTGGCAAGTACGCCACTTTTTCAGGCAGGGCTGCCCGATCGGAATACTGGTGGTGGATACTGGCTACGATCATCCTGTATGCCGTCCTCGGCATAATCGATGGCGCCCTTATAGCACCAATGATGGGCTTTGAGTCATTTGCACCGGAGTCCGCGCAACCACTGTCGATGATTGCCTCCCTGGGACTGCTGCTGCCCAACCTCGCGGTAGCCGCGAGACGGTTGCATGACACTGACCGCTCCGGGTGGTGGCTATTGCTCAGCCTTATCCCGATTATCGGCACGCTGGTGCTACTCTACTTCCTGGTCCTGCGCGGCACCGAGGGCAGCAACCGATTCGGTTGAGACGCTGTTAGCGGACCCGAATCCCTCGCTTTATTGCAAACACAATCAGTTGCCCTGGCTTGTTACGCTGCTATCGGCTGGCGGCAGCGTCGCCGGATCGATCGATTCACTCCGTGAGGGCGCAGCCTGTCGACTCACCAGGCAGGTAGTGAACTCCACTTTTTCCATGCCATCCGGCCCCGGATCGAGCCGAACCGCCACTTTCACGGCCATGCGCTTCCCTGAGCGACGCATACTTACCAGCTTGATATTCCGCTCCGGCCCGTACTGCCGCGTGAGCTGGTCTCTGCACTGGGCCAGATAAAACTCGTTAGACCCTGCAGCCTGCGCAGCGGTCGCCCCACAGCCAAGGCCTATGATCAATATGGTGCCGGGGACTAATTTCATATCTCCAACCCTCGCAATGGGGCAGCCAGCTGTCAATGCAAACTTCGCCGGCTTACTTGCCTACAATTCTATTCCAGTCCACCACGCACCGCGCGGTGAGTTACCGCCGGAGCCATTACGCCACAGGTCATTGCGCCACCGGCCGGCAACCATGGTTTTGGTTTGGGGTACCGGGGAAAGCGAGGGTGCGCGCCCGCCAGCCGGTCTAGCGCTTGAGTCGGATGTCGCTAGTTGCTACCGTGCCAACTCTATAAGAACACTCAGGTACTGGTCCATGAAAGTTACAGCGCCGGCCCGGAGTGCCGATGCCGGTGCAAAGGTAGCGATCTGCCGGTGGAAGGCTCTAGTCCTTGTTTTCGGCCTCTGGCTACCCCTGCTCAACGCCCGGGCGACCGAGCCTGCAACCGCCGCCGCGGAAACCGCCCGCCTCAACAGCTGGCTGAATGCCAGCTACGAAGAGGAGCTCAGGCAATCGCCGATGCAATTGACTTCCCTGGGCCGCAAAACCGGCTACGCCGAGATCGACGATTTCAGCGAGGCAGGCGAGCTTGCCGAATACCGGCTGCTTGAGCAGAGCGTGGCCGAGCTGCGCCGGACATTTGATTACGAAAAGCTGACCCCCGAGGGCCGCATCTCCTATGACTTCTGGATATACCGCCTGCAGGTGTTCAAGGAACGGCTCCCGTTTCTTCGCCACCACTACCAGTTCACCTCAGAGTGGGGTGTGCACAGCTATCTGCCTGAGTTCCTGATCAATCTGCACAGCGTGGATACCGAACAGGAGATGGTGGACTATATTGCGCGGGTGAGAGCATCGGCCCGCGCCCTGCGCCAGTCACTGCAACGCGCGCAAGTGGCCGCCGCGGAAGGTATTCGCCCGCCCCGCTTCGCCTACGAGAGCGTTATCGACGTCGCCGGCAAGGTCATCACCGGCGTACCTTTCAACGCGGACTCAAACACCGATGCGCCGTTGTGGGCAGATGCCAACAGCAAAATCACCAGCCTGCTGACTCGCGGGCTTATCAATGCAACAACAGCACAGACCCTGCGGAAACAAACTCGAGCTGCGCTCAATGAGTCATTACTCCCAGCCTACCGGGAACTTATCGCCTGGTTGCAGAGAGACCTGCCCAACACCAACGTCACGGCGCAGGGCGCGACTTCCCTCCCCAATGGAAAAGCCTTCTACGATTATTGCCTGGCGTATTACACCACCACCGATATGTCTGCCACCGAGATACACGCGCTGGGCCTGGCCGAGGTTGCCCGTATTCGTGGTGAAGTCCAACAGATCATGAAGAGCCTGGGGTTCGAGGGGACTGTGAAAGATTTTTTTCGGTTCATTCGCACGGACCAACAGTTTTACTTCGGCAATGACGACACTGGTCGCGAGGCCTACATCGAGCAGTCCAGGCAGTTTATAAATGGCATGAAAGCGCGCCTGCCCGAATATTTTGGCATTCTCCCCAACGCTGAACTGGTGGTAAAACGGGTCGAACCGTTCATGGAACAGGATGGCATGTCGCCTTTCTACCAGGATGGCACCGCCGACGCTACTCGTCCGGGCACTTACTACCTGCACCTGTCCGATATGTCTGCCCTGAACAGGACTGATCTGGAGACAACCGCTTACCACGAGGCTATCCCGGGGCATCATATGCAGTCCGCCATTGCCCTGGAGCAGCGTGAACTGCCATTATTCCGCAGCGACATCTGGTACTCCGCTTACGGCGAGGGCTGGGCCCTGTACGCCGAGTATCTCGCCCGGGAGATGGGTGCTTTCAGTGATCCCTATAACGATGTTGGCCGTCTGAACGGCGAGCTTTTTCGCGCCGTACGACTGGTAGTGGACACCGGGCTCCACGCCCTGGGCTGGAGCGAGCAAGAGGCTGTGGACTATATGCTGGCAAATACGGCGATGCCTGAAGTCTACATCCGCGCCGAGATACGGCGCTATCTGTCAGACCCCGGGCAGGCCACCTCCTACAAGGTGGGCATGCTCAAACTGCTGGCTTTGCGGGAGCAGGCAAACAGCGCGCTCGGGGACAGCTTCGATATTCGCGGTTTTCACGACGCGGTATTGGGAGGCGGTTCTCTCCCTTTGCCCATTTTGGAGCAGCGCATTAACATCTGGATCAGCAACCAGCGACCGGCGAATCTACCGGGCCCGCCACCGTCCGTTGACTGAAGGTGGCAGCTACTGAAGCGGCGTCGATGCACCCTGTCGTACAGCCGGCAAACACAACTATCTACATTGCGGTGGACACATGTCAGAAAAGATCGGCTTCGCTTCAGTAAGGCCAATACAGAGCCTCAACCTGCTTTCACAGCGCGAGATGGCGAGCCTCGCATCTGCCGGACAGGAGGTCCACCAGCTGTTTCGGCTGTGCGCGCTGGCGGTATTGAATACCGGCTCGGACGTGGACGACGCCCGGGAACTCTACAGTCTATACAATGATTTCGAAGTGAAAGTGGTACCCGAATCCCGCGGGCTCAAGCTGAAACTTTACAACTGCCCTGCCCACGCGTTTGTCGATGGCAAGATGATCGAGGGAATTCGCAGCCACCTGTTTTCCGCGCTGCGCGACATTATTTTTACCTATCACAAACTGGTTGAGCAGCAACACTTCGACCTCAGCAGCGGCACGGGCATAACCGATACCGTCTTTCGCATCCTGCGCAACGCCGGCGTCGTCAGCAGCAACCTGCCACCACGACTGGTCGTCTGCTGGGGTGGTCATGCTATTTCGAGGCCCGAATACGACTATTCCAAGGAGGTGGGTTATCAGCTGGGCCTGCGGGGCTTCGATATCGCCACCGGCTGCGGCGCCGGCGCCATGAAAGGGCCGATGAAGGGCGCCACCATCGGCCACGCCAAGCAGCTCAACCACAGCAGCCGATTTGTGGGGATTTCCGAGCCGGGCATTATTGCCGCCGAGTCGCCCAACCCGTTGGTGAACGAGCTGGTGATACTTCCCGATATTGAGAAACGGCTGGAGGCATTCGTCCGGCTGGCCCACGCGGTAGTGGTTTTTCCCGGTGGCGCGGGTACCGCGGAGGAACTGTTCTACCTGCTGGGGGTTAAAATGCACCCGGCCAACGCCGACCTGCCGATGCCGGTAGTACTGGCCGCACCCGCATCGAGCGCCGCCTACTTCGAGCAGATCGACGCTTTCCTGCGCAGCACCCTCGGGGATGAGGTAGCCAGGCACTATGAAATTATCTGCGGCGATGCCCCCGCCGTGGCGAAAACACTGAAACGAACCATAAAAAAAGTCCGCGAGTACCGCATGGAACAGCAGGAGTCCTTCAGTTACAACTGGGGGCTGGCAATTCCGGAGGACTTACAGCAACCATTCCACCCCACCCATGAAAACATGGCGGCGTTACAGCTGCACCGGCGGCAACCGGTACACGAACTGGCGTCCGAACTGCGGCGGGCTTTCTCCGGTATCGTGGCGGGTAATATCAAGGAATTTGGTGTGCGCGCAGTAGAGGCACACGGCCCCTATCAATTACACGGCGACGCGGATGTCGTGGGAAGCCTTGGGGAACTGCTGGCCGCTTTCGTAGCCCAGGGCCGCATGAAGCTGGACTCCAGCAACTATGTGCCCTGCTTCAAACTGGTTACCTGAGCCGCATCAGAAGCGCTCACCCGGCTGGTAAGCCTCCAGCCGGCTTTTCAACTTGCGCAGTGCCTGTCCGAACACCAGGCCCAGCAAGCATGCGGTAAGCCTGTTGCTGAATGGAATCCATGAGTCGAAACGTATCGCCCAGCGCACCTTCGTGCGACCGTTATTTTCGGTTACGAACACGTCACCCTGGTGAGCCCGAAAGGGGGCGCCGGAGCGCAATTTGTAGGTATAGTGACGTCCCTCATCCCAGTGAGTGACCTCCTCGGTGATACGCATGCCTGCAAAAGACAACTCGCGCAGGCAGCCGACCCCGTTCGGCTCCTCCCGACCGGCTCGCAACACCCTGCCGCTGAATATGCTCCAGCTGCCCAGGGCCGCGTGATCAGTGAGTTGTAGCCACACATCCGCGGCCGGGGCATTGATCTCAATCTGCTGATCCACGTAGCCCTCCGCGGCGTTGAACCCTGTCAACGACCAAAGAGCCTTGCGCGCACGCAGCATTTCCACACTGAAGCCGTGCCTGTCATTGACGTACATTACCTCGAACAGCCCGGCATCGAGCACCTTGCCATTGGGCCGCATGCCCTGGCGGGTCGCCTGGCCGAAGGCGCGGGCATAGTCGTGTGAGTCGCGGTAACCCAGGGCGATATTCATGATGCCCTGATCGGCCAGCGAGTAGCCCGCGGGCCAGGGTCCGGGCTGGGGGGATTTGTATTCCACCAGTTCCACCAGGAAATTGGCGCTCCGCAGGACCAGCGAGCGGCACTTTGCCCGGGGCAAGCCCCACCGTTTTTCGTCCCTTGCGGTGTGCAGCTGGAAATCCTCCACTTCTACCAGTCCCATGGCGTCGACGAAGGTCGCGCGGGCGTCCTCGAGGCTGGGCACGGACGCCCGCACGGTCCTGACCACGGCGGGTACCTCGGGTCGCAATACGCTGGCATCGACCCCCTCGACCAGGGTGAGGGGGTCGCACTCGTGGATTTCGACCCAGTTCCCCTCGGGGTCGGTGACACAGGCGCGACGGCGACCGGCCTCCCCGACAATCTGCGGCCGGGGCACCGCGGAAAAAGCGCCCACATTGCGCAACACCTGATCGAAATCGTTCACGGCGATGCCCACCATGTTGTAACCGATATCGCAGGGGCGCCAGTCGGGAGACTTCAATTGGCCACGGGGCTTCCAGAACTGGAAGAATTCCAGTTGGAAATAGTCCTGCTGGTCTATCGCCCAGCTGCATTTCTCCCAGGCGCCGGGGATACCCTGCACCCTGGAAGTGGCCGGGGGAAAGAAGAGCATCTTGCCGGCCTTTACCAGGCCGAACACGTTCACATACCACTCCCTAAGCGCCGGCGCGTTGAGCGCGGTGAAAGCTACCTGGCAGATTTGCTTCTCGCTTACTGTGTCCATGGCTTCCTCCGCAAAAATCGTGTTATTTATCTAAGCTCAATACTGCCGATCGCGCCAACTGGCGCTGTCCTGAAAATTTCCAGCGCAACTGCACCTCGACCGACCTGTTGAATCGCCCAGGGAAGTGCCGGGATACCCGCGCAACGCTGTTGGCCTGTTCTGCAGGGATGACAAGCGCCAGGGCTAAAGCCCTCCGGGGCCTTGATGTGGGCCGGACCCCATCTTCTTCAGCTCTGCCGCAACAATCCAGTCTACCAACGCGTTCATGAGGAAATCCGGGAGATAGCGGTTACAGAAGTAGGTGAGCCTTGCCTTGAAACCCGGAATAATGACATGCCTGCCTGCATCCAGCCCGGCGACGATGCCCGCTATGGCCGCCTCGACCGACAATGTACCACCCACATCCTTGAGCCGGCGCGACACCGGATGCATGGAGCGGGCCTCCTCCACCACCATTGGCGTATCCACCTCGGGCGGGCAAATAAGGCTCACATCGATACCACGCGGCTTGAGCTCCAGTCGCAACACCCGGCCCAGGCCGACCACCGCGAATTTTGACGCGCAGTAGGTGGCATAAGAGTAGTTGGCGGCAAAGCCTGCCATGGAGGAAACCAGCGCCAGCCGGGATCCGCCGCGCATGTGTGGCAGTACAGTAGCGGCGAAATTGCGCGAGCCAAAGAGATTAACCTGAACCACCGACTCGAAATCTTCCCGTGACAATTGCCCAAAGGGGGCTGCCCGCTGTATGCCCGCACAGTTGATCGCGAGCTCGGGAACACCGATAGCATCGACAGCCTGCTGAACCACTTCCGCCAGTGCGGCACAATCGGTCACGCTGACCTGGTAGACAATAACTTTCTGGGCATCCCGCTGCCTGCAGTTTTCCAGCTGGCGAAGCACATCGTCCTGCACAGCCATATCAAAAATTGCCACGTCGGCTCCGCGCTGCAAGTAGGTCGCGGCGAGGGCGCGGCCGAGGCCGCTCATTCCTCCGGTAACAAACAGAGTCCGGGGTGCCTTTACTCCAGCCATTTTCTATCTCCCAATACTATTCAATGTTCCACAGCGGATATGACCACTCTAAACCGGGGGGCCGGAAATCATTTGATATTCCGCGACAGTGAATTTGGATAAGACGACAGGGCCGCATAAGCCACCCCCATTTGACCCGCCCAACCGCCCGGCAAGAGGCAAAGGCCGCTGAGGTTCCATATGCCGGCAAAATGCATGGGGGTACCGACACGCCATGGGTGGTGCAGAAGTACGGTTAGGAGACGAACTGTCGGGAGAAGCCAACCATGGCGGAGGATCGGATAAACAATGCCACTGCGCCCGGGGACGGCGAACTCACAGGCTGGCAATGGCCGGACCAGTAACAGGTCAGGTCTTTAAAGCCGCGCGTGAAAGGCCTGTCAGTTTTTTTTGGGCAAGGTGACGACGAGTTTGCCGTTTTTCAGGAGTTTGGCACTGCTGGTATCCGCATCCACCTCGCAGGGCAGTTGCACGGCCTGGAAAAAATGCACCGTTTCAGATAACGTCCCGGTCGCTGCAGATTTTTTACCGGTATTCGATGCCCTGTGTGAGCCGAACACTCTCAGCTCCCGCGCGCCCACTTCCACCTCAACTTCCTTCGGCGTAAACCCTTTCAGGTTGCCCTCGACAACAATGTTTTTCTTCTGGTCCTTCAATACGAGCTCCACCGGCGCCAGCACCTCCAGCTGGGCCTCCAGCCAGTCCGCAATGGGATCGCTGTCATCGCTGCCACGATCCTTGAAAATCTCGTAGGCGCGGTCTCGAATGCGTCCCTCAAGCCGGTCAAAGGCATCGCTGAGCTTGCCAACAATGCGTAATGCAGTGGAATCTCCCTGCGGTGAACGAGCGGATGTCATGAATCAATTCCCCACAATATGCGGTAAATACCGGGCGGGTAGCATGAACGCGGATCCGCATGCTGTCCTTGCGTCAGGTCAATATATGCACA
This sequence comes from Haliea sp., assembly GCA_024642265.1. GTDB lineage: Bacteria > Pseudomonadota > Gammaproteobacteria > Pseudomonadales > Halieaceae > JARRPM01. Next base: position 16,475 of record JAHEBL010000010.1, on the reverse strand, counting down.
ATCAGGAAGTCGGGGGAGTATCCGGCGGCCTGGTCCATTGCGGACCCGGACGCCGGTAAGTAGCGGGAATTAAATCAAGCGTCAGTGGCGGACTATGCCGCCGCTTTGGTTTTGGGGGCCGCTTTCCTGCGAGCGGCTGCCTTTTTCCTGGCAGCCGGCTTTTTCTTGGCAGCAGCCTTTTTCTTTGCAGCGACCTTTTTCTTTGCAGCGGCCTTCTTCTTGGCAGCGGGTCTCTTCCTGGCAGCAGCCTTCTTACCCACAGTGGCGCCCTTGCCAGAGAGAGCCTTGCGCGCATCCGCGACCAACTTCTTCCACGCCTTCAGATTCGCTTCGGAACGCTTCTTGACGATCTTCTGCGCAGCTGCATTGGTTTTACTGGCCATTTTCTGCAGGACCTGTACGTCCTTGCGCGCCTGTTCGACCACCTTCTTGAGTTCCTTGACCATATCGGACCGGTCGCCGCTCACTTTTTTCAGGTCATCAAGCAGGTCCTTGAGCATGTCGTACTGACGCTTGGCGATGTCGATATAGCCATCGACAATCGCGCGGTTTGCGTCGGCGATCGCCTGCACGTTCTTGCTGGTGCCCTCGAGTACGTCATCCAGTTTGTAGCTGCCAATTTTCATTTCATCCAGGTACTTACCCAGATCAAGGCCGCTGAGTTTTTTCTTTACCGCTGCCTTCTTGCTCGCTACTTTTTTTGCCTTAGCTTTAGCCATTGTCTATCTCCAAGATTTTCTCTGCGTTAAGGAACTGCATAACATTGCAACATCCTGACTCGGCAATGCATCGTACTGCTAACCGTGCAAGTATGCGCGAATTAGCTCACAAATACATTGACGTGGAACAAACAGTCCTGAACCACCAGGTTCCGTGCCCTCATGCCTGAGCGCTGCCGAGGTAACGGGGCCGCACCTGTTCCATGCTCGAAATAATGCAGCTGCGTGTATTATTCTACAATTGTGTTAAGCGCGCCACGGCATTACGCCGCCAACTCACCGGGATACCCAGGGATACGCCATGACCAGAACTGTTGCAGACCTTGTCAATTTTGCCACCAGTAACGCTGCTGAAGAGCGTTACCCCACGCCGGCGGATCGACTGATAAAGGGTCACCCGGAGCAGAGCAACACCCTGCACTTTGAAGCGGGCAACCGGTTTTTTGCCGGTGAATGGGGCGCGGAGCCAGGCTGCTGGAAAGTGATATACACTGAGAACGAGTATTTCCATATCCTGTCCGGCAAATCCATTCTGCGCGACCTCGAGGGTAACGAAATGGCCCTTGCCGCCGGCGATCATGTCTGCGTCCCGGCCGGGTTCGAGGGTGAGTGGGAAGTACTGGAGCACACCAGGAAGATTTACGTTATCTATGAGGAGCCCCCCGGCTCGAACGGCCCCGGCTAACAGGGGAAAAATGGTTGTTCAAGCTGTTGCCAAGGCTGTTATTACTGTTACTGCCGTTCCTTGTCCTGGGACTGCCAGCATTGCTGCTGGTAACCGCTGTGCAGCAGGAGCCGCTGGTCGCACAGGACGACAGCATGCGTCACGAGGACGTGGGCCGCATCAAGGAACTGCTTGAACAAAATGACCCGCGCGACCTTCGCGATGGTGAGACACGCCGCGTGGAGATCAGTGCCCGCGACATCAACCTTCTGCTCAACCAGGCTGTCTCGCATGCGAAACACCAGGCGCTGAGCGTAAAGCTGAACCCGGGCAGGGTGGATCTGGACTACAGCCTGGCGCTCCCCGCCAACCCACTCGGGCAGTTCCTCAACCTGTCGGCCCGGCTGGAGCAAAGCGGGTCACACCTGGCGCTTGATCGACTGCAGTTTGGAGATACCCGGCTTCCAGGCTGGCTGTTCGGCCCATTGCTCACTGTCATTGACCACTACCTCTCCAGCCGCTTCACCGAGTATCGCGATGCAATGACCGCCGTACAGGAGATCAGTGTACAGCCACAGGCTCTACAGATTGTCTATGAGTGGCAAGCAGGCCTCGCTGAGCGCCTGCAGGCGACGGGGCGCGAGCTGTTTCTACCCGAGCAGGATCGCCAGCGAATTATCGCGTACTACACTGAAATCGCTCGCCAGTCCCTCACACACGGCCGCGGCGCGGTATCCCTGGATCGCCTGCTGCAACCCCTGTTCACGCTGGCGCTAGAGCGCAGCGCCGGGAGTAAGGACCCGACGGCAGAGAACCGCGCCCTGTTGCTGGCGCTGGGCGTGATGCTCAGCGGAAATTCCATCGGCTACCTGGTGGGCTCGCAGGCCGCCGAGGGCCTGCCTGAGCCGGGACCCATCAAGCTGACACTGCGCGGGAGAACTGACCTGGCCAGGCACTTCGGTATTTCAGCGGCCCTCACCGCGGCTGGCGGAAGTGCCCTGGCGGACACTATTGGCGTGTTCAAGGAAATGGACGATTCCAGGGGCGGTTCCGGCTTCAGCTTCGCGGACCTGCTGGCCGACCGCGCAGGGGTATCCCTGGCCGAAGTTGCGCTGGGTACCAAAGCAGTCGAATTACAACACTTTATGGGCAATCGGGCGCAGGAAGCGGACTATATGCCAGGCTACGACGACTTGCCGGAAGGCCTGATGGAACTGGAATTCAAGAGCCGCTACGAGGATCTCGACAGCGCTGCCTACGCGCTGGTCAACAGCGAAATCGAGCGCCGCCTGGACAGCTGCACAATCTATAGGCAGGGATTCCAATAACCCAGGCCAGCGGGTCCGGACTGCGATCGGGGCCGTCAGCGCTCGCTGTTGCCAGCCTTGAATGAGCCCGAAATCGCGACTACTATCCTGCAGAGCCAACTCCGGCTCTCCCGATCTTTTCGAGGCAAGGGACATCCATATGCCAGTACGGTTAAAGCCAGCTTATCGGTCCGGCCCGGAGCGCGCTGTTTTCAACGTGGGAGTTGAGGGCTGTGGCAAGTGCACGACCTACCAGGTGATATGTCCCGGCAACAGCAGCAAGGCCTGTTTCGACGGCGGCTCACGCACCGAAATCCGGACAGATTAACGGGACTTTCCGGCGATCACTTATCCGCACAGACATACCCTGACCGCTCAGGCATTGCGCTTGCTCAGCCAGGCGCGCAGCCTCGGCGTATGCTGAGCTACCAGCACGAGTACCACGCCGGTAATTTTGCCGACGTCCACAAGCACCTGTGCCTGCGCATCCTGATCGAGGCTCTCCTGAAGAAAGACAAGCCTTTCTCCTATGTAGACTGCCACGCCGGCGCCGGCAGCTATGACCTGGCCAGCGCCCAGGCGCGCAAGACCACTGAGTTCGCCGACGGCATAGGCAAATTGTGGCGCCCTGCGCAAAGTACTGATTCACCTGCGCTCTGCGCCTATCTCCGGGCAGTTGCGGAACTGAACCAGGACGGCGTGTTGCGCCGCTATCCCGGCTCGCCGGCACTCGCCCGGCAGTGGCTGCGGGCACAGGACAAGGCGCTGTTGTTCGAGCTGCACCCGCAATCACAGCTCAGCCTGAAAAAGAATTTCCGGGGTGACGCGCGGTTCAGCGTGCATGCAAGGGACTGTTACGAAGGACTGATCGCACTGGTGCCACCACCTGTGAGGCGCGGCCTGGTGTTGCTTGATCCGAGTTATGAGGTAAAAGACGAGTATCGGCGCATCGCAGCATTGGTCGCTGGCGCACACGGCCGCTGGGCGAATGCCATCTACGCCATCTGGTATCCCCTGCTGCCCGCATCGAGGCATCTCGAACTACTGGCGGCACTGGCGCGCGCGGACCTGGGTAACATACTGCTGAGTGAGCTCACTGTGACCGGACAAGTCGAGGACGGTGGCATGTATGGCTCCGGCATGGCCTTCGTGAACCCGCCATGGCAGGCGGACGAAGTATTGGGAGTGGTGATGCCGCCGGTGGCGCAGACCCTCGCGCCCGGTGTTGCAACGGCCACCGTGCGCTGGCTGGAAGGGGAGCCGGAGCAGAGGAATTAGGGCTGCGCCTGCGAAATTTCAGCCGCAGTGCTCAGGCATTGCGAGCGGCGGCCTGCAAGTCCCGGTAGCTTTCCTTGAGCAACTTGCCCAGAGTCTCGATCCCCGGCTGTTCTGTGGGGCAGCTGATAATCGCAAAGCATAACCTGTTTGCATGACTTACCACGGTGATATTCAGGCCCATGCCATCGGTGACGATCGACAGCGGGTACAGATGCTCCAGTTCGGCTCCCTCGATATACAGCTTGTCCGGTGAACCGGGCACGTTTGAAAATATGGCGTTGGTGGCAGGCCGCACCAGGGTCGCGTGGCCCGTGACGGTGAGCAGGACTGTCGGCGCCATGAGCAATGCGTAGTAATCCTCCGCGGCGGTCGTCGACACCTTGCCCAGTTCGGCCTTGGCGCCACGCGTGACTTTCATTACCCGCTGCAGGCGCCGCCAGTCATCGCTCTCGTCGGTGAAAAATGGGCTCATGATGTAACTGAGCTTGTTACCACCCTCCTCCCCTGCGGCCTTCAGGGAAACCGGCATACCGGCAACGAGAGAAGGCTTGGGCAGGGCCTTCTGGGCCAGCAGGTAGCGCCTGAGCGCACCACCACAGACGGCCAGCAACACGTCGTTGATTGAGCCACCCGCCTGGCGGGCGATTTTCCTGACGCCGCCCAGGGACAGGTCACAAACCGTTATTGCCCGGCTTGAATCCAGCTGCGTATTGAAAATAGTACGCGGAGAGGTGAACGGCAGGCGCATGACATCCTGCTTGCCCTGCAGCGCATCGGCCCCCATGTGTGCCAGCAGGCGGGACAACTCCGGCAGTGCCCTGTACTGCTTTTGCATACTCCGGGTCATATCCCCGAGCGCCTGGAACAGCGAGTGATGACCGTCGTTTTTCTCTATTGCAGGATGGACCCGGTTGAGGTCGATCTTTTCCTTCGGCGACGGGCTGAGAAACGACTGCATCATCTTCATCGCGCCCACACCGTCTATCAGTGAGTGATGAATCTTGCAGTAGAGCGCAAAGCGGTCGCCACTCAGGCCCTCGATAACATGCATCTCCCACAGCGGCCGCGAACGGTCCAGCGGCCGCTCATGGGCGCGGGTAACCAGGCGCAGCAGGTCATCCATGCGGCCAGGCCCGGGCAGTGCGTAGTGCAACACATGGCGCTCGGCGCGGTAATCGTCAGCAGGTACCCAGGCGGCAGCTGACAGGTTAACCGGGTCCTGCAGCTTCTTGTTCAGCATGGGCCAGACTTCATTCATCCGGCCGCATTTGCGCGCCAGTTGTCGCAGATAGTCCCGCGAGGCATGCGCGGGTAATTTCAGGATCATCAATCCGGCGACGTGAAAGGGACAGTGAGCGGATTCAATCTTGAGAAAGCCCGCGTCCTGTGAGCTCAGCTTTTCCATGGGGCCTCCGGCTACAATGAACGAGCTAACACTAGCGCGGCAGGCAGCGCGAGTGTAGCGACTGGATCAAGGTTTGGACTGAAACCAGGCGTATCCAGCCGCAACACACGGTGCGGCGCTAGCTGATGCTGGCGATGGCGTCACCCAGTTCCAGCAGGCGCTGCGCTTCCTCGACATGGAGGTTTTCCACCAGGCGACCGTTGAGCACGACCACCCCCTTGCCCTCCGCCTGCGCCTGCTGCCAGCAGTCGATGATGGCCCTGGCCTGGTCAAGCTCTGCTTCATCCGGCGCAAATGCCGCATTCGCCGCGGCGATTTGTTTCGGGTGAATCAGGCTCTTGCCGTCAAAACCCAGTTCCCTGCCCTGCCGACAGGCGGCCTCCAGCCCAGCGTCGTCATCCAGGTTCAGATGGACGCCGTCGATAACCTCCAGGCCGTGCGCACGGGCGGCGTAAACGCTGAGATTGAGTGCAGTAATAAAACCCAGCCGATCTGGGGTATGGCGCACCCGCGTGTCCTTGGACAAGTCCGAGGTTCCCATCACGACACCCTTCAACCTCGGGTGCGCAGCGGTAACCTCGGCTATGTTAAGTATGCACAGCGGGGTTTCGATCATGATCCAGAAATCGACCGAGGCAGGACAACCCGCCGACTCAAACGCCGAGATGGCTTCTTTAACATCCTCGGCAGTAGATACCTTGGGAATCAAAACCCCGTCGGGTGGCGTGCCGGCCGCGGCGATGGCGCGGACATCTTCCGCCCCCCACTCGGTGGACAGGGCATTGATGCGAACCAGCAGTTCACGGTGGCCGTAGCCGCCTTCAGCCAACGCGGCGACGATTTGCTCCCGGGCCAGCCCCTTGGCGTCAGGCGCAACGGCATCTTCGAGGTCGAGTATCAGGCCGTCGGCTGGCAGGGATCTGGCTTTATCCAGGGCCCGCGGATTCGAACCGGGCATATAAAGGAGGGAACGGCGAGGTCTGATAGTCATATTCAGGCTCCATACGGCAGACACAGTCTTGTTGACTGTGCGTTTTAAAGGGTGGCCAGCATACAGAAACCGGCACCGCGGAGGCAACAGCAGCCCGTCACCGGGAAACGCAGGCGGGGCGGGCATTGCGCGCCCCCGGGTCCCCATTTACCCGTCTTCAAAATTGATATGGATCACCTGAAACAGCTAAATATCCTGTGTGAAAATCACACTCACGTAGCTGAATATTTACTATTTTTCACGCTTCACTTGCCCCAAGATGCGCACCACTGACAGGGCACACATGCCTGTTGGAATTAATTTTTGTGGAGGTACACGTAATGAACAAGACTCTGGTATTGATTGCATCGGCCCTGCTGGCTGCCCCGCTGGTAAGCTTTGCCGCTCCCGGTGACGGCCCGGTAAAAGGTGACAAGAGCTTCACCGTTTCCGGTAGTGGTTCCAGCGACAACGACTTTGACACTACCGCCTACGGCGTTTCAGGCGAGCTGGGCTACTTCCTGACCGACAAATGGCAGACCGGCCTGCGCCAGAGCATCAACGGCGTGGACCAGGACCAGGGCGGCAACAGCTGGGCTGGCGCAACGCGCGGCTTCATCATGTACAACTTCCTGGACGGCAACTATCGCCCCTACCTGGGCGCCAACCTGGGCTATATCTATGGTGAAGATGATGTCGTTGACGACACCGGCGCTGCCGGCATCGAAGTCGGCATGAAGCTGTACGTACTGAAGAAGACCTACATCAACTTCGGCGTAGAGTACTCATGGTTGTTCGACAGCACTGATTCGTTTGAGAACGGTTCAAATGATGGCCTGTACCTGTACAACATCGGTGTGGGCTTCAACTGGTAAGCTACACCACAACCGCCCGCAAGGACGGTTGCTTCAAGTTATAACGCAAAACCCGGCCACGCGCCGGGTTTTGTCATTTTCAGGGTCTGCCACCGTCTACACCAGAGCCCCCGTCCAGATAACGGCCGGCTTTTCCGGGCTGCGCCCGGCCCCGCAACGATCGCTCTTCGCGGTTGTATGCCCCTGCCGCGAACGATAAAATAGCCGGCTGATTCCCGCGAGGGGTCCGGGTACCAGCTCACCCCGATTAGCCCCAGCCATCACCCCGTTCATCACAAAAGGCAGAAAGCACAATGACTGACGTCTCTTCGACAGGCCGCCAATTACTGGACCAGGCGGCCGCTGTACTGCAGGGCACACAGGATCTTATCGACCGCGCCCTGAGCACACTCAAGGCGAAAACACTCGATGCGGGCAAGCTGTCGAACGCGAAGCTCGATGCTTACCAACTGGTTTCCTACGAGCTGTCGCTGAGCTGGGCGGAGTGCTGCGCGGCGCGCTTTATGCTGGATCACTCCCGCCAGTGCGACGACGAATTCACCAGCCGTCTCTGCGCCCTGTTCTGTGCCGAGGCCGTTACCGCCAGTTGCGCCCGCCTGCGGGCCCGCCTCGCGGATTTCGAGCTGGCGGATGCCGATGTCGCCGCGGTGCTCAACAGCCAGGCGGCGTTCCTGGCCAGCCAGCTCAGCGCTGCCAATATCGCGGCCATCGGCCAGGACGTGGTGGACCGGGGTGCCGATCTGGGACCCGACCTGCTGGAAGAGCGCTACACCATGATGCGCGACACCTTCCACAAATTTGCAGACGACGTGGTGATGCCCCTGGCCGAGGAGGTACACCGGCAGGACCTGATCATTCCCGACGCCATCCTGGAACCCCTTAAGGAAATGGGTGTTTTCGGATTGTCCATTCCCGAGAGCTATGGCGGACTGCAGGAGGATGACAAGGAAGATAACATGGGCATGATCGTGGTCACCGAGGAGCTGTCACGCGGCTCACTCGGCGCCGCCGGCAGCCTGATCACCCGTCCGGAAATCCTTGCCCGGGCACTGCTCAAGGGAGGCACCGAAGAGCAGAAGCAGCACTGGTTACCCAAACTCGCGGTGGGTGACCCCCTCTGCGCCGTGGCGGTGACCGAGCCCAACTACGGCTCGGATGTTGCCGGCGTGAAGCTCAAGGCAACGCCGACGGAGGGCGGCTGGATACTCAACGGCGCCAAGACCTGGTGTACCTTCGGGGGCAAAGCCGGGGTGCTGCTGGTACTGGCGCGCACCAACCCGGACCCCGCCCAGGGCTACCGCGGCCTGTCCATGTTCCTGGTGGAAAAGCCCAGCAGCGATGGTCATGAATTCGAGGTCACCCCGGAGACGGGCGGTACGCTGACCGGCCGCGCAATCGCGACGCTAGGCTACCGCGGCATGCACTCATACGAGTTGTTCTTTGATGATTTCTTTGTTCCCGAGGCCAACATGCTGGGAGGCTCTGAAGGCCAGGGCAAGGGCTTCTACTTCGCCATGGCGGGCTTCGCCGGTGGCCGCATCCAGACCGCGGGCCGCGCGGTAGGCCTGATGCGTGCTGCCCTGGAGCGTTCCATTTCCTACTCCAGGGAACGCGTGGTATTCAACCACGCCATTGGCGATTACCAGCTCACCCGGGTGAAACTCGCCCGCATGACAGCCCACCTGGCCGCCTGCCGGCAGATCACCTACGGAGTTGCCCGCCTGATGGATGAAGGCAAGGGCGACATGGAAGCCAGTGGCGCCAAGCTGTTTACCTGCAAAACCGCCGAATGGGTTACTCGCGAGGCCCTGCAGATCCACGGCGGCATGGGCTACGCGGAGGAAGTACCGGTGAGCCGCTATTTTGTGGATGCGAGGGTACTGTCCATTTTCGAGGGTGCGGAGGAGACTCTGGCCCTGAAAGTCATCACCCGCTCACTCATAGAGAATGCAGCCTGAGGAACCCGGCCATGTCACTTTCCCTGCCACTGACGCCCCAGCCGGAGATCGCCGCGGATGTGCCCGTCGACCTGGCGCGCACCCGCCAGCCCCAGTACGGCCGCTACCTGGACGAACTGGAGCCGGGCCAGGTATTTGAGCATCCTCGCGGTTTCACCTTTGAGCGCGCCACCATGCTCGATTTCGCCCGCACCTTCATGCAGGCCAACCCGCTGTATTTGAACCTGCAATATGCTCTCGACCACGGTTTCAGTGACCTGCCGGCCAGTCCGCAGATGGTATTCAATGTCACCCTGTCACTGGGCGTACAGAACGACTCGGAAAAAGCGATCGCCAATCTGGGCTATTACCAGGTGCAATTCCTGCGCCCGGTCTACGCGGGCGATACCCTGCGGGCCTTTACCAAGGTACTGGAGCGCAAGGATCGCGGCCCGGACAAACCCGGCATTGCCCGTATCCGCACCGTGAGCGTCAACCAGGACGACCACGTGGTACTGCAGTACGAGCGCAAGATCATGGTGGCCTGGCGCGGCGACCGTCTGCCGACGACGCCCGCAGCGCCGATCACAGAGCCGTTCCCGGGGGAGGAAGAGCCCAGGATAGAGATACCGCTGGCCGGCGGCACCTACGCCCAGGGCCTCACCGGACCCAATACCTACGCCGAGGACTTCGAGCCGGGCGACATCATCGTGCACGCCAACGGCCGCACCATTACCGAGGAGCACATGGCCCTCACCTACCTGGTGGGCAACAGCCATCCGCTGCACTTCGACCGGATTTTCTCCAGCGGCTTGTCCGGCAAGATGAGCGGCGAACCCATTGTTTATGGCGGCCTGGTGTTCGCCTGGCTGGACGGCCTGGCCAGCCGCGATGTGAGTGAGCATGCGGTCTGGGAACTCGGCTTCACCGAGGGTTACCACACCCAACCCGCCTTTGCCGGCGACACCGTGGGCGCGCTGAGCCGCATCCTGGCGGTGGAGGAGGTGCCCGGGGCGGCCGAGTTTGCGCTGGTCACCATGCAACTGATCGGTGTGAAGAACATCTCCGCCGCGGCGGCCCTGGAACAGTACGGGGCCGACCTGTTTATCAAGGAAGACAGCAAGCGCGAACTCGGCAAGGACAAGATCCCCGCCAAGATTTTTGAAATCGAGCGACGCCTGCTGATCAAGCGCCGCCCCCGCTGAGGATACGACTGTGAGCCAGGACACTGCAAAACGGGATCGGCCATGGCTGATGCGCACCTACTCCGGACACTCCTCCGCGAAGGCCTCCAACGAGTTGTACCGGATGAACCTGAGCAAGGGGCAGACCGGCCTCTCGGTAGCCTTCGACCTGCCTACCCAGACCGGTTACGACTCTGACCACCCGCTGGCGCGGGGCGAGGTCGGCAAGGTGGGCGTGCCCATCGACCATATCGGCGATATGGAGGCCCTCTTCCACCAGATTCCCCTGGACCAGATGAACACCTCCATGACCATCAACGCCACGGCACCGTGGCTGCTGGCACTGTATGTGGCCGTGGCGGAACGCCAGGGCGTGGACCCGTCAAAGCTGGAGGGCACTACCCAGAACGACGTCCTGAAGGAGTACCTGTCCAGGGGCACCTACATTTTCCCGCCGGGGCCGTCGGTGCGCCTCACCACGGACCTGATCGCCTACACCGTGGAGAATATTCCCAAGTGGAATCCCACCAACATCTGCAGCTACCACCTGCAGGAAGCCGGTGCCACTCCCACCCAGGAACTCGCCTACGCCCTGTCCACCGCGACCGCCATCCTGGACGCGGTGAGGGATTCCGGCCAGATCTCCCCCGACCGCTTCGCGGCGGTGGTGGGACGCATCTCCTTCTTCGTCAATGCGGGTATCCGCTTTGTGGAGGAAACCTGCAAGCTGCGCGCCTTTGGCGCGATGTGGGACAAGCTCACCCGCGAGCGCTATGGGGTAGATGATGAAAAGCAGCGACGCTTCCGCTACGGCGTGCAGGTCAACTCCCTGGGACTGACAGAGTCCCAGCCGGAAAATAACGTGCAGCGTATCGTACTGGAAATGCTGGCCGTCACCCTGTCGAAAAACGCCAGGGCCAGGGCCATCCAGTTGCCCGCCTGGAACGAGGCGCTGGGCCTGCCGAGGCCCTGGGACCAGCAGTGGGCCCTGCGCATGCAGCAGGTACTGGCCATGGAAACCGACCTGCTCGAATACGGTGACCTGTTCGACGGCTCCCCGGTGATCGAGGCGAAAGTACAGGAGCTGGTAGCCGGTGCCGAGGCCGAAATGGCCCGGGTAGCGGAACAGGGCGGCATGGTACAGGCCATAGAGAGCGGCTACGTCAAGCGCGAGCTGGTCCAGAGTCACACCCGCAGAATGCGTGATATCGAGAGCGGCGAGCTGAAAATCGTGGGCGTGAACTGCTTCCGTGAAACAGCTGAATCGCCACTCACTGCCGGCACCGACTCCGGCATCATGAAAGTGGATGTGCAGGCCGAACGCGACCAGATCGCCGCGCTGCAGGCATTTCGCGCCAGCCGCGACCAGGCCGCGGTCGACGCAGCCCTGGCCCAACTAAACGCTGCCGCCGTGAGCGGCGACAACATCATGCCGGCTTCCATCGCCTGTGCCCGTGCCGGTGTTACCACCGGAGAGTGGAGCGAGGTTTTGCGCGAGGTTTTCGGCGAGTACCGCGCCCCCACCGGCATCGATATCGCCATGGCGGGCCAGGCGGGCTCCGCGGCGATGGACGAGGTGCGCAGCAAGGTGCACCTGACCAGCGAGGAACTGGGCCGCCCCCTGCGCCTGCTGATCGGCAAGCCCGGCCTGGACGGGCACAGCAATGGCGCCGAGCAGATCGCGGTGAAAGGCCGGGACGCCGGCTTTGAAATCGTCTACGAGGGTATTCGCCTGACCCCGTCCCATATCGCCAGGGCAGCACAGGAGGAAGGCGTTCACCTCATCGGCCTGTCCGTGCTGTCGGGCAGTCACCTGGAACTGGTGGAGGACATCCAGGCGGAGCTGGCTAAAATCGGCGCCACTGACCTGCCCCTGATTATCGGCGGCATCATTCCGGAGAATGACGCAAAGCAATTGCTGGCGCACGGGGTCCAGGCCGTGTTCACCCCCAAGGACGTGGACATGAACGCCATCATGGCCACCATGGTCAATATCATCCGCCGCAATAACGGCCTCGAAGAGCTGGCGTAGCCCGCCCGGTGACATCGCCCGCAAGCAGCTTCGACCCAGCCCAGCTCGCCGCGGCAGTCAGGCGCGGGGAGAGGCCGGCCCTGGCCCAAGCGCTCAACCTGCTCGATGACCGGCGCGAGGGATCCCGGCGCCAGGCCGCAGACTTCCTGCGCCAGCTGGAGGCGGGCCAGCCCGGCGACAGCGGTCACCTGATCGGCATGACCGGCCCGCCCGGCGCCGGCAAATCGAGCCTTACCGCCGCACTGATCACGGTGTGGCGCCAGCGCGGCCTGCGGGTCGGGGTACTGGCGGTGGATCCCTCAAGCCCGATCAGCGGCGGCGCCCTGCTCGGCGACCGGCTGCGGATGAAAACCAGCGCCGACGACGACGGTGTGTTCATCCGCTCCCTGGCCTGCCGGGGCGAGTTCGGGGGGCTCAGCGCCGAGGTGTGGCCCATGAGCCTGGTAATGCTCGCCGCCTCCGACCTGGTCATTATTGAAACAGTGGGAGTGGGGCAGCGCGAGATCGATATCTCGCGTATGTGCGACACTACCTGTTTCGTGGCGCAGCCCGGGTCCGGCGACAGCGTGCAGTTTTTGAAGGCGGGCATCCTGGAAGTGCCCCACGTGCTGGTGGTCAACAAAGAGGACATGGGGGCGGTAGCCCGCCGCACCCTGTCGGAGCTGGGCACCGCCCTCGGCCGGGCCCATACTGACGGCAACTGGGAAGTACCCGTTCTGTCAGCCAGCGCTACTGCCGGCACCGGTGTCGAGGCCCTGGCCGATACACTTGCGCTGCATGGAAAGGCTCTGCGAGATAGTAAGTGCTTACATGAGCGCCGTCGCCAGTATCGGGCCCAATGGCTGCTGAAGCGTTTGCAGGAGGAGTTCGGCAGCCACGGCATCAAGCGACTGGGCGGTGAGCCGGACTTGCTCCGGCAGCTGGCGGAGCAGAATCTGTCCCTGTTCGAGCAGCATGAGGCCCTGCGGCAACGGCTGTTGGGTGCGGCGGCCGGGGACAGCAACAGCACAATCAATTTCTGAAGTAGACACCAGGAGATACCGATGCGAAGCCCACGAGATTTTTTCAAACCACTGGCGCTGGGAGCGCCCGCCCCCCTGCGCGACATCCCGGTGCGCCCGTCCCGGATGATTCACTTCTTCGACCCCAGCAACCCGAAGATGGCGGAAAAGGCCCCTGCCATCGCCAGTAAAGTGGATATCCTGCTGGGCAATATGGAAGACGCGGTCGCCATCGACAACAAGGAAGCCGCGCGCGAGGGCCTGATAAAGATTGCCCGCGAAAATGATTTTGGCGAAACCCAGCTGTGGACCCGGGTGAACAGCCTGGACAGTCCCTGGTTCCTCGACGATGTCACCCGCATCGTCACCGAGGTGGGCGAGAAAATCGATGTCATCATGCTGCCCAAGGTACAGGGCCCCTGGGATATCCATTACGCCGACCAGTTAATCGCCCAGCTGGAGGCCAGGGCCGGCCTGAAAAAACCGATCCTGCTGCACTGTATCCTGGAAACCGCCCTGGGCGTGGCCAATGTCGAGGAGATCGCCAATGCCAGCCCCCGCATCCAGGGCATGAGCCTGGGCCCGGCGGACCTGGCTGCCTCCCGGCGGATGAAGACCACCCGCATCGGCGGCGGGCACCCGGGCTACCTGGTGCGCAACGATCCGGACCCGTCCAACCCTGAGGGAGAACGCGGCACCCACGCCCAGGACCTGTGGCACTACACCATCGGCCGCATGGTGGACGCCTGCGTCAGCGTCGGCGCCCTGCCCTTCTACGGCCCCTTCGGCGCCATCGACGACCCCCTGGCTTGCGAGGACCAGTTCCGCAACGCCTTCCTGATGGGCTGCGTGGGAGCCTGGTCCCTGCACCCCAGCCAGATCGAGATCGCCAAGAACGTGTTCAGCCCGCCCGCCGACGAGGTCATCTGGGCCAAGCGGGTTCTGGAAGCGCTGCCCGACGGCTCGGGCGCGGTGATGGTCGATGGCAAGATGCAGGACGATGCGTCCTGGAAGCAGTGCAAGGTGATGGTGGACCTGGCGAAACTGATTGCCGACAAGGACCCGGAGCGCAAAGCGCTGTACGGCTTCTGATTCAGCCGCCCTGGCGGGGCGGCTTCACATCGAATTCGATAGCATCCAACCGCTGCCGGGATAGGCCCGCCTTTGTGGCAAAGGCTTCCCAGCGCGGATCCTTGCGCAGACTCTCTGCGAAGGGCTCGATGGTTATCTCGGCCAGGCCCGAGTCATTGTACTCCAGCGCCTTTTCCAGCCAGTCGAAAGCCGGATCCATCTCGCCGCGCCACGCCAGTAGTACGGCGATATTATAGGCCCCACCCAGCTGGTGATCTGCGATCAGCTCCGCCAGGGCGGTATCCGCCTCCATCTGCCTGCCCATTTTGAAGTAGACCAGTGCGTGGCCCAACAGGCGGTAAAATGTGTTCTTTTCCTGATCAGCGGACTCCAGCGCCGCAGCCACCTGACCCTTGGCCAGCAGCGCGATGCCAAGCGCCATGCGCGAGCCAATTTGATCGGGAGAAAGACGCAGCGCGGTTTGCCATTGCTCAATCGCCGCGTCAAGCTCACCGCTGCAGTAATGCAGGTAGCCCAGGTCAAACCGAATCGCCGGGTTAACCGGGTCACGCTCAATGATATAGCCCAACAGTTCTCGCGCGGCATCCAGGCGTCCCATATTCAAAGCAATTTTTGCAGCCCTGGATAAAATTTCGAGGTCGTCCGGGTCGATGGCCAGCGCAGCGAGGAAGTGGCGGGCGGCGTCGGCGAAATCGCGATTGTTGGATATCGCCGCATAGCCGATTTCCGCGTGCGCCCGGGCGCATCGGGGATCTATGGCCAGCGCATGCCTGGCTGCCTCCCGGGCGTGGGCGACGCCGACATCGCAGGGCGTGAGCCCGTAAGATGCCTGTTTGTTGAACACACCCGCCCGCTCTGCCCAGGCCGGAGCGTAATCAGGCGCGATAGCCAGCACCTGCTCCAGCAGCGCCAGCGCCTGCTCATAGGCTGCGGCCGTTTGCAGCCGGGCCAGGTGCCTGGCTTGCAGGTAAAGCGCATAGGCTTCCGGGTTGGTTTCCACGACCGTCGGCGATGCTTTCAACAGGGTCAGTTTCAGCTGCTGCACCACCTCGGCGGCGATCTCGTCCTGCACCGCAAAAATATCTTCCAGGGTGCGATCCCAGGTTTCCGACCACAGGTGGTAACCGTTCTCCGCCTTGACCAGCTGGGCCGTGATCCGGATTTTGTTTCCCGCCTTGCGCACCGAACCCTCCAGCACATGGGCCACCTGCAGGCGCTGCGCAATCTCGGGGATCTCCACATCCTTGCCCTTGAAGGAAAAGGCCGAGGTGCGCGCCGCCACCCGGAGTTCGGGAATTCTTGCCAACAGGTTGAGCAACTCTTCGGCAATGCCATCGGAGAAGTATTCCTGCTCCGTATCGGAACTCATATTAACGAAGGGCAATACCGCGATGGATTCGTGCTCGACAGACTTTTCGACGGCGCCGATGGCCGGAGCCGCCCCCTGGCCAGTGACCTCGGCTGTCTCACTCTCTTTGTGCAAGCCGTCCGCGCGCAGTTCATAGATCCATGCCAGCACCAGGGCGACAGGAACTCCCAGGCCCAGGGCAACCAGGATCGCTTGCATGACCCAGCCGGGCGTATCGAAGGTGTCCAGCACCAGCTCGGCAACCTGGGCAGCGCCCCAGGCCACGATCAGGTAGGCGATGCCAACCTGCACGACGTGGCGCCGTTTCAGTTCGGAGAAAAAACTCATCGGTTCTCTTATTGTGGACTCCGGTGCCACATCATCTACCATGGACGACAGCTTGGAAAGTCGCCGGTCAGCCATCCAGCATTGCCCCGACCTCATTTTGCCGGGAAGCATCCGAAACGGAAAGCGTCATACGGGTTCTGGTCGGGCAGCCACGCAAAGCGAAAAACCGGGTCCCAGCCAGACGTTCGCACACAAAAAAAGCCGGAAAAGTGCACTATTTCGACAAGTTGAATGGCTTTTCAGCGGGTTCTTCAAGCAAGATGAAAGCATGAAATCTAACCTTTACGCGCACCAGGCAGCCAATAACTGCTGATG
>JAHEBL010000077.1 GCA_024642265.1 Haliea sp. | reverse complement strand
AGCCCCGCCTGTTTTCCTGTGTACCAAGGCGTGACCGCGCCGGACCCGGCGCCTGAGTGCGCAGGAGGAAGCACACGATGCACCGTGTTTTTCATGTCTACGTAGTACCCGCCGCGGTGTTTATTTCCGTGGTCATGGGGGGTGGTTACGGCACTGGACGTGAAGTGGTTGAATTCTTCACCCGCTATGGGTTGCTTGGGGGTCTGTTCGGCATCGCTGTTTCTGCCTTTGTATTCGCCCTGGTGCTTGCCTGTACCTACGAGTTTGCACGGGTGTTTCAGGCTTATGATTATCGGACATTTTTCGGTCGCCTGATCGGCCCTTTCTGGGTCTGCTTCGAAATTCTGTACTTGCTGCTGTTTTTTATTGTGCTGGGAGTGGTGGGCTCTGCGGCCGGCAGCATACTGGAGCAGGAGTTCGGTATAGCCAACTACTTTGGCATGGCAGGCGTCCTGGTGCTGGTGGTCGCCCTCGTGTATTTCGGTCGCGACGCCGTCGAGAAAGTACTCACCCTATGGTCCATCGGAATGTACCTCGTGTTTGTCGTTTACTTTATCGAGGTACTGGACAACGGCGAGCTCAATGTTTTCCATGCGGTAACTCAAGGCAGTGTTGAGGAAGGCTGGCTGTGGGGCGGCGTTCTCTACGCAATGTATAACCTGGCACTAGCACCGGTGTTACTGTTCTCTACCCGGGCGATCCAGTCCCGGCGTGAGGCGATAGTGGCGGGAATCATTACTGGCGCCACCGTAATGATCCCCGCTATTTTGTTCCATACCAGCTACGCGGTCGGTTATCCCGCGGTGCTGGATCAACCGGTGCCCAATTACTGGATGATGACCACCTATACCACACCCCTGGTCTTGGGCGTCTTTCTGGTCGCGCTGCTCGGCACCCTGGTGGAGACCGGTGCCGGGCTGGTGCAGGGCCTGATAGAGCGTGTCGAGGCGGTGATCAAGCCAGGAGAGAGTGAAACCCTGGGGCACCTGCCACGCGCCGCGATCGCAGTCGGCACATTGGTCCTGGGAGCGTTGCTGGGTTCCCTGGGTATCGTCGCCCTTGTAGCCAAGGGCTACTCGGCATTATCAGTGGGCTTTGCCCTGGTCTACATCATTCCCACCTGTACCCTGGGTGTCATGAAAATCGTGAAATCATCATAGTGCGGAGCAGAGCTATGTTGGATTTATTATGCCGAAAGTCCGGCTGTGGTGACCTCGACGTGAATCTCGCCAGGCGGCACCTGGCCTGCCACGAATGGGGGCGTGCCAGGGTGGCCCTGGAAAGGGGCCTGGCCAAGGGGCGGCTGTCGGAGCCCGAACAGGCGCGCCTGCTGTTGCAGGAGATCCAGGACCGTATGGGCATCCGGAGGCTGACGCCTTGAACGGTGTTATTGCAACGAGACGCCGCAACAAGATCGCAGGCGCGCGCCGGCATTTGTCTCACCGAGGACTCGAGTAATGAAGAAAGTCGTTTTGCAGGGCCTTTTCGGCATGGCCCTTAGCCTGTTGCTGATTGCGACCAACGCCCTCGCAGACGCTCACGCTGGCGGGAACGGTGACGCACCGGCCGAAGTGGCCGCTGCCCTGGATACGCTGACCAGCGGGCTGGTGGGCGTGGCCGGCGTGGCGGCGCAGGATATGAAAAGCGGCGCTCAGGTCTTCTTGAATGGTGACCAGGCCTTCCCCATGGCGAGCACCTACAAGATACCGATCGCCGTGGCGCTACTTCGCAAGGTGGATGCCGGCGAACTGCGCCTCACCGATATGATTGAGATCGATGATGAGGAGTGGGTGTTCTCCCAGGTGATCGCGGCGAATTTTATCCACCAGGGGCTGGCGTTGTCGGTTGCCAACCTGCTTGAGGTTATGATTACTCACAGCGACAACACCGCCACCGATGTCTGCCTTCGCCTGGCGGGCGGTCCTTCCGCCGTTACTCATCAACTGGCGCAACTCGGCGTCAACGGTATTCGCGTCGACCGTTCTACCGCCGCCCTGTTACGTGATTTCTACGGCGTGGAGCCTGGCCGGCACAATCTCGCAGAGGTCGCGCGCTTTGCAAGCGCCAATCCCGCCATGGTCATCGCCGCAAAACCCGACTTCGAGGCGGATCCGCTGGATAAATCCACCCCGAGGGCCATGCTGAGCCTGTTGACCAGCCTTTACCAGGGCAGGGCCCTGAGTGAGGAAAGTACCGCATTTCTGCTGGGCACAATGGCCCGAACCGTCACCAAGCCAGAGCGACTGGGCGCCCTGCTGCCGAAGAATACGCCCGTGGCCCACAAGACGGGAACCGTCGGCGGCGTGGCCAACGACGTTGGATACATCACACTGCCGGACCAGCGTACCTTTGCTATCGTTGTCTTCACCCGGGGCAGTGACACCCCACTGGCTGACCGGGAGCGCGCGGTGGCCGAGGTGGCGCGAACACTTTATGATTATTTTCTTCTCCAGCCTGGCGGCGGTAAGACAGCCGGTGTGGCGAAGACATTGAAGTATCCGGTGCATGAGGATGCAACGTGAAGATTCAGGTGAAGTCCCTGGGTTTGGAGATTGATTTTGTGCGTATATCCATTGCTCAAGAAGATCGTGCTTGGCTTTATAAGTACTAAATTTACCAGGAGAGACCTATGAGAAAATTGATCGTTTCAACAACGGCTGCGCTTCTGCTCGGCGTGGCAGTAGTGTCGTCAGCAGTCGCCCAGGACTACGATCTTGTTATCAATAACGGCCGGGTCATGGATCCCGAGACAATGTATGACGATATCGCCAATGTCGGCATCAAGGACGACCGGATTGTCGCGATCACCAAAGACAAGATCACTGGCAAGGAGACGATCAATGCCAAGGGCCTCGTGGTAGCGCCGGGCTTCATCGACACGCACTACCACGCGGTAGACCCGTTCGCGACCAAGATGGCCTTGCGCGACGGTGTGACCACCGGCATGGACCTCGAGGCCGGAGCGTTCAACGTCAAGCAGTGGTACGACAACAAGGCCGCCTCTGGCTGGCAGGTCAACTACGGAACCGTGGTCGGCATGTCGTTCGTGCGCATGTCCGTCCTCGATCCCGAAGCCGGGCTCAGCGACACAGTTGATTATTCGAACCAGGGGCCTTACACAGCGGCGGCTGCCGCCGATGGAGTTGCCGGCTGGTCCCTCACCAAGTCATCCATTGATCAGATGAACCAGGTCCTGGGTATCATGGACGAGGATCTGCGGCAGGGTGCGCTGGGCATCGGCGTGTCCCTGGCCTACATGGCCCGCGGCGTGACCAGCTACGAGATGTTTTCAGCCCAGCGGGTGGCGGCGAACTATGGTCGCCTGACCTCCGTGCACACGCGTTACCACCTGAACAAGGACACGCCGACGGAAGCGCCCATTGCGTTCGACGAGATCTTCACCAATGCCATGCTGCTGGACGCGCCGCTGCTGATGGCGCACAACAACGACTATGGCTGGTGGGAGATCGAGGAGAAGCTGCAGCTCGCCAGGGCCAAAGGGCTCAACATGTGGTCCGAGTATTATCCCTATATCGGTGGTTCGACCTTTGTCAGTGCTGATTTCCTGCGTCCCGAGAACTGGGTGGACAACTACGGCTACAAGTATGAGGACACGCTCTACGATCCCGTCGACGATGCGATGCTGACGAACGAGACCTACGCAGCGCTGATCAAGAAGGAACCCGGACGCAGTGTTGTCGTGTACTTGCCCTACCGCAAGCCATGGATGCCGATGTGGTTGACGGTGCCGCACATGACGCTCGCCAGCGACGCCATGGCCGGGGTCGGGCCCGACGGCGAACTGCTGCCCTGGGACGCGGACTGGAGCGAATACCGCGGCCACCCGCGCACGTCCGGAACACGTGGAACGGCCTTCCGGATGGCCCGCGAGCAGGGTGTGCCGCTGATGTTCACCATCTCGCAGGCCAGCTACTGGTTGGCAAAGCACCTTGGGGATACCGGCCTCAAGAGCATGCAGGAACGTGGCCGTCTTCAGGTGGGCAAGGTGGCGGACATCACCATCTTCGACGCGGAAAAGATTACCGACAATTCCACCTTCAAGGTGGGCGAGCACGGCATTCCATCGACGGGCATTCCGTATGTGGTCGTGAATGGCGTGGTCGTGGTCAAGGACAGCAAGGTGTTGCCCGTTAAGCCTGGCAAGCCCATCCGCTTTCCGGTCGAGAACAAAGGCCGTATGGAACCGGTCGATGTCGGCACCTGGGTGGATAAGACCACGATTGCACCGAATCCCAGTATGGTGCCCCTGCATGTCATTGACGACTCCGGGGCAGGGGAAGTTATGGCCGACGGCAGTTAAAAATGTGCTTGGCATTGACACTTGAAGAGATGCCGGAGCGCGATTGCCGGTAGCGCCTATCCCAACAACTCGTCAGCAGGACGGTAGAGGAGAAAGACATGTTAAAAAATACGCTATCGAGTATGGCCGCAGTCTTGCTGGGAGCGTTTGTCGTTTTGACTGCGGTCGCCCAGGACTACGATCTGGTTATCAACAGCGGTCGGGTGATGGACCCTGAGACCAATTTTGACAGTGTTGCCAATGTCGGCATCAAAGATGGTCGTATCGCCGTCATCACCACTGAACCAATCAAAGGCAAGGAAACCATCGATGCAACGGGGCACGTGGTGGCGCCGGGGTTCATCGATACGCAGAATCACTACCTGCGTCCGTGGTCAAACAAGCTCGCGCTGCGCGACGGCCGGACTTCCCTGATGGACCTGGAGCTGGGCACGCATGGCCCCTACATCAGTACCTGGTACGCGGAGCGCGAGGGCAACAGCCAGGTGAACTACGGTCAGGCCGCGGCGCATGAGTTCGCGCGATCCGAGGTGCTCGACGGTTTCACGGGCGGGCAGGACGCCCGCTCAGGAGTCGAGAGTCGAGGCGCAGGAACCGGCTGGTCGAGCCGGCGGCCTACCCTCGATGAGGGCAACAGGATCCTGGAGTTGCTAGACAAGGGCCTGATGGACGGTGCACTGGGCGTTGGCTCCACAGTGGGCTACATGCGAGACGGGGTGTCCACGCGCGAATTCTTTGAGATTCATCGCCTGGCCAATCTCTATGGTCGCCAGCTCGGTGCGCACTTCCGCTACACCCCGGGCACGGACACAACCGAAACCAACGGCATCCAGGAGCTGCTGGCCAACGCGGCGGCGTTGAACGCGCCGGCACTGGCCTGCCATTTCAATAATCCCGGCTATAACCTGGTACACGAACTGCTCGTCCGGATGCGGGAGCAAGGTCACAACGTTTGGGGCGAGGTCTATCCCTATGCGGCGGGTAGCACGACCTTGAGTGCCGTATTCCTGCAACCGGAGATGTGGGTCGATACCCTGGGCTACAAGTACGAAGACACCATCCTCGATCCGAGTACAAACGAGTTCCTTACTCTAGAGAGCTACAAGGAAATCGTTAAAAAAGATCCCACCCGACCGGTCGTAGTCTACAAGATGCCCGAGTCGGCCATCATCGACTGGCTGAAGATGCCCGGCGCGACGCTGATCACCGATGGTATGCCGACGCTCCCCGACGACAAGCTTAGCTGGGACACGCCGTATGACAAATTGCCCAACACGCACCCCAGGCTGGCAGGCAGTTTTGCAAGGGCGTTTCGGCTGGCGCGGGAAAACGATATCCCACTGATGCAGATTGTCGCCATGTCGAGCTACAACACGGCAAGACCCCTCGGGAAAACAGGTCTGAAGGCCATGCAGGAACGCGGCCGCATGCAGGAAGGCATGGTGGCGGACATCACCATCTTCGACCCTGAAACTATCACGGACAACGCCACCTACAAGCAAGGTACCATCCCCTCGACCGGCATCCCCTACGTCGTGGTGAACGGCACCATTGTGGTCAAGGATTCAAAGGTGCTCAAGGGCGTGAACCCCGGTCAGCCGATCCGTTTCCAACCGCAAGCCAAAGGCCGCTTCGAACCGATCGTAGAGGCAAACTGGCAAAAGACCTTCTATGCCTCTCCGGTTGATTTTGGCGGTGGGGTTCCTGGGTCACAGCCAAAGAATGTCGCGGCGCCCGTTGCTAAACCGCATATTCACTGACGCTGCGGATGTTGCCGCTTTATGGGCAGCGCATTCCAGGGCAAACCCGTTCGTTATTAAAAAAGGAGAAACTGATGTTGAGAAGAGCAGGAATAGGACTGGCTGCACTCGTGCTCGGCGCGGCGGTTGTTTCGACCGCCGTCGCCCAGGACTACGATCTTGTGATCAATAGCGGTCGGGTGATGGACCCCGAGACCAACTTTGATGGCGTAGCCAATGTCGGCGTCAAAGACGGCCGCATAGCCATCATCACTGATAAAAATATTACAGGTAAGGACACCATCGATGCCACCGGACTTGTCGTGGCTCCCGGTTTTATCGACCAACATCAACACTGTGTCGATCCTTACATATATCGACTGATGGTTCGCGATGGCCGCACCACCATTATGGACCTGGAGTTCGGCGCTTACGGCCCGAAAGTAGGCGAGTGGTATAAACAGCGAGAGGGAAAAGCGCCCATTAATTTCGGGGTGTCGTCTTCGCATGAATTCGCCCGTGCAGCCGTGCTGGATGGATTTAAAGACTGGAAGTTTTTCAACACTCCCGATGCTATTCAGTCACGCGTAAAGCAGGGTTGGAGCAAAACTCGTCCCGATGAGGAGCAGGGCAACGCCATTCTTGCCGAACTGGATGAAGGTCTGCGCCTGGGCGCAGTTGGAGTGGGCTCCACCCTGGGCTATATGCGCGAAGGCGTCTCACCCAGTGAGATATTTGAAATCCAGAAGCTCTCTGCTGCTTACGGCCGTCAAACAGGTTTGCACGTAAGGGGAACACCCGGGACAGATGTAGATGAAGTCAATGGTCACCAGGAAGCGCTGGCCAATGCAGCAGCGTTGCATGCACCCGCAATAGCCATGCATTTCAACAATCCCGGCTATAACCAGGTGCATGAAACACTGGTTCGTATGCGCGAACAGGGGCTTAACGTGTGGGGTGGGCTGTATCCTTATGCCGCGGGCAGCACTGCGCTGAATGCTGTGTTTCTGGAACCCGAAACCTGGGTGGAGCGCCTGGGAAATAAATACGAAGACACCGTGCTGGACGTGCAAACCAATACGTTTTATACCCAGGAATCCAGGGAAGAAATGTTGAAAACAGATCCTGTGCGTCCGGTTGTAGTTTATAAAATGCCGGAAGCAGACGTTGTTGAATGGTTGAAATTGCCTGGCGTCGCCATCGCCAGCGATGGCATGCCCATATTCCCCTGGGATGGACTGGAATGGGACACGCCCTATGAAGACCTGCCCAATGCGCACCCGCGATCAGCAGGCGCCTATGCCAAGGCATTCCGGCTGGGCCGGGAGAACAACATACCCCTCATGCAGATTGTCGCGATGAGCAGTTACAACACGGCAAATCCGCTGGGAAAAACGGGACTGAAAGCGATGCAGGAACGCGGCCGCATGCAGGAAGGCATGGTGGCCGATATTACCATTTTCGATCCGGATACGATTACCGATAACGCAACCTATGCGAAGGGCACAATTCCCTCGTCAGGAATACCCCACGTAATCGTAAATGGCGTAATCGTCATGAGGGATTCGGAGCCACTGAAAGGCGTAAACCCGGGTCAACCGATTCGTTTCCCGGTAGAGGAAAAAGGTCGTTCTGAGGGCGTATCCGTTGAAAAATGGAAAGAAAAATATACTGTAGCCCCGATTGATTTCGGCGGTGGTTTGCCTGATGCACACGTGCACTGACACAGGGAACACAAACAATGCGTTGCCTGGCAACGAACTGAGCAGGGCTTGAGGAAATAGCGGGGTTGTCGGTGCATCCGGTGGCCACTGCGGGCAGCTGCTTCCCGAAAATCGCTTGAATACATTTTTGCGTTCAAGTCGGCATCACCCAATACGGCCTGAAAGTGTATATGATTCATGCAGTTACCCGGGTAACTAGCCAGGCTGCCGGATAGTAATACTATGCACATACTATAATCAGACCTTACCTGGATCACACTCGGTTTCCATGAAGCGCACTCAGGAGATAGCGATGACCTTCGACAAAGAGAACGACACCCCTTCGGTAAGTGATGGGGCAACCTGGCAGCAGCGCTACAAGGCAAAACTCTGCTCCGCACAGGAAGCCGCAGGCCGCGTCCAGTCCGGTGATTCAATCTATGCCGCTGGTTTTTCAGCGATGCCTCATGACTTCACGGAAGCACTGGCCGAGCGCAAGGCGGAATTGAAGGACGTTGACTATTATGGCTGCCTTTCTCCCTATTGCTTCAAGATCATGGACGGGCATTTCAAGGGCCATGTCAATTATCACACGCTGTTTTCCGGCGGGTACGAGCGCCTGAAAGCTCCTGAGGGCAACATCAACCAGTTGTCCGTACACCTGGCAGAGAGCGACCGTTTCGTCGAGGAACGAGTAAAGCCGGACGTGCTTGCGGTCAACGTGAGCGCGCCGGATAAACACGGGTGGATGACCTTCGGGCCCTGCGGCGGTATGGCTACCGACCTGGCGAAAGAACTGGCGAGAACAGTCATCGTGACCGTGCAGCCTGGCCAGCCAAAAGTTCCTGGGGAGTTCAATGTAATCCACGTCGACGAGGTGGACGCTATCATCGAAACCGGGGTGCCGATCGCGACCCTGCCCAGCGCCGGTGCGACTGAGATCGAAACCCGGATCGCCTCGCACATCGCTCCACTGGTACCGGACGGCGCGACTATCCAGATCGGCATTGGTGGGGTACCCGGTGCGGTCGCCGCCGGCCTGGCCGGGAAAAAAGACCTGGGCATTCACACCGAAATGCTCACTGACGAGATGTTCGAACTGGTGAAATGTGGCGCTGTGACTGGCAGCAGAAAGAACATCCATCCGCGAAAAATTGTATTTGGCTTCGCCGCCGGTTCGACGGAATTGTACGACTTTCTGGACGACAATCCGGAATGCATCATTCGGCCTTTGAGTGAGACTATAAACTCCCATCTCTGCGGCCAGAACGACAACTTTATCTCCATCAACACCTGCCTGATGGTCTCCATCACCGGCCAGGTTGCCGCGGAGGCCGTTAACTTTACCCAGATTTCCGGCACTGGCGGGCAACTGGACCTGGTGCGCGCGGCGCGCAACTCCGCGGGAGGTAAGTCCTTTATCGCCATGGCCTCCACGCGCACGCTGAAATCCGGGAAAACCGTGTCTGCCATCTCGCTCGGGCTGCCGGCGGGTACGCCTGTCACCACGCCCAGAACTGACGTGGAATATATAGCGACGGAGTATGGGGTGGTGAATCTTCGGTATAAATCCAACATAGAGCGGGCCGAAGCGCTTATCAGTATTGCGCATCCCGATTTTCGCCAGGAGTTACGCGATGGACTGGCGCAGTACGGCGTCATGATTCCGGACTGACTGTGCTGCGGCGCGAACGGTGCGGCAGGAACTATATGTAAACATGACCAGCTAGTTATTTGGAGATCCAGCGATGACCACAACCAGAAAAGGCGGACAGAAACGCGCGGACCAATTTGCTCGCGATGCGGCGGAATCCACGCTCGCGCTCAACCCCGTGGTAGGGATCAATCCCGATGACCTGTTGGCGGCGGCCCGGACCACGGCGCTGCAGGGTATTAAACAGCCATTGATATTGACCAAGCATATCGCCGGCTACGGCCGCAAACTGGTC
The DNA here is from genome assembly GCA_024642265.1 of Haliea sp. Taxonomy (GTDB): domain Bacteria; phylum Pseudomonadota; class Gammaproteobacteria; order Pseudomonadales; family Halieaceae; genus JARRPM01. Next base: position 8,063 of record JAHEBL010000077.1, on the reverse strand, counting down.
GATTCGCTATCGGGTGAAAAATCATACAGCGTACAGAAAAAAGATCGCCGCTTTCAACACAGCGCCTGGCAGGACAACGGCTTTTACCACGGGTTGTTGCAGGCATACCTGGCACTGAACGAATCCCTCGAGGAGTGGGCTGACGACGTGGACTTCGACGAGGTGGATCGGCTGCGGGCTCAGTTTGTACTGCGTGTGTTGAGCGAATCCATCGCACCCACCAATACTCTGGCGGGAAATCCGGCTGCCATCGAACAAGCCCTGGAAACCCGCGGCAAGAGTATTGCACAGGGGCTGAAGAACTTGCTCGGCGACCTGCGCCATAACGGCGGTATGCCCACGCAGGTGGACAAGAGCAAGTTCGAGGTTGGCAGGAATTTGGCCTTGTCACCTGGCGCTGTGGTGTTCAGGAACGAGATTCTGGAGCTGATCCAGTACCACGCTACGCCCGACAAGGTGTATAAACGACCTCTGCTGCTGGTGCCGCCCCAGATCAACAAATACTACGGCATGGATTTGACCCCGGACAAGAGCCTGGTGAAGTACTGTATTGATAACGGCATTCAATTGTTTGTCATTAGCTGGCGCAATCCCGGCCCTGAGCACAGTGACTGGGGTCTCAGTGATTACGTCGACGCAATCAAAGAGGGCATCGGGGCCGTCAAATCGGTCACTCGCAGCAAGGATTTGAACCTCATTGCGTTCTGTTCGGGCGGCGTGACGGCCTCCGCTCTCGCCGCGCATCTGAAGGCGACCGGCGACGAATCCATTCACTCCATGACGATAGGCGTTTGTGTGCTGGAGATGGAGACGACAGATTCGGACCTCTCGGCTTTTTCCAGCGAGGCAGCGCTGAAGTCCGCCAGGGAAAAATCCCGCAAGGCCGGCGTGCTGCGCGGCAGGGATCTGGCCAGGACGTTCAACTGGATGCGCCCCAACGACCTGATCTGGAATTATGTGGTCAACAATTACCTGATGGGTAACAGTCCGCCGGCCTTCGATATCCTGTTCTGGAACAATGACACCACCAACCTGCCTGCGGGCTTGCATGCAGACTACCTTGAAATATTTGGTAGGGGCGCACTCAACAGGCCTGGCGAATTCACGGTGGGCGGAACGCCGTTGGATCTGCAGCAGGTCGACTGTGACAAGTTTTTCATCGCTGGCGTCACGGACCACATCACGCCATGGAAAGCCTGCTATCGCAGTTCCCTGGCCTATGGCGGAGAGGCGCAATTTGTGCTGTCCCACAGCGGGCATGTGCAGAGCCTGGTCAATCCCCCGGGCAACCCACGCGCGAGCTATTACGTGAACGAAGATCGGCCGGGCACGCCAGAGGAGTGGCAGGCAGGCGCCGAACAAGAGCAGGGGTCCTGGTGGCCGCTGTGGATGGACTGGCTGCAGGATCATTCCGGTGAACAAAAAGCCAGGCCGCGCAAACTCGGCAACAGCCGATATCCAGCTGGTATCGCGGCACCCGGCGAATATGTCCATGAGCAGGCTGATTGAGCGCGCAGTGACAGCAACTACTACAGATTTTGGCGGCCTGACGGTCGGCTCGCTGCGGCACCGGGGCCTCGAGGTGCGCTACGGACACCGGCCCTCGCGGGATGGCGCAGCGCCGCTATTGATATTCAATGGTATCGGCGCCAGCATGGAATTGCTGGTGCCTTTCATCGAGGCCCTGCCCGATATGGGAGTGGTCACTTTTGACGTACCAGGTACCGGCAGATCCGATGCCCCTCTGCTACCCTGGCGGCTCAGGAGCCACGCCCGCCTGGCCAGTGTCATCCTGCGGCGTCTGGACATAGACAGGGTCAACGTACTGGGAGTTTCCTGGGGTGGCGCGCTGGCCCAGGAGTTCGTTCGCAGGTACCCTGACAGCACCGCCCGCCTCATACTGGCGGCGACCTCGCCGGGGCAGATCATGGTTCCGGCGCATCCGCGGGTACTTTTGAAAATGGCTCACGTGCGCCGCTACAGCGATCCCGAATACATGGTTTCCATTGCGGGAGAAATCTATGGCGGGTCGCTGCGCAACGATCGCGCCGCCCTTGCCAGGCATGCGACTGGTCTGCGCCGCCCCAGCGAAAGGGGTTACTACTACCAGATGCTGGCCGGGCTGGGCTGGTCCAGCCTGTGCTGGCTGCGCAAGCTGCACCATCCGACACTGGTTATGCAGGGTAGCGACGATCCCCTTATTCCCACCATCAACGCTAAAATTCTCGCCAGGCTGCTGCCCAATGCGAGACTAATCATGGTGGATTGCGGCCACCTGTTTTTGCTGACGCGGTCGCGGGAGTTGGCACCGGTGATAAACGAATTTCTGGGCGCTAATGTGGGGTAATCGCCGGCCAGTATCGTAGTTACTGTTACCGGGGCCCGTTATCGTAATTTGAATGCCCGGTGCGCTAGTTTTCTTCCGCCCGAATCACCTTGCTGTCCAGGAACGCGGCGATGTCGTCCTCGCTGTAGCCATATCGCTTCAGCACCTCCACCGTATCGGCTCCCACATCACCCGCCGGACGGTACTCGGGTTTGTCGTCGCCGCGGAACTGGATGGGCGGCGTGGGCATGTAGAAAGTCTTGCCGGAGGGGTAGGTTATGGGTCGCATGAAGTCATTGACCAGAGCTTGTTCATCCCCGGGGACGTCGGCCATATGGCGCAGGCTTTCAAAGGGAATATCCGAGGCCGTCCACTTTTCCGCCCAATCACTCAGGGGTCGCGAGGCAATCAGGGGCTGGAGAATCTCCACCATTTCACGCTGATTTTTCTTGTTCGCCATTCTCGAATTAAAGCGTGCATCGTCAACCAGGTCGGCCCTGTCGATCGATTCGCACAGTGGCTTCCAGTATTTATCAAAGTCAAACAGCATCAACACGACCCATTCACCGTCGGCGGTTTTGTAGGGATGACCCATGACGGGCAGGAGCACCGGCTCTGCGTAAGGCTGTGGATAGCGGTGACCGACCTGGACTGCCGGCTGCATGGTGGCCGTGGTCCAGATGCCGGTGTGGTAAAGCGACACGGAGACCTTGTCTCCCTGTCCGGTCTTGAGTTTCCTGAAAAGTGCGGCCGACACGCCCTGCGCCAGCGCAATACCGGTGGGGTGGTCCCCCATACCGCCAAGATTCACCAGAGGGTAGTTCTCCGCAGTGCCGGTATCGATGCCCAGGCCCGTTCTGCCAAAATAGGCGATGATGTCATAGCCCGGCTTGCGGGCTTCGGCACCTTTCTCGCCATAGGCATTGATGTGGCCATATACCAGGCCGGGAAAGCGCCTGCTCACGGATTCGTAGTCGAGCCCCAGTCGGGCGAGCGCATCTTCCCGATAGTTGGTGATCAGGGCGTCCGCGTCCTGCAGTAACCTGAAAAGAATGTCGGCTCCTGCCTGGCTTTTCAGGTCGATAGAAATAAACGATTTGTTGGCATTCTCTATGTCGAATATCGGGTTCTCGCCCTTTTCTGCCCGTACGCCGAGAATGACTCCCTGCACCCGGTGCAGATCGCCGTTAAGGGGTTCCACTTTTATGACCTCGGCTCCCTGGTCGGCAAGGATTCTGGCGGCACTGGAGGCCGCAATGACGGTGGAAAGATCGATAATTTTTACGCCTTCGAATGGTTTCATAGTTTTACCTTTACTCTCTACGCCCTGTTTTATCCGCCTGACGCTGATGCGCAACCCGGTCAGACCCAGACCTCGTGCATGACGCGCATCCAGTTATCGCCCCATATCTTACCGATATCTTCCTTGCTGTAGCCACGCTTGAGGAGCCCGCCAGTCACATTGTATAGGGTTTTTGGGGTCTCTATACTCTCTGGATAGACATACGGCGGTTTGCCATATTCCACCGCAGTCCAGGCACCGCTGCCAATCATCTGGTCGTATATCTTCTCTACCTCGGCATCCGGCACCACGCCCTGGATCAACTGGAAATAGTCCATGCCGATGGCCACGTGATCAGGGCCGACCAGTTGGACCATGTGGTCGATATGCGCGAAGAACTGATCAAAGGTAGGGCGCTGGCTATCACTCACAAAAGGCGGCCAGCCATTGACACCCACGAAGCCGCCGTTTTCGGCAACTGCCTTTATCAGTTCGTCCGGGATGTTGCGCGGGTGCTTGTACACTGCTGACGAATTGGCGTGCGAAATGATCACCGGGCTGCTGGAAACTTCGATCATATCCAGAACGTCCCTGACACCCTGATGGGATCCATCGACGATGATCTTCAACTCGTTGCACTTTTTAATAAGGTCGGTGCCGGACCGGCTCAGCCCGCCGTCAACCCGTTCCAACGCACCGTTGGCGAATCGGTTCCGGTAGTTATAGGTAGGCTGCAACTGGCCCACCCCTGCCTCCTTGAGCTCTTCGAGATCGTCCAGCTTCTCCTCGACGCAATTGCTGCTCTGCATGTGATACCAGGTACCAAACTTTTTCTCACGCTTGGCACGCTCGACATCTGTGGCGCTCCGGATCTTTATGAAACCCCGGCTCTCGATGATATTGTCAAAGAAGGCCACGGATTTTCGAGCCGTCTCCATGCTCATTCGACCGGTGGTAATAGAAGCTGCAGCGGCCGTCACACCACCCTGAATATAAAAGTCAAAGGCCTTTCCCGACGGATCCGTAACGTTGCCGAGGGTGTCAGCGCCCCAACTGAGCATCGGGGCGGCACCGTCGATAGCAATGAGTTCCTTGTGAATCTTCATCGCGTCGGCATCGGAGTATGAGGTTGATGGCTTGTTTGCAGCGTTAGCTAAAGCAATAAGATTCGGGCTGATTGCAGCACCCGCTGCTAAAAGGCCTGTCAGTTTAACGAATCCCCTTCTGTTACCGGATTTCATTTTTAAAACTCCTTTCTATTCATTAGTCAGTGTTTTCTCCAAGAGTTGACTGCCATGGACCTTCAAGGCTCGTTTCTGCCTGGCTTTCGGATCTTCACTCCAGCCCGAGGGCTCAGCCTGCAGGTATACAGTGATGCCTCTGGGTCTATTTTCGCAGGCGACCGTAGATATGAGCTGCCGCGTACAGGTCTTGAGACGTGACTCCCAGAGAACTGTAAACCGTTATCTGGCTGCCATCTGTTCTGCAGGGGATATCACCTGCAGCCGCCTGGCCAATCTCGCCGACAATGTGCGTCTCATCTATTGCGCCTTCGCTGATCGGAATCATGATATTTCCGCCCTCTGCAATGGTGGACCGCATGGAGTCCACGTAAACCTTCGCCTTTTTGATGAGCACGGTGTCCGCTTCGCGGGTATCGAGGCTATGTGATCCCACAAGGTTGACATGTGTGCCGGGCGCAACCCAGTTCCCACGCAGTACGGGTGTCGGCGAGCCGGTTACAGTACAGAGTATGTCACAGGATGCGACATCTTCGGGGTCGCTGACGGCGCGCACAGGCAGGCCCGTGCGTACTGATTCGAGCTGCGCAAAGTTTTTGGCAGCCCCGTGGTTTCGCCCCCATACCAGGATGTTGCTGATCGGGCGTACAGCAGCGACAGCGTCAATGTGCGTTTTAGCCTGTAAGCCGATGCCATAGATGCCCAGTGTCGTCGCGTCACGGCGAGAGAGTAGATCGGTGGCGAGGCCGGAAGCCGCAGCGGTACGCAGGCCGGTCACCGATGCTCCGTCAATAATCGCCCTGGGCTCGCCAGTGTCGAAATCGAACAGTGCGATAAACCCCTGGATTGAAGGCAGCCCCTTTGCTGGATTGTCGGCATGCAGGGTAATCAGCTTGCTGCCGTAGTAGCCCAACTCCTTCGCTGCACCCGGCATGATCAGCATGGACTGGCCATCACCGATAGCCAGGGACTGCCTGAGCGGCACATCCACAGTGCCGGCAGATGTAGCGATCATCGCCTCGCGCATGACCCCAATGCAGTCGGTCATGGGCAGCAGCCGGGCTACCCTGGATGCATCGATAAACTCTAATGCCATGGCGAGACCTGGATCATCTGGAGGGAACGTTGGGTGGGAAGGGGTCGGCCCCTTATCCCCATACTCCCCCGTAGACCCTCAGGGCTTTCTTCTGGTCGGCTAGAGGAAGGTGGCCTGGATAGTAGTCGATACCCCGGGGCCGTGTGCTCGATCCCGCCCACGTCGACCAGTTGGTCAATATGCTCCGCGCAATGGTCCATGGTGGGACGAGTAGAAGAGCCGACACGGTTGTCATACCCCACTTCCAGCGCCACCTCGAGTACAGAAAGGCTCCCGCCTCTGAGCAGTTTTACTGCCTGTCCCATGCGGCGCTGCAGCAGGTATTCCGACAACTTCATGCCATAGCCTTCTTTGAAAACGGTGGAAAGGGTGCTCTGGCACAGGCCCAGTTCATCGGCCAACTCTCCCAGCGACAGGGACAGATACTGGCTCTGTTCCAACGCCAGCATGGTTTTTTTGAGGATGTCTGATTTCCGTCGGGAAAGTGGAATGTGCTCGACGACTTCACTGGCAGAGGTGCCGGCCAGTTCGGCGAGGAGGCAAAGCAATTCGGTAAACTTGGCTTTCAGATATTGCTCCGCACGTATGCCCTCATAGGGCATTTCAAAGATTTGATCGGATATCTCCAGGATTTTGGCGGGCAGAGGAAGCGACACAACGCCACTATCGGGTGTCATCAATACGTTCTGGATATCATCGGGCAGGCTGCTAACGTCAACTCCGAAACTCTCCAGGAAAAGGCGGGGAGAGATCCACATACCGATGCTGCGCAGTTTGTCGCCTTTCCTGTGAATGCGTTTCTTGGCGCTATCCATGCCGTGACTGGTTATATAGATGCGTGGCACCCCATCGTTGCTCAGGCTGGTACTGCCCATGCAGACCTCGCTGTTTCCCCGCAAAGTGATTTCTACGCTATAGAAATTCTTCACAAGAGCGAGGGTGGTAAAATCTTCCAAGGCTTCAAAATCCAGCAAGGCCACCAGACAGCCGGAATTCAACTGCCATAGCCGAAAACTGCCGTCGAAACTGGAGACCTTATCTATGCCGAGTACTTCGTGTATCGCCATTGCCCCGGTCTGACCAGCGTGGCGGTCGGTGTAGGCTTGAAACAGTTCGTCAGCGGCAACGACAAATTCCTGCATGGATGAGGACCTCGGTATGCAAGATAGTTTATTGGTCAACTCCTGGCATTCTACCGGTAATCCAAAGCGATGGCAGTTTCCCTGTTACTTCGCTGATGGCCAGATCGATATGTGTTGCTGCCACCCGCCGCGATCCTGGCAGTGCTGTGCATTTTATTGTTGCCCAAATGTGATCTTTGTGACATTCATGGTGTGGGGCCACTTGCTAGATTCGCCGGATGGGTCGGCCAATGACGGTTGCCCCAGGGCTGGCACTTGGGTTGGGGTGAATATCGATGGAATACATAGGGCTTATCGGGAGCGTTGTGCTGCTTATCTGGCTCGCGCTGCGCGGTGTGGAAATCGTTTTCGCCGCAGTACTGTGCTCGCTGGTCGTTATCGTGACCAACAACCTGCCGATTGCCGAGGGCATTACTGACTTCTATTCGTTTGGGCCCCTTGGGGCATTTACCTTTGCGGGCAAATTTTTCCTGTTGTTTATTGCCGGGGCCATGTTTGGCCGCGTCATGGGCGACAGCCAGGCCGCCGCGAGTATCGCGCTTGCGCTGGTCAGGCGACTGGGCGCTCACCGGGCGTTGTGGATTGCCACCCTGTCCTGCGCCTTGCTGACATACGGCGGGGTGGTGGTTTTCGTGGTGATATTCGCCATGTATCCCCTGGGGCTGCGCCTGTTGCAGGAAGCGGATATTCCCAAGCGACTGCTGTGCGCGGCATTGGCACTGGGCGCCGGCACCTTCACCTTGTCGGCCTTGCCGGGAACACCCTCTGTCCAGAACGTCATCTCTGCTGTGGCACTGGATACGGATCTTTTCGCCGGGGGGTGGCTTGGCATGGTGGGCGCCATCGTGATGTTCTCCGTCGGCATGTGGTACCTGGAGCGCCAGCGTGTCCTGGCACTGAAAAACGGCGAGCATTTTATTCCCGGGCCAAGGGATCGCTTGTCCAGCCGGGGTGGCGAGGAGGCGGAACAACCGCG
>JAHEBL010000076.1 GCA_024642265.1 Haliea sp. | reverse complement strand
ATCAAGGAACAGACCGGCATGCCGGTGGCTATTTCCAAAAACATATAGCGGCGCTCAGCGCAAAAAAAAGGGCCCTGGTCAAAAACCAGGGCCCTTCGCTGAAGCAATCAGCTTACTTCATCATTGACTTCTTGAACATACGATCCAGCTTTTCGTTGGTCATGTTGGCAGCATCACGCGCCTGCTCAGCAGCAGTCTTGGCTGCAGCTGCATCACGCTTGGCAGCTGACGCATCAGAAGCGGCCTGGTTTGCAGTAGCGCTCACCTTGTCGACTTCCGCACGCAGAGCGTCCAGATCACCGGTAGTAGCACAACCAGTCAAGCCGGCCAGAGCCACAACCATAGTGCCAGTCGCCATAGTCTTGTAAAAATTACGCATTTTGTTTCTCCTGTTACCCTACAAAAAAGGCCTTCGCCCGTTGAAGCGTCCTGAACCAATCACCGCTTTCTTCCTGAAAGGGACAGATTGGACAGTCACCGAATATGCAAGTGGGTGCCATGAACGGCTATCGGCCCCCTGCCGCGATATATTCTCTGGGATACAAACCCGGTTCGCAAGCGATTCTTTTCAAGCTCCCGGGGAAAACGGCAGAATTACCCGGCTAGCGGACGCTTACCCGGGTGCCCACTCCAACCAGGCCCGCGAGCTCTTCGATCTGCTCATTGGTCACGGCAATGCAGCCATCGGTCCAGTTTACCCGGCCGTGTATCTCCTTACTCCCGTCGCCAACACCGTGTATACCCAGATAACCGCCGAGGCGGGTATCCTGCGGCGGCGGCTCGCCACCCAGCCAGGCATTGCTCACGGCAAGATACTCCTGCGGGCTTATCCGGCCATCCGCCAGGGCGCGCCTGGCGTGGTCCATGGTGGGGTAATCGATCGCCATAAACAACCGAAAGCGGCTGCGCGGATTGATGCGGCTGATCCTGAACTCGCCCAGCGGCGTGGTCTGGTCACTGACCAGCCGGGCAACAGAAGGCCCGTTACTGCCGATCGCGATATTGTCGTATTTGCGCAGTAACTCCTCGCCCTGCATGACGGAAACTGTCAGCTGCCCGGTATCCACCAGCACCCAGACCTCGTCCTCGTCCGCCGCCCTCAGTGGTAAACAGACCAGCTGCAGGAGCAGGAGCAGGGCAATTGGCAAACAGTGAACAGGAACGTTCTTATTTCGGCGCGAGTGCAATGTAGTGTCCCCGAGAACTTGCCCCTGAATTATGCCTCGAGTTTACCGAACTATCCCATATTCTGTCACTGCCCAAGCCCTGTACGGCAGTAAAAAAGGTGCAGAAACCACTTTTCAGGGCAAAAGGCGCTCCAGAGCGACCCGCAGCGCGGGCGGAATGGGTACTGCCTTGTTGGCAGCCCGATCGACGAAGACATGCACAAAGTGGCCGTGCGCCACCGCCCGCTCCTCTTCCTGCCGGAAAATCGCCAGACCATACTGCACTGAACTGGTGCCGAGCCGGTCTACGCGCAGGCCTGCCTCGATGGGTTCCGGATAGGTGAGCGGCGCGTGGTATTCACATCCGGAATTGACCACATAGCCAACAATGCTGCCGTCACTGATATCCAGACCGCCCTCTTCTATCAGGTAGCGGTTTGCCGCGGTATCGAAATAGGAATAGTAGGTAACGTTGTTCACGTGGCCGTAGATATCATTATCCGACCAGCGTGTGGAGATCGGGTAGAAAACCCTGTAGTCCGCGCGCTCTGGCACCCCGCTCTTACTCATGTGCCCCCCGGTACGCCGCGCGATAAATAGCCAGGGCGTCACCGTAAGCCACGTCCCGCGGGTTATTCACGAGCAAGCGCTGCTGCAGCATGGCGTCCTCCGCCAGCATCTCAAGCTTGTCCTCGTCCACCCCCGCCAGCTGCAGTGTTGCGGGCAGTGCGACATCGTCGATCAGCTCCCGCAGCGCCGCTATCATGGCTGCGCTCCTGGCCTCGGCGCCGCCCGGCACGGCGCCACCGACCACGATCTCCGCCAGCTCCGAGTAAAGCTCGCAGGCACTTGGAGCATTGAATTCCAGGACAGAAGGCAGTACCAGGGAATTACTGAGTCCGTGGGGAATGTGGTAGTGCCCCCCCAGCGGGTAGGCCAGGGCGTGCACAGCCGCAACCGGAGCATTGGCGAACGCCTGGCCGGCCAGGCAAGCTCCCAGCAGCATATTTTCCCTGGCTTCCCGGTTCTTGCCATCGTGCACCGCGGTACGGATATTGCGCGACAGCAGCTGCAGGGCGTGCCGGGCAAGGTTGTCGGAAATCGGGTTTTTCTGGTGGCGGGAAGTGTAAGCCTCGATGGCGTGCACCATCGCATCCACGCCCGTCATGGCGGTTACCGCAGGCGGCAGCCCAAGGGTCAGGTCCGCATCCAGTACCGCCACATCTGGCAGTAGCACGGGAGATGAGACACCCGCCTTGGTGGTCTCGCCAGTGGTGATCACCGCGACCGGGGTCACCTCCGAACCGGTACCCGCCGTGGTCGGCACCAGCACCAGCGGCAGTCGACCGCCACTGACATTGCCCACACCGTACAATTGCGCGAGGGCCTGCTGCCCGCCCAACAACACTGCCACAACCTTGGCAACATCCATGGAGCTACCGCCACCAACCGCGAGCACACCGTCGACACCCTGGCTGCGGCCCAGGTCAGCCGCGGACAGCACAGTGGCTTCCGGCGGGTCCTCGCGCACCTGGTCAAACACGACCGCCTCGATGCCGGCGCTTTCCAGTGCAGACAGAACAGGCTGGACGAGACCGATCGCCATAAGCCCGGGATCGGTGACCAGCAGCGGTCTGGCAATGCCCAGCGAACGGCACTGGTCCGACAATTGCAGGGCACTGCCGGCGCCGCTGATGATGCGTTTTACGGTGTTGAACTCGAAGCCCTGCATGAGCTTACCTCCTGCGATTACATCGTAATAATGACCTTGCCACGGGCGCGCCGCTCTATCATGCAATTGTAGGCGTCTTCATACTGTTCCAGCGGAAACACGTCGGTGACAACCGGATTGAGCTTGCCCTTGGCAAACAACTCCCACAACTCGGCAATATTCTGCAGGTGGACCTTGGGTTCCTCGCCGGTAAAGCGACCCCAGAACACGCCCACGATCGAGCAACCCTTGAGCAGCGTCAGGTTGAGGGGGATTTTGGGGATCGGGCCGCTGGCAAAACCGATGACGAGGTAGCGGCCGTTCCAGGCCATGCTGCGGATGGCAGGCTCGGCGTAATCGCCACCGACAGGGTCATACACCACGTCCACACCCTTGCCACCGGTAAGCTCCTTGACCGCATCCTTGAGTGACGTAGTGCTGTAATTTATCACCTCATCCGCGCCCAGTTTCCGGCACAATTCCAGTTTTTCCTCGGAACTCGCCGCGGCTATGACCTTTGCCCCCATCAGCTTGCCCAGCTCGATAGCGGTGGTGCCTACCCCGCCCGCCGCGCCCAGTACCAGCAGCGTTTCACCGGGCTGGAGATTGGCGCGCTGCTTGAGCGCATAGTAAGAGGTGAAATAGGTAATGCTCACACCGGCCGCCTGCTCGAACGTGAGGCCCTCCGGCATGGGGAACACCGAATTTTCATTGGCCACGATGCGCTCACAGAAGGCGCCGGTACCGGCGGCCGAGATGATCTTGTCGCCAACCTTGTAACGCGTGACCGCCGCGCCCACGGCCTCGACCTCGCCGGAACACTCGTTGCCCGGGATAAACGGCAACTCGGGCTGGAACTGGTACTTGCCCTGGATGATCAGCACATCCGGAAAATTCAGCCCGGCGGCCTTAACCCTGACCAGCACATCGTGCTCACCCACCTGGGGCTCCGCCCAGTCATCCACCAGCTCAAGCTTCTCCGGCAGGCCGTGTTCTCTACATACTACTGCTTTCATGTTTTCTCCCGTGATTCCCTGGGGTACTGCGACGTTGATTGTATGGCGCAAATAGCAAGACAGCGCCCGTGGGCGCTGTCCGTCACTGCGGTCCTAGGCTACCTCAAACAGCCCGGCAGCGCCCATCCCTCCGCCAACGCACATGGTGATAACCACGTACTTGACGCCGCGGCGCTTACCCTCGATCAGGGCGTGGCCGATCATGCGCGAGCCACTCATGCCGTAGGGGTGGCCGATAGAGATAGCCCCGCCGTTGACATTGAGCTTGTCATTGTCGATACCCAGCTTGTCGCGGCAGTAAACCACCTGCACCGCAAACGCCTCGTTGAGTTCCCACAGGCCGATGTCATCGATCTTGAGCCCGTGTTGCTTGAGCAGCTTGGGCACTGCATAAATAGGCCCTATACCCATTTCATCCGGCGCCAGACCGGCGACAGCGATACCGCGGTAGATACCCAGCGGCTCCAGCCCTTCCTGCTCGGCAACCTTGGCATCCATGATCAGCTGCGCGGATGAACCATCGGACAGCTGGGACGCATTACCGGCGGTAATGGTGCCGCCCTCGATCACGGTCTTCAGGCCCTGCAGGCTTTCCAGCGTGGTGGCGCGCACGCCCTCATCAGCCGACACGGTGCCCTCGGCTTCCGAGGCCTCACCGGTTTCCTTGTTCCAGACAGTGCGCTTGCAGGTTACCGGCACCAGCTCATCCGCGAACTTGCCGGCCTCATAGGCGGCAGCGGTGCGCTGCTGGGACTGCAGACCGTATTCGTCCATGACCTCACGCGACACTTTGTAGCGCTTGGCCACGACCTCGGCGGTTTGCAGCATCGGCATAAAGTAATTGGGCTCTATCGCCATCAGTTCGTCGTCCACCAGCCGATGCAGGTTCATATGCTCGTTCTGCACCAGCGAGATGGACTCCAGGCCGCCGCCCACCACACAGGTCATGCCGTCGTACATCACCTGCTTGGCAGCTGTCGCGACGGCCATCAGGCCGGAGGAACACTGGCGGTCCATTGTCATCCCCGAGGTGGTGTTCGGCAGACCGGCGCGGATCACGATCTGGCGCGCCACGTTGCTGCCGGTGGCGCCCTGCTCCATGGCGCAGCCCATGATGACGTCTTCCACACGGGCCGGGTCGATACCGGCCCGCTTCACTACTTCAGCCACGGAAGCGGCGCCCAGCGAGGCGCCGCCGAGGTTGTTGAAGCCGCCGCGATAGGCCTTGCCAATGGGGGTGCGGGCGGTCGAAACGATAACTGCTTCTTTCATACTGTGTCTCCTGAGACGTATATACCGGGTTGACCGGCGTCAATTGATACCGGGGTTAATCGAGCGACACACCCAGGCCCTTGGCGGCCTTGGCGGTGAACTTGATGGTCTGTTCGAAGCCGGCCTGGGGCACTTTTTCGCCCTCGGTGGCCGTGATGGCGGCCCAGTGGGCGGCGATACCCTCGGGGGTCTGTTCCTGCGGGCTCAGCCAGGCACCGTCGGTCTCGACGATCTTGGCCACCGCATAGGCGCCCGCGCCCGCACAGAGAATGGTCTTGTTGGGCGCATCCTCGCCCACCAGGTAAAGCACCGCGGGAGTGACGGTCTCCGGGGTCAGCAGGTCAAAGGCTTTTTCGGGTATCAGGCCCTCGGTCATGCGGGTACCGGCGGTGGGGGCCAGTGCATTGACGCGGATGTCGTGCTTGGCGCCCTCCTGAACCAGGGTATTCATCAGGCCAATCACGCCCATTTTCGCCGAACCGTAATTGGTCTGGCCGAAATTACCGTACAAACCGCTGGAGGAAGTGGTAACCACCACCCGGCCATAGTTCTGCTCGCGCATGATATCCCAGCAGGCCTTGGTGCAGTTCACGGTACCCATCAGGTGTACATCCACCACCAGTTTGAAGTCATCCAGGGTGCCCTTGGTGAAACTCTTGTCGCGCAGAATGCCCGCATTGTTGACCAGGATGTCCACCCTGCCCCACTTGTCCACGGCCTGCTTGACCATGGCCTCCACTTCATCGTACTTCGCGACGTTCGCGCCGTTGGCGATAGCCTCCCCGCCCAGCGCCTCGATTTCGGCCACCACGGCCCGGGCCGCATCGCTGGAGCCACCGGTACCGTCCTTGGCGCCGCCGAGGTCGTTGATTACCACTTTCGCGCCGCGCTTCGCCAATTCGATCGCATGGCTGCGGCCGAGCCCCTGGCCGGCGCCGGTAACAATGGCAACCTTGCCGTCATAACGTATGGTCATTGCAATATTCCTCTGTATTTGACTGAAATAAATGGCCTGGCAGACGCCCTAGCCGGCGACTACCATGGTCAGCCACTCGGCGATCAGTGCCGGATTTTGCTCACCCTCGATCTCAACGGAAATCGACTGTTTGATCAGGAAGCGGTTGTCATCCTTGCGGTCAACGTCTGTGATCGTCACGTTCGCCCGAACGCGCTTGCCGGCACGCACCGGCGTCAGGAAGCGCACCTTGTCGAAGCCGTAATTGATCCCCATCATGGTGTTTTCCGGCATGACGCCGTTGCCTTCCACCATTTTGGACAGCAGCGACAGGGTCAGGAAACCGTGGGCGATGGTGCCGCCAAACGGTGTCTTGGCTGCTTTTTCCTCATCCAGGTGAATGAACTGGTGGTCCTCGGTGCAGTCGGCAAAGGTATTGATGCGGTCCTGGCTGACCACGATCCACTCGCCCGGCTCGTATTTGGTGCCCACCGCATTGACCATTTCATCCTTGGGTACGATCTTTATCGCCATGCTCAGTTCCTCATTTATTTGTAACGCTGAAAATATTCAAGTGTAGTAGAGCCACCAGCTTCTGCGCCCGGCCAGGTGCTGGATGCGCAACGCGGCCTGGAGGAATCGGCGGTGCCATTCCACCAGACCATGGGGCGGGAGATGGCCCGATCAGCCGTCCCGGAAGGTGGCGTTGACGTCTTTCTGCTCGGCGTATTTGCGCAGCTCATTGCGCCCCACCACCATGCGATGCACCTCGTCCGGGCCGTCCGCCAGGCGCAGGGTGCGCTGGGCCATGTACATACCCGCCAGCGGCGTATCCTGGGAAATACCGAGGGCGCCGAACATCTGGATCGCCTGGTCCACGATCCGGATAGACACATTGGGCACCACGGTCTTGATCATGGATATCCAGACCCGCGCTTCCTTGGGGTCCACGTTGTCCATCATCCAGGCGGTCTTCAGGGTCAGCAGGCGCGCCTGCTCGATATCCATCCTGGCCTGGGCGACGATGTCGATGTTCCCGCCAAGGCGCGCCAGTGGCTTGCCGAAGGCAGTGCGCGACACCGCGCGCTCGCATAACAACTTCAGCGCTTTTTCGGCAGCGCCGATTGCGCGCATGCAGTGGTGGATACGACCCGGTCCAAGACGGCCCTGGGAGATTTCAAAGCCGCGGCCGGCGCCCAGGATAATATTGTCCCTGGGTACCCGCACGTTGGTGAACTTCTGGTGCATATGGCCGTGGGGCGCATCGTCCATGGAGAATACGTTCATCGCCCGCAGGTTCTCGAAGCCGGGTGCGTTGGTGGGCACCAGAATCTGCGATTGCTGCAGGTGCTTGGGCGCGTCAGGGTCCGTCTTCACCATGACGATCATGATCTTGCAGCGTGGATCGCCGGCACCTGAAACATAGTGTTTCTCGCCGTTGATGACCCACTCGTCCCCCTCGAGAACGGCGGAGGTACAGATATTGGTGGCATCCGAGGAGGCGACGCCCGGCTCGGTCATGGCATAGGCCGAGCGGATCTCGCCCTTCATCAGGGGTTCCAGCCACTGCTTTTTCTGGGCCTCGCTGCCGTACTTGTGCAGCACTTCCATATTGCCAGTATCCGGTGCGGCGCAGTTGAACACCTCGGCGGCGATGTGAGACTTGCCCATCTCCTCGGCCAGGTAGGCGTACTCGACGGTGTTGAGACCGGAGCCCGCTTCACCGTCGGTCAGAAAAAAGTTCCAAAGACCCCGGGAACGCGCCTTCTCCTTGAGGCCCTCCATGATCTCGATCTGGCGCGCGGTAAACTGCCAGCGGTCTCCGACAGCAATTTCGCTGATGTATTCATGCTCAAGCGGAGCTATCTCCTGCTCCATGAAGTTTCTGACATCGGCCAGTAACGGTGCTATTTTTGCGCTGATTCCAAGATCCATCCTGCTCTCCCTCTCTGTTAACTCGTAACTGTTGGTTGTTCCATGCGCTGCTGCTATTTGGCCCCTGCCAGCTCAGCGGCGTAATCGGCTTTCAACTGCCGCTTGAAGATCTTGCCCGAGGCAATGCGCGGCAGCGCCTCATTGCGGAACCACACGTGGGCGGGCAATTTGAAACTCGCCAGGTGCTCGGCCAGATACTCGCGCAGGGATTCAGCCGTCATCTGCGCACCCTCGCGCAGCACAATAGCCGCCCCCACGATCTCACCAAGGCGCTCATCGGGCAGACCGAATACCGCCGCCTCGGACACGTCCGGGTGGCTGTAGATCGCCGCTTCCACCTCGATGCAGCTGATGTTCTCACCCCCGCGAATTATGATTTCCTTGATGCGATCGACGATATACACAAAGCCGTCATCATCCATATAGCCTACGTCACCGGTATGAAACCAGCCATCGACAAACGCTTCTGCCGTGGCCTCGGGTTTGTTCCAGTAACCGACCACGTTCGCCGGGGACTTGATGCAGACTTCGCCGCGTTCGCCGGTGGCAAGTGGCTTACCGTCCTCACCGGTGATCCTGAAGTCGGTCACCGCCGGCACAACTCGGCCCGTACTGCGGGGGTTGGCCACATAGAAGGCGCCGGCGTTCACCGCGCCAAGGGCATTGGTTTCGGTCAGGCCATAGCCGATGCCGGGTGACGCGCGCTTGAAGGTAGAGCTGATCTTGCCCACCTGGTCCGGTGGCCGGGCCGCACCGCCTGCCATGATCTCCGCCAGGGAAGAGATATCCCGGTCCGAACCTGCAGCGGCTGCCTGTAACTCCGCGGACATGGTGGGCACCCCGTTGAACCAGGTGATGCGCTCCTGCTCGATCAGTCGCAGTGCCTCCTGCGGGTCCCATTTGTGCATGATCACCAGCTTGCGCCCGATCATCACGGACAGCATGAACGCCGAGTGACTGGCGGTACAGTGGAACAGGGGGATGGTCAGCAGGCCTGCCGGGGGATACTTGTCCGCCGGCGCCTCGCCGCCGGCGAGCATCTTGGTGGCGACCCCCATCAGCATCCAGCTGTAAATTGCCGATAGTATGCCGCGGTGTGATGACAGGGCTCCCTTGGGGTGGCCCGTCGATCCCGAGGTGTACATGATGGTGGCGTAATCGTCCGGCGCCACCTCTACGTCGGGCATTGCCTGCCCGCTGAATTCCGCAAGCAGTTCCGCAAAGGGCGTGAGTTCGACGTCGAGGCCGGCGCAATCGTCCACCGAAATAATCTGCAGTCCGTGCCGCCGGGCAATCGGCATAAGACGCTCAACCCTGGCCCGGTCGGCCACGACCACCTTTGCGCCGCTGTCCTCGAAGCCATAGTCCAGCTCCTCCGTGGTCCACCAGGCGTTCATGGGTACTGCCACGGCGCCGATGGACGTCGATGCGACAAACGCCATCATCCACTGGGGATTGTTGCGGCTGAGAATGGCGACCCGGTCACCCTTGCGCACGCCGAAGCGGCTCACCAGGGCGGCGGCGAATTCAGCGCTGTGGCTGTAGCCTTGCGCGTAGGTGTAGCGCTCCTGCTGGTAGAGGGCGAAGTCCTTGTCCCCGTGTCGCTGCATATTCAGGAAATACTGCCCGAGGTTGGCGGGCATGGTGCTGTAGTTGCGGTACTCAACCCCACCGATGCGGACGGTATCCAGCGCAAAAGGCTGTCCCGGCGCGGTCAGGCCAAGCACTGCTTCATCAAACTTACGGACTTCGCTGTTCATTCTATTTTTGCTTACGCCTTCAAACCCCTAGAAACCGTTCAGCTGCGCGAACCGGTCAAGGTGATAGTTGTAATCGCCAAAGGTGTGCTGGGCCACCCGGGCACGCTTGATGAAGAAGCCGATGTCATACTCGTCAGTCATGCCAATTCCACCGTGCATCTGGATCGCCTCATTGCTGGCGCGCTGGGCAACCTCGCAAAGTTTGGCCTTGGCAGCGCTGGCCATCAGCGCCAGATCCGCCTGGCCATCGTCCACTGCGTGCAGGGCCTGCAGAACGATGGAGCGGCCCAGTTCAAGCTCGGCGAACAGCTCCGCTGCCCGGTGCTGCAGTCCCTGGAAGGAACCGATCACCCGGCCGAACTGCTTGCGCTCCTTGAGGTAGGCCACCGTACGCTCAAAGGCTTCTGCCGACAAGCCCAGCAGCTCCGCGGCCAGGCCAATATTGGCTATATCCAGCGTCCGGCTCAGCCCGGGCCAGGCCTGGCCCTCGGCGCCCAACAGGTTCGCACTGCTCACCCGCACGTTGTCGAGAATGAGCGCGCCGACATTGCGCGAATCAACCAGGCTGCGCTGTTCCACTTTCAGTCCATCAGCGCCGGCGTCTACCAGAAACGCGCTCAGGCCCTGTTCGTCACCCGCGGTGCCGCCACTACGGGCGATAACGATGAATGTCGCCGCCGAGGTGGCGTCCAGCACCATCAGCTTGCCGCCGTTGATCACAAACCCGTCGCCGTCACGGACAGCGCTGGCCGCGGTCTGCAGCGGCGCATGATGGCCGCCCTCCTGCAGGGCCAGGGTGGCCAGCAACTCGCCGGCCGCGATCGCCGGCAACAGCTTTTGCTTCTGCTCCTGGCTACCCAGTTCTGCAATGAGTGTGGCTGCGACCAGCACGGTCGACTGCAGAGGGCTGGCGCTCAGGTTGCGCCCGGCCTGCTCCAACACGAGCCCGAGCCCGGTATAACCATAGCCCAGGCCGCCGAACTCCTCGGCAATGGCGATACCCGCCCAGCCCATCTGCGCCATCTCGCCCCAGACATCGCTGGAAAAACCCTGCTCACTGCCACTGTCGCGCAGCTCGCGCAACTGCTTGATGCTCGCCTTTTCCGCCAGGAAACCGGCCGCGGCTTCCTTGAGCATTGCCTGCTCTTCATTCAATACCAGTGCCATGTTCTGATGCTCCTCGTCAGTTCGCCGCTTATGCGTCCGGCAGGCCAAGCACGCGCTTGGCAATGATGTTCAGTTGCACCTCGGAGGTGCCGCCTTCGATGGAGTTGCCCTTGGAACGCAACCAGTCGCGGCTGATCACGCCGCCGCGATACTCATCGCCATCCCAGCCCAGGGCCTGCTCGCCCAGCGCCGCCAGGTTCAGTTCGTTGCGGCGCTTGTTAAGCTCTGTACCGTAGTACTTGAAGATGGATGAAGCGGCGCCCAGGCCCTGCCCTGCCTTCGCCTCGTCCCCCACCCGTGCCATGGTTGCGCCAAAAACCAGGGTGTCCAGCTGATACTGGGCAATGGTCTGGCGCAGTACGCCATTGGCCAGGCGACCGGAGGCATCGCTACCCATGGTTTCCAGCGCCATCTGGCCCACTGATTTTTTCGGCGCGGCGCCAAATCCGGAAATCATTTCCCGCTCATGGGTCAACAGGTACTTGGCAATGGCCCAGCCCTTTCCCTCTTCGCCGATCAGGTTGGTTTTGTAGGCCTTCACATTGTCGAAAAAGGTCTCACAAAACGGCGACGAGCCGCTGATCAGCTTGATGGGGCGGGTGGTTACGCCGGGGCTGGCCATGTCGAACAGGACGAAGCTGATGCCCTCGTGCTTGCTGCCGCTGTTATCGGTGCGCACCAGGCAAAATATCCAGTCGGCCTTGTCGGCATAGCTGGTCCAGATTTTCTGGCCGTTGATCAGGTAGTGGTCACCCTTGTCTTCTGCCTTGGTGGCGAGGCTGGCAAGGTCGGACCCGGCATTGGGTTCCGAGTAGCCCTGGCACCAGCGGATCTCGCCGCGCGCGATTTTGGGCAGGTGCTCGAGCTTTTGTTCCTCGGTACCGAATTGCAGTAGCGCCGGGCCGAGCATGGATATGCCAAAGCTGTCGAGGGGGCTGCGCGCGGTGATCGCGGCCATCTCCTGCCGCAGGATTTTCAGCTCGTCCTTGTCAAGGCCTCCGCCGCCATATTCCTTCGGCCAGTGGGGTACGGTCCAACCGCGCGCCGCCATGCGGTCGCACCAGATTTTCTGGTCGGGATGGTCGATCTCGGGATTGCGTCCACCGTTATATAGGTCGTCGAAGCCCTTTGATGGGGTTCGCATGCTGGCGGGGCAGTTCTCCTCCAGCCAGGATCGTGTTTCCTGGCGGAACTGTTCAAGGTCGCTCACGGGATTGCCTCATTGTTTGTTGCAGGACTACCAACACCGGACCCGGTAAATTGGCTCCTCATTATAGACACGGGGCCGCCGCGTTGCCGCGAGGCCCCAAAACCGGATTTGAACATACAGTATGTTTTGCTTTCGCTCAAGTATCTTGTGGTGGTGACTGCAGGTGGTGTGGCCGGTTTTTTGGCTGCCAGGCCGGACGCAACCGGGCAGTGGCCCCTCGAAAAGGCCGCAGCTCCGCCAACAAACTCGGCTGCTGCGCAACTCGACAAAAATTGCTGCGCAATTTTTCGGACTCGGACAGTGCTCGCAGAAAGCCCCGAGTTTGTTGACTCCGCTAAACGCGGCCTGATTCTTTCGAGGGGCCACTGCCCGGTTGCGTCCTCAGATCGCGCGTTTCCAGCAACAAGCAGATCCGCGATGGACCTTTGGTTGCCATCCTGCCGAGATTCGCTGCACAGCTAATTCCTGCAGCTATGCCCGGTCTATGCCATCTGAGTGGATGGAGCCTTCAGCAGTGGAGCGAGGCAAGCCCCGCGCTGCACCGCTCTCGGAGCCAAAATCTATGAGTAAACTGGCACTTAACTAACAAGAAGCGCGCCTTCGGGCGCGCTTCTTGTCACACCGGCCACCGAAAAGCGGCCGGCACAAATCCAGAGCGATCAAAGCTCCAGGATGAGTTCCGCGCCGTAGGTGCGCGGCTGCAGGTAGGTGGAGGCAGTGGTGCCGATCAGGTAATTGGCATCGTCCCGGTTCGCCAGGTTTTTACCCCACAGGGCAAACTGCCAGTCGGCGCCGAACATTTTCACGTCAGCCAGGCTGACCCGCCCGTTGAGGAGGCCGAAACTGCCCACCTCCACCTTACCGAACTCCGTATTGGCAAGGGCCAACTGGGCATCCTGCCAGGAGTAATCGAGATGGAACCGAACCTCGCCGACGCTGATCGGCAGATTGTAATCGGTGCTGATCGCGAAGGCATGCTCGGGCGACCAGACCAGCTCGGTGGTGTCGCTGCGGTCGGAACCATCGGGGAATATGGCGTCGTTGATGGTGTAGTCGAGGTAGGCGTAATTGAAACTCACCAGGAAGCGGTCAGTAATTGCCGCCTGCAGATCGAGTTCCGCGCCGTATATATCGGCGTTACCGGAGTTGAACACTTCCACAAATTGCGGGCTGTTCACCGGGTCGGGAAGGTAGTCGAGGATAATGTCGTCTACTTCCATGTAGAAGACGGCGGCGTTGAGGCGCAGGTGGTCATCCATCAGCTGCGACTTCCAGCCCAGTTCGTATGAGGTCACTGTTTCCTGGTCGAAGGCCTGGTCAAAATCCAGCCCGTTGCGGCTGGATCCGCCGGAGCGGAACCCGGTGGCCACCTTGGCGTAGGTAGATATGTCATCGCTCCAGCTATAGTCGACCACCGCCGTGTAATCGACCTTGTCCTTGTCGGAACTGGACTTGCCCGGCCCGAAGCTGTTCCACAACAGACCGTCGTTGGTGCGCGTTGCGTCACGCTTGTCGTCGGTGTAGCGCAGGCCCAGGGTCAGGTCGAGCCGATCACCCAGCATATCCGGGGTCCAGGTGGCCTGGCCGAAGCCCGCCCAGGACTCGATGTCGGTTTTTACCGTGTATTCACCCAGGTAAAGCGGGTAGAAGGCGGTGAAGTCACTGCAGAACGGGGCCGAGGTGGAGCCATCGCTACAGGGGGTGGGCGGAAAATTCGTCAGGTCGAGGGCGATGATGCCGGTCTGGTCAACTGTGGCGCGGTCGAGGTACTGCCGCTCGGACTGGTCGCCGTTCTCATCGAAGTAGTACAGGCCGGCGACATAGCTGAGCCGTTTGGCGCTCCCCAACAGTTGCAGTTCCTGGGAAAACTGGTCGTCGTCGGTGGCGGTATACACCTCCAGTGAGCCGGTGCCGCCGAAGGACTGGGTAAAGTTCTGGGAGGCCTCGTCATCCAGGTTGCGGTAACCCGTGATCGATTTCAGCGACAGGTTCTCATTGATTTCGTAACTGACGGTAAAGTTGTGCCCGTACACCTTGGTTTCTGTATCCGGCAGGTAATAGGCAAACTCGCCGCCACCAGTGGGCGTGCGGGTCTCCTTCAAACGGCTGGTAAAGCTGTCGGTAATCGGCTCGTAGGCCGGGCTGAGCCCCCCGGTCGGGCCGCCGTACTGGAAGTAACCTGGGCCGGTGGTCATGTCGGAGTAATCGAAGCTGTAGTCGACCAGCAGTTTTTCGATACCGTCATAGCGCAGGGCCGCCCGGTAGCCCTGGTTTTCCTTCTTGTAGAAATCCGTGTAATCCAGCCCGGGTATCTTGTTCGGTCCGCTGTTATCCACCCAGCCATCCCGGTCAGACAGGGCCGCCGTCAGCTTGGCGCTGAAACCTGCGACATTCGGCAGGTTCAGGTGGCTGGTGGAGCGCCAGCTGTCGAGGTTGCCCGCACCCAGGGTCTGCTTGAAACCCAGCTCACCGGTAGGCTTGGCATTGATGAAGTTGATTGCACCCGCCGTGCTGTTGCGTCCGTACAGGGTGCCCTGGGGGCCGCGCAGGATTTCCACCCGCTCCAGCTCCGACAGGTCCGCCAACAGGCCGCTGGAGCGGGCCGCGTAGACGCCGTCGTAATAAAGGCCCACCGTGGGGTCCTTGGTAATCACCACCGAGTCGGCGTTGCCGATACCCCTGATGAACAGCGCCAGGTTGTTACTGGAGGTGGGGTATGAGGGCATCTGCAGACTGGGAGAAGCCATGCCCAGGTCCTGGGCGTCGACCAGGCGCATGGACTCTATCGTCTGGGCGTCGTAGGCGTAAATGGAGATCGGGATATCCTGCAGCGACTCCGTACGCTTTTGCGCGGTGACTATCACTTCTTCCAGCTGCGCGAAGGCATTACCGGCAGCCAGTCCGGAGGCCAGCAGCACTGCCACCGGCAGGGTTTTACGGGTGAGGATTGCAGGCATCGTAATGCTCCTTTTTATTGTGTAGTCATGTGCGGGGCGGCTTGCGGCAAACGCCCCGGACGGGAACAGTCCCTGCCTCCAAATATACGAGTTTCCGCGCCGGGATAGTTGTGAAGTATTCACAGAGTTCCAGCGGGTAGAATTTTTTTCTCCAAGCCTGTCAATGAGTTATCAAGCTCACCGCCAACGCGCACGGCAAAAGCAGGCACCGGCAAAGATAGTTGAACCGCGCCAGCAAGCGGCTGCCAGGGCTGCGACAACGTGTCACAGGCCATGGGCGGGCAGCCTTTATATACTTGCGCCCGATTTTTACCCAGCCGACCAGGGACATCCCATGCCTGCACTTCGCCCTTGCCTGACTCTCGTGCCAACCCTTGCTGCGACTCTCGCCACAGCCCTCGCCGCCTTGCCGGCCCGCTCCGACAACCTCGAGGAGCTCGTGGTCACCGCCACTCACTCCACCCGCACTATCGATGTAACCAGTGCACTGGTGATATCGCCGGACGTCGCCCAGCTGCTGAAAGAGGCGCCCGGCGCCAACGTCAACAGCAACGGCCCCCTTACCGGGATTCCACAATACCGGGGCATGTACGGCCCCCGCATCGCCACCGCCATCGACGGCAACCAGCTCGCGCCGTCCGGACCAAACTGGATGGACCCCCCCATCTCCTACGTGGTGGGCAGCCAGCTGGAGTCACTGGAAGTCTATCGCGGCATCGTTCCGGTGAGCGTCGCCCAGGAGGCGATCGGGGGCGCGCTCGATGCCAGGATCAACAAGGGCAGCTTTGGCGCCAGCAGCGAATTCGACCTCAGCGGCAGGTTCATGAGCAGCGGCCAGTCCGTCAACGACGGCTATAACCTCAACACCAACCTGTACGCCAGCAACGACCAGCACCGGCTGAAGCTGGCAGCCCTGACCGAGAGCGGCAACAATGCCGAGTTCCCGGGCGGGAAGATCATTCCCACCAAATACGAGCGCGACCGTTACGACCTCGGCTATGGCTTCCGCAGCGGGGCCCACACGCTTCAGCTCGATTACGGCAACAACGACACCGGCGATACCGGCACCCCCGCCCTGCCCATGGACATTCGCTATATCCGCGGCGACCTCTACAATCTGGGCTATCACTTCGAGGCCACCGCCGACGCCGCTATCGACCTGGCCCTGTACGGCAGCGAGCTGCGTCACAGCATGGACAATTACCGGCTGCGCCAGCCACCGCAATCTCCCGCTGGCTGGCGCCGTAATACCGCCAGCAGCGACAACATGGGCTTCCGGCTGGAAGGCACCCTGCGCGATACCAGCGGCGCCTGGCTGGCCGGGGTCGACGGCTTCGACTCGAGCCACGATTCGGATATCGACAACCCCAACAACCCGATGTTCTTCGTGGTGAACTTCAATTCCGCCGAACGGGAAGTGCTGGGGGGCTTTATCGAGCGTCAGCAGGCATTCGGCGAAAACTGGAAGGCAGAGTTTGGCGTGCGCTACAACCGGGTCAGCATGGATTCGGGCAAGGTAGACGGCACCCCCGCGCAAATGATGCCGCCCGCACAGATGCTTCGAGACAGCTTCAATTCCGCCCAGCGCAGCCAGAACGACGACAATATCGACCTGGTCGCCAAGGCCTGGTTCCAGGCCACCGACACCAGTAGCTGGTACCTTGGCCTGGCCCGCAAAAACCGCTCGCCCAGCTACCAGGAACGCTACCTCTGGCTGCCACTGGAGGCCACCGGCGGGCTGGCGGATGGCTACACCTACACCGGCAATATCGGGTTGCGGCCGGAGACCTCCAACCAGGTCGAATTCGGGCTCGATTTCAACAACAAACGCCTGACCCTGTCACCGCGCCTGTTCTACAGCAAGGTGGATGACTATATCCAGGGTACGCCCAGCCAATCCGCCCCGGCGCTGATGTTCGTGAGCATGATGAATATGATGAACGGCACCAATAACCCGCCACCTCTGCAGTTCAACAACGTCGAGGCAAAGCTCTTTGGTTTTGATATGGACTGGGCCCTGCAACTCAATGAAAACTGGGCGCTCTCGGGCATTGCCAACTACGTGCGTGGCGAGCGGGAGGACATCGATGACAATCTCTATCGCATCGCCCCACCCAACGCCACCCTGCGCCTGGGCTACAGTCAGGACAACTGGAGCGCCGGTGTTGAAGGTGTGGTTTACGACAGGCAGAAGCATGTCAGCGCAACCAATGGCGAGCGCAGTACATCAGGCTATGGTGTGGTCAACCTCAGCGGTACCTGGCAGGTCACCCGGGCGCTGCAGCTGGCAGCCGGTGTCGACAACCTGTTCGATCGCGAGTACCGGGACCACCTGAGCGGCTACAACCGCGCAGCCAACCCGGACATCGGCCAGGGTGAGCGCCTGCCGGGCTACGGCATCAATGCCTTCGCCCGAGCTATCTACGAGTTCTGACCCCCGACAGTACCCAGGCCGCCAATGCTATGCAGAGGCGGCCCTTATCGTTAATATCGGCCCGGCTGCGCGCATCCTTACTATAATTAGCGCAACAGCATACCCGGAGAGACCAGCCGATGATAAGAATGGGCGGCACCGACGCGATGATGTTGTCCTACGAGACAGCCAGCGCCTACATGCACACCTTCAAGGTGGCCATCCT
>JAHEBL010000075.1 GCA_024642265.1 Haliea sp. | reverse complement strand
GACACCTGCTCGATGAGGCGCCCGAACTTCCCCTGCAACAATGCGCGGCGGACACCTGTAACTGCCGCTACTTCAGGTACGGCGACCGGCGCAGCCTGCTCACCAATCGCCGCTCCAATAGTCCGGCCAGTGGCAGGGCCGGCCACTGGCTGTGGAAAAAAAACCGGCGCCACGGTCATGAACGCCGCAAGCTGAAAATCGATTTCCGCCGCTGGATCTGAGCAAATGACTTTGGCGCCCCACCGGGGCGCCGACCCAGTGCACCCACCCACCGCATTACAAAAAGCGGCCGCTTAGCGCCTTTAAATTTGTTCTGTCCCGCGGGCTGAATCCGGACAAAACCAGAACGCGACCTGCGAAGCCCCGCCAAGACCCGCTTAACTAATTGATTTTCAGGATATTATCTTCGCTCTCACCCCTACCTTACAAAATAGATCCAAAACTGTCTGGCCCGCCGTACTCTCTCTGAATGCGCTGTCGCATGCGTCTGACACAGGATTTCGCGACTTTCAGCAATCACTCTGAACCGAGCCACTACGAATGGAGCACCGCTATGAACCTGAAGAAAACCATACTCGCGAGCACAACCGCACTGGCCTGTAGTTTCGGCGCCGCGGTAAACGCTCAAACCAGCTTTGTCGACTGCGTGTCGACCCCCGTCACCGTGTTTGACGGCAACATTGTGGAAGCCGCGCTGGCAACACCCGCCCTTTCCACCCTGGTTGATGCCGTGCTCGCCGCAGGCCTTGACGACGCCCTCGCCAACACCGACAACATCACCGTCTATGCGCCGACCAATGATGCCTTCGCGGCCATGCCCGCCGACGTTACCGGCGCGATACTGGCAGACGTCGACCTGCTCACCACCGTACTGACCTACCACGTCTCCTCGGGTGCGCACGACCCCCGTAAATTCGTATCGCCGGTCAAGCGCAATACCCTTGCCGGCGAGTACGTGTATTACAGCCGCAATGACGGCCACCCCCGCGTGAACACGGCAGCGGTACAGTGTGCGGGCGTCAAGGCCAGCAATGGCTATGTCTGGTTGCTTGATTCCGTGCTGCAACCGGGCTTCTGATAATCGCCCAACGGCTGCACATCGACTGCGTACAACCCCTGCACATGCTGTGTGCAGGGTTTTTTTTGGCCCGGCTTATCTCCGATATCTGCGCCGTAGCACGCCGCGCAACTGCTGTTACCAGGCGGTGACAGTACCGTCCTTGCGCATTTCCGTGGCACCCCCATACACTCCGCTTGCCGGGTCGACCGCTATCGCCTGGTAGCCGCCGAAGCGCACACCCGTCGCATCGATCTCGACCCGGTGTCCCATGGCCCGCAACTGCTCGACGGTCTGGTCGCTGACGCCAGGCTCCACATACAGAATACCCAGGGCGTCCTCGTGCACGCCGGTGGGCTGGCGACCGCCCTCATGCAGAAACCGGGCGGCATCCCCGGCCTGCTGGATATCCATGCCGTAGTCGACGATATTCACCACGATCTGCACGTGCCCCTGGGGCTGCATGGAGCCGCCCATCAGGCCGAAGCTCATCAGCGGTGCGCCGTCCTTCATCAGGAACGCCGGAATGATGGTGTGAAAGGGGCGCTTGCCCGGTGCGTAGGCGTTCGGGTGCCCGGGATCCAGGGAAAACAGCTCGCCCCGGTTCTGCAACATGAAACCAAGGCCGTCAGGCACCAGCCCGGAACCCATGCCCCGGTAGTTGGACTGAATGAGGGAAACCATCATGCCATCCCCATCCGCCACGGTGAGATAGGTGGTGTCGCCATCACCTTCCAGCAGGGGTTCTCCGGGACTGACTTCAGTGGCCGCGCGACCGGGGTCGATCAGGGCGAAGCGCTCGCGACCGTACTCCTCCGCCAGCAGCCCGCTCAGGGGGACATCGCTGAACTCGGGGTCCGCGTAGTAGCGCGCCACATCCTCAAACGCCAGGCGCTTGGCTTCCACCATGTAGTGAAACACCTCGGCTGAGCCCCGGGGCCACTGCGCGAGGTCCACCTGCTTGAGCATATTGAGCATTTGCAGGGCTGCGACGCCCTGACCATTGGGCGGCAGTTCGTACAGGTCATAGCCACGGTAATTAACGCTGACAGGCTCCACCCAGTCACCGCTGTGGGAGGCGAGGTCCTGGTAGCTGAGGTCCGCCCCGATACGCTGGAAATAAGCCGCCATCTCCCCGGCAAGGGCTCCCCTGTAGAAGGCCTCGCGACCGCCCCGGCCTATCACCTCGAGCGTGTCGCCAAGGTCCGGGTTGCGAACGATCTCGCCCGCCAACGGCGACCTGCCGTCGGGGTACCAGGTGCTGTAGATGTTCTCCAGCGACTCGCTACCCGCGAGGCTGCGCTCGAAGGACAGCCGGTTGCGCTCGAGGTAGTAGGCAATCACCGGCGAGAGCGGAAAACCCTCCCGGGCATAGTTGACCGTGGGAGCCAACACGTCGGCCATGGGCAGTTTGCCGAAACGATCGTGTATGGCGAACCAGCCATCGACGGTACCGGGCACGGTCACCGGCAAGTGGCCCACGCTGGGAATACCGGCATAGTCCGCCGGCAGCGCGCCCCGTGCCTTGAGCGCGCTGATTTGCGCCTGCAGCTGCTCCAGGCTGCGGCCCTGGGGCGATCGGCCGGAGCCGTTGTAGCCATAGAGTTGCCGGCTCTTCGGGTCCCACACAATGACAAAAATATCCCCGCCGATACCGCAACCGGTGGGCTCCATGAGCCCCAGCGCGGCGTTGGCAGCGATAGCCGCATCCACGGCGCTGCCGCCGGCCTGGAGGATATCCAGGGCCACCTGGGAGGCCAGGGGTTGCGCAGTGGCCGCCATCCCGTTTTTGCCGTAGACGACACTGCGGGTGTATGCCGGGCCTGTGGGGCGCCCGCCGCCACCGAGCTCAACTGGCGCGGGCATACTGGCCTCGGTTGCTGCAGCGGCGCCGGGGCTGCTGCTGGTATTGGTAGTACTGCAGGCCTGCAGGCAGGCGGCACAGGCTATATAGACCAGAACTGTTTTGCATTTCGATATCATCGGCTCGCTATTGGGTGACGAAAAGAGTGACCTGAATAGTAACCCACAGTCGCGAGCATAACGACCCGCCGGCACCCAATGGGCCAGGCACGCAGTATTTTGAACCGGCGGGTGCCACGAGCGCCAACCGGGCAACGCCGCGGGCAAATACGGTGTACAGTAAGCGGCCATATACCAGCCTGAAGAGACAGGAAAACAATGACCGAGTCCGCCCTGTATCACCCTCCCCTGATGCCCCACCTGCTGGTGGAAGGCCTTAACCGTTTCGACGATGAACCCTGCCTGTTCCTGGGCGACAAGGTGGCCAGCTACCGGGAAGTGCGCGAAAGCACCAGCCAAATGGTGCAGGCACTGCAGGCGAAGGGGCTGGGCGCGGGCAGCCGCATCGCCGTGATTTCCGCCAACCGCCCTGAGGTGCTGTCCAACATCGCCGCCATGCAACTGGCGGGCTGCATCGGCACTCCCCTGCATCCACTGGGTTCGCTGGACGATCACGCCTACGTGCTCGAGGCCGCAGAGATAGATGCGCTGGTGTACGACGCCAGCCTGTTCGACGCGCATGCGGCGAAGTTGAAGGAGAAGGTGCCGGGACTCAAGCACCTGCTGGGGTTTGGACCCACCGAAACCGGAGAGGACTACCTGGCCCTGGCCGCCACGTTCGAGCCAAAACCCCTGGTCGCCCCGGAGGTAATGCCCGATGACGTATCGTCGGTCAATTTCACCGGTGGCACCACCGGCAGGCCGAAGGGCGTCATGAGCACCCACCGGGTTACCGCCTACATGACCCAGATACAGATGGCGGAGTGGGAATTCCCCGCGCAGGTGCGCATGCTTATGGCCACGCCACTGTCCCATGCCGCAGCGGCATTTTTCATTCCGGTGCTGCAAAAAGGCGGCGCATTCTACGTGATGCAGGGCTTCAGCCCTGACGAGTTCTTTGACATGGTGGAGCGGCATCGCATCACCTGCACGATGCTGGTCCCGGTGATGCTCTATTACCTGCTGGACTCCCCCCGGGCCACCACGGCCGACATGTCCAGCATGGAAACAATTTTCTATGGCGCGTCGGCCATGAGCCCGGCGCGGCTGCGCCAGGGCATCGAAAAGTGGGGACAGGTCTTCTACCAGTTTTTCGGCCAGTCCGAAGCGCCGATGGTCATCGCCAATCTGCGCAGGGCTGACCACGACCTCAACAAACCGCAGCGCCTGTCATCCTGCGGACGCCCTACGCCCTGGGTACATATCGCCCTGCTAGACCCGGAGGGCAAACCGGTCGCCCGTGGTGAGCCGGGAGAGGTCTGCGTGCGCGGGCCGCTGGTGATGAAGGGCTACAAGGACATGCCGCAGGAGACCGCGGAGGCTTTCGCGGGTGACTGGCTGCACACCGGCGATGTGGGCAAGATGGACGAGGAGGGCTTTCTCTACATCGTCGATCGCACCAAGGACATGATTGTTACAGGCGGCTTCAATGTCTTCCCACGGGAAGTGGAGGATGTGCTCGCCACCCACGAGGCGGTGGGACAGGTTGCGGTGATCGGCGTGCCGGACGAGCAGTGGGGTGAAGCGGTCAAGGCGGTCGTGGTGCTGCGGCCGGGTATTACCCGGAGTCCGGAACTGGTGCAGCAGTTGCAGGCCCTCGTCAAGCAGGCAAAAGGGTCGGTGCAGGCACCCAAGTCAGTCGACTTTACAGACGCGATCCCCACTACCCCGGTAGGCAAGCCCGACAAGAAGGCGCTGCGGGCGCGCTACTGGCAGGGCAGCGAGCGCGGCGTCGGCTGACCAATCCCGAAGTTAGGGACTAGTCCGCGGGTGTCATGCCGACGCCGTAGCCCACCAGGAAACCCCTGACACCCCGGCGCAGATTCTGGAGGTGGTAGCCCCCCTCCTGAATGATCACCGAGGGCAGATGCAGACTGCCGATGGCGCGGCCGATATTGCGCATGCCTTCCGCCGATACGTAGAACGCGCCGGTGGGGTCACCGCGCATGATATCCACTCCCAGGGACACCACCAGGTAATCAGGGGCGAACTTCCTGATCACCTTCAGGGCCTTGTCCAGGGCGGTGAGATAGGCCGCATCGTCGACCCCCGGGCGCAGGGGAAAGTTGACATTGAAGCCCTCGCCTTCACCTTCCCCCCGCTCGTCCTCGAAGCCGGCATAAAACGGGTAGGAAGATTCCGGGTGACCGTGGATGGACACGGTCAATACATCACTGCGGCTGTAGAAAATATCCTGGGTGCCATTGCCGTGGTGGTGATCGACATCGAGCACCGCCACCCGGCCCTTGCGGGACAGGGCGTTTGCCGCCAGCGCCGCGTTATTGAAATAACAGAAGCCGCCAAACACCTTGCGCTCGGCATGGTGCCCTGGTGGACGCCCCGCCACGTAGGTCATTTCAGATTTACCGGCGGCGACCAGCTTTGCTGCCGTCAGCGCCGCATTGGCAGAGCGGGTAGCGGCGGCAAACACATTACTGGTTATCGGGGTAGAGGTATCGATGCAGAAATAGCCGGCCCGCATCGGCCAGTTATGCGGCAGGCGATCAGCATAGCGGATTGGGAATATCTCCGGGTAGACGATTTGACCCGGTGGAACCCTGGTCTGGCTTTCCTTGAGGAAATTGACCATGCGCTTGTCGTGAATTTCCAGAATGGGCTTGAGGCCGAAGTCCTGGATTTCGTGGCGGATAATCGGCAGGTCGTCCAGTGCTTTTGCAATCGCTGCCACCCGGGCCGGACGCTCGTAATAGCCCTTGAAGGGTGAGTGGCTGATATCGTTGGCGGTACCGGTTTCGATCAGGTCTATCGCATGCTTCAGTTTTGGCAGCGGCCCCGGGGACGGCGCCGGGTAGCGCGGCGGCCGGATCTGCACCGGGTCATCCTTTACCGAGGCCAGCAGGGTTTTCAACGGCTCCTGCTCGGGTGTGAGGGATGACTTGGCCAGCATCACGCGTGCGATCACCGCTTTGAGCTTGGCTCGCGACAGCGGCGTGGTCTGCCCCAGGCCATCATGCATCAGGCAGTTGGGATCGCCCAGGTTGGCGGGCGTGACGAGGTATTCATACTGGGTACCCTGTATTGGCCTGGCGCCCAGCCGCTCATAGAACGCCATGCGCTTCTTGTTGTTGGGGAGTAGCGCAGGTTCGACATTGGGGCCGGGCTCATCCGGTAGCGAATCAAAAAACAGGCGCCGCGCACCGCGTTTCTTCAGGTCGTTGCGCATTGCCTCATAGAGTGCCGCGCCAATACCACGAGAGGCCTTGTCCGGATCGCTGGCGATATAGTCCAGGTAAGCGGCCTTGAGGTCGCTGAAGTAGAACGACACCGTGAATCCCAGCACCTCCTCCCGCGCACCGGTGGCAGCGAGGATGATGCACTCCGTGCCGGCCGGGTGCTCGCCCCGCGCAAACGCCTCGATTTTTTCGAGATAGGGGGCGTTGAAGGCAAACGCCTTGCTAAAGACGGCTTTCAATCCGTCGAGATGGCGCTCGTACTGGGCGTCCATACCCGCCATGACCCGCACCATTTTCAACATTGACTGTGTTTCCTCCGGAAAATTTACGTTAGCGGCTTGCGATAGAGCGGACTCGATCTGGTATATTCGCGCCCATTATCGGGGGCCCTTATATCATGAAGCCAAACGTGGAAGAACAATCTTTTAACAGCCGGGCAGTCACCGTGCCCGAGGGAACGACGCACAAACTATTTCCGACCCCGGTAACGCTGTTCGAACTGGGGGAGCCGGAGATGAACAAGGAGCTGGCCGCTTTCTTTGCCGACAATCCCCGCTTCCACAGCCGCGACCAGGCGGAGCAGTCGGACGTCACCACCCTCATGGAATACGCCAACGAGGTGCCGGCTCTGAACCGGCTGGAAAACCTGTTTCTGGCCTGCCTGACAAACTATTGCCGGGAGATCGGCTGGCAGGGTGACTTCGATCTGGCCATGCAGATGTTTCCCAACGTGGCGCCGAAGGGGCACTACGTACCTTCCCACAACCACGTCTCGCATATATCCGCGGTGTACTACGTGCAGACACAGCCCTCGGACAAGCCCCTGCTGGTCAGCGACGAGTCCGTGCGCGATTACTGGCGACCGGATGAGGGCGCGCTGATCCTGCATGACCCCCGTTTCAACGCATCCCTGCAGGGCGGCTGGCAGTACCACGCCAAAGTCTTTCCCAGGCCCGGTGTAATGCTTTTTTTCCCATCCTTTCTCTGGCACGAGGTGACCCCGCACCAGGCGGAGGAGCCGCGCCTGTCAGTGGCGGCAAACTTCACCCTGGCCTATCGTAATATTCCCGCCTACGAGCGGCACCAGTTGTTCTCCTGCTGAGGCGTGAAAGCCCTGCGCGGGCTGGATTGTCAGGCCGCCGGGATCGAATCGGACTGACAGCTGCTGTAGCATGCAGGGTCGGCTTCGCTTGAATTTTGACAAAGGGAGAACAGCCATGACCAGACCCACGCTGCTGGGGGCGCTGGCCCTCATAACATTTTCCCTGTGTGCCCCGGGAGCCGGGGCCGACACGGGCAAGCCCAATATCCTGGTGATCTGGGGTGACGATATCGGTTGGTCCAACATCAGCGCCTACCACCGGGGCATGCTGGGCGGCTCCACCCCCAATATCGACCGTATCGCCAAGGAGGGCGCCCTGTTCACCGACTACTACGGGGAGCAGAGTTGCACCGCCGGGCGCTCTGCCTTTATTACCGGCCAGCATCCACTGCGCACAGGATTGCTCAAAGTCGGCATGCCCGGCGCAGATATCGGCCTGCAGGCCGAGGATCCCACCATAGCGGAGCTGCTGAAGCCGCTTGGTTATGCCACGGGCCAGTTCGGGAAGAACCACCTGGGAGACAAGGACGAATTCCTGCCCAGCAACCACGGCTTTGACGAGTTCTTCGGCAACCTGTATCACCTGAACGCGGAGGAAGAACCCGAAACCTACTTCTATCCCAAGGACCCGCAGTTTCGCAAACGCTTCGCACCCCGCGGCGTCATACGCTCTTACGCCGACGGCAAGATAGAAGATACCGGCCCGCTGAGCCGCGCACGCATGGAAGTGATAGACCAGGAGTTCACCGACGCCGCAGTGAAGTTCATGCAGCAGGCACACAAGGCGGACAAACCGTTCTTCGTCTGGTTCAACGCCACGCGCATGCACGTTTGGACCCGGCTGGCCCCGCAGTGGGAGGGCAAATCAGGTTACGGCCTGTACGCCGATGGCATGATGGAGCACGACTACCACGTGGGCCAGCTTCTTGATGCGGTGGACAAACTCGGCATCGCCGACAACACCATCGTGATCTACAGTACCGACAACGGCTCCCAGACCAACACCTATCCCGACGGCGGCGCGGAACCATTCCGCGGAGAAAAGGGCTCCACCTGGGAGGGCGGCTTCCGCGTGCCAGCCCTGATTCGCTGGCCCGGGACGGTGAAACCGGGCACTGTGATCAACGATATCTTTTCCCACCAGGACTGGCTGCCCACCCTGCTGGCCGCCGCCGGTGAACAGGACATCGGCAGCAAACTGAAGGCGGGACACCGGGCGGGTGACAAGACTTTCAGGGTGCATCTGGATGGCTATGACCAGACCCCGGTACTGAGCGGCAAGGGGCCGGGCGCGCGCCACAATATTTTCTATTTTGACGACAACGCCAACTTCAACGCCATGCGCTGGAATGACTGGAAAATCATGTTCGCCTGGCAGATGGAGGGCTGGGCCGGGCCCAGGGAAGCACTCAACTTCCCCCGCGTCGTCAATTTGCGCAGTGACCCCTATGAGACCTCCATCGATTCCGGGCTCTACACCCGTTTCTTCGCCGACCAGCTGTGGCTGTTTGTGCCGACCCAGCAGGAGGTGGGCAAGTGGCTGATGACCTTCCGCGAGTTCCCGCCGCGACAGGCCACCGCCAGCTTCACCATCGACCGGATGATGCAACAGATGCAGCAAATGCTGCAGATGCGCGACACGGGCGGGGCAGTGCCCGGTAAATGACGTGCCGGTGTCACACTGGACATCCAGCCCCTGAAGGCAGACCATTGTCAGCCCGTTTCATCCAGCCATAAGGCTTTTACGATGCTGCAAGACAAGCCCGAACTCTACAAGGGCCTGACCTACCCCTGGGGCCGCGCCATCAACCCCGCCCCGGGCCAACCGGAGCAGATCGCCGATGGGGTGTACTGGGTGCGCTTCCCCATGCCGATGTCGCTGGACCATATCAACCTCTGGCTGCTGGAGGACGGCGACGGCTGGACCGTGGTGGATACCTGCCTCAACCTCGCCAGTGCCAGGGATATCTGGGAACAGCTCTTTGGCTCAATCATGCAGGGCAAACCCATTACCCGGGTTATCTGCACGCATATGCATCCGGACCATGTGGGTTTGGCGGGCTGGCTCACCGAGCGCTTCAACGCCGACCTGTGGATGTCCCGCGAGGAATTCCTGATGTGTCGGGCGATGGTCGGGGACACCGGGCGCGAGGCCCCTGCAGTGGCCCTGCGCTTCTACCGGGCGGCGGGCTACAACGAGGACCAGCTGACGGCTTACAAGGGCAGGTTCGGCAACTTCGGCCGCGCGGTATCACCCCTGCCGGAGAGCTTTCGAAGGCTGGTGGACCTGGAGACCATCACCATCGGCGGCCGTTACTGGCAGGTCATCGTGGGCAGCGGGCACTCACCGGAACACGCCGCACTGTATTGTCCCGCGCTCAAACTGCTGATCTCCGGTGACCAGGTACTGCCGCGCATCACCCCCAACGTCAGTGTCTTTCCCACCGAACCCAATGGCGATCCCCTGCAGGAATGGCTGAGCTCCAGCGCGCGGATACGCGAAATGCTGCCGGACGATGTGCTGGTGTTGCCGGCCCACGAAGCGCCCTTCTATGGGCTGCACGTGCGGCTGAGCCAGCTTATAGAGGCTCACAACCGGGACCTCAGGGGCCTGTTTGATTACCTGGACCAGCCCCGGCGAGCGGTGGACTGTTTCCCGCCGTTGTTCAGCAGCGAGATCACGCCCGATTCACTGGGTCTGGCCACGGGGGAGACCCTGGCCCACCTGAACTGCCTGATCGGACGGCGGCGCATCAGCCGCCACCGCGACGAGCACGGCGTGGACTGGTACCAGCAGCGCCCCGAAACCGCAGGGTTTGAGGAAGAGCCCGAGGCGCCTTCCAGGTCGCCGCGGGCAAGCTGAACCCGG
This sequence comes from Haliea sp., assembly GCA_024642265.1. Taxonomy (GTDB): domain Bacteria; phylum Pseudomonadota; class Gammaproteobacteria; order Pseudomonadales; family Halieaceae; genus JARRPM01. Next base: position 7,808 of record JAHEBL010000075.1, on the reverse strand, counting down.
TCAGGCCGCCTTTTCGGCGGGCTCTGACGGCACAATTTCCGCCGGCGTGCCGCGATGAAAATCGGCAAGGTCCGGTTCCGCCATCTCTTTGGTCCACTGGTTCCAGGAATAGGGCCAGAGGGCCGGCTCACCATCCGCATCCAGGTACCAGCTCTGGCAGCCACCCACCCAGGCGGTGCTCCCCATACCCTGTTTCATGTAGTCATTGAAGCGCACCTTGGCTTGCTCAGTTGCCTCCACCGCCTGCAAACGGTTGTTGCGCCACTGCTCGATCAGCTTCAGGACATAATTTCCCTGTACCTCGCTCATGGCGATCACCGAGTAATTGCCAACCGGGGAATTCGGACCCAGCATCAGGAAGAAGTTCGGAAAGCCAGGCACGCAGACCGAACGGTAGGCCTGCACCTTGCGGGACCAGGCCTGGTCAATGGACAGCCCGTCGCGGCCGGTAAGATCCATTGGACGCATGAAGTTGAAGGGATGGAACCCTGTCGCCAGGACCAGCACATCCAGATCGTGCAGCGCACCATCCCCGGTGACCACACCCTGTTCGCAGATACGCTCGATACCTGCGGTTTCGAGCTGCACATTGGGACGCTGCACCGCCTCGTAAAACGTTGAACTCACTATCAACCGCTTGCAACCCACCTTGTAGTCGGGGGTCAGTTTCGCCCGCAGCTCGGGGTCGCGTACGCTCTTGCGCAGGTTGCGCTTCACCTGCCAGCTCAGCAGCGCATGACGCCAGCCGCCCGAGCTGACTGCTTCGGTGAAGGTATTGCGAATCAGCCAGGCGTAACGCTGGCGCAGTTTGTCCATTCTGCCCTGGTTGCCGCGCAACCTGGCCTTCTCGCGCTCCGAGTAGTCCTTATCCGGGGTATTGAGGATCCACTGCGGGGTGCGCTGGAAGATGGTCAGCGAACCCGCTGTTTTCGAAATCTCGGAAATCACCTGTGCTGCCGTGGAACCGGTTCCGATGATCCCCACGCGCTTGCCGGCAAGGTCAACATTGTGGTCCCAGCGCGCGGTGTGGAACATGGCACCCTGAAAACTGTCCAGGCCCTGAATGTCCGGATACGCGGGGTGGTGCAGGATGCCTGTGGCGGCTATCACGAAGTCAGCCACAAGCTCGTTGCCGCGACTGGTGCTCAGGTACCACTTGCCGCCCCGGTAGTGGCAGGCGTCGACGGACTCATTGAAGCGCACCTGCTCTTCAACACCGTAGTCAGCGGAGATCTTCTCGAAATAGGCCTGGATCTCGTCACCGTGGGCGAAACGGTGCTGCCACTCAGGATTACCCTTGAAGGAGTAGGTATACATGTGGGCGGGAATATCACAGGCCACGCCGGGATAGGTATTCTCCCGCCAGGTGCCGCCGACCTTGTCGGCTTTTTCCAGCACGGTGACGTCGCTGATGCCCGCTTCACGCAATTTTATGGCCATGAGTATGCCGGTCATGCCGGCGCCGATAACGACCACCGATGGGTTTCTCGCGCTGTTCTTTGTCATGCTGCTCTACCGCCTCCCGTTCAGGTTTCTACCGTGGGACTACTGTAAATAAAAACGGCGCACTGGCGAATATTTGAGCAGGACAAAAACTTATGAATTCCGGACAAGAGCCGTTACTATTCATTCATGGCTGTGAGCACCAATGTTTCCCACCACATCAAGGCCCTGCAGCCGGCTATCAAGGCCATGCAGGCCATGGGCTTTGACGCGAACCAGTGTCTCGCGGGGACCGGCATCGAGCCCCGGGACCTGCTCACCCCCGGGCCGCATCCGGAGTTCACCCTGGCGCAGGAATTCCGCTTCCATCGCAACCTGCTGCAGCTGAGCGCCGACCCCCTGCTGGGCCTCAAACTGGGCAAAGCCTATACCCTGCAGACCTATGGCCTGTTCGGTTATGCCTTCCTGAGCGCCCCCACCCTGCGCCAGGCGATGGCTGTTGTCAGCAGCTACGGACCCTTGACGTTCACCCTGTTCCGGGTTGAATTCAGGGAGACGGCCGCGGCGGGGATACTGCAGTTTTCAAGGCTGATGCAGATCCCGGATGACCTGTTCACCTATTATGTGGATCGCGATCTCGCGGCAGTGCTGGCCGGGGGGGAACCCGAACTGCAGTCCCCCATTCACCCCGTCGGGATTACCCTGATGCACGGTGGCCAGGGGCGGGAAGCAGCCTACCGGGACTTTTTCCGCTGTCCCGTGAGCTTCAACGGGCTGCGTTCGGAAATGCGGGTTGATGCCGCCTCACTGGACGCGCCCATGCCCCTGCAGGATGCGGAGACCTCGGCTATCTGCCAGCAGCAGTGCCAGCTGCTGCTGGCGCGCATGAGCAAGAGCAGCGGCTTTATAGCGCGGGTGCGGCAGTGCATCGTGGCCCGACCCGGTTCCTTCCCGGACATAGACTGCGTCGCCGACAAGCTCCATATGACGGCTCGGACCCTGCGCCGCAGGCTGTCCGCAGAGGACAGCAGCTACCAGCAGATACTGGCCGATGTGCGCTATGAGCTGGCGCGGGAGTACCTGGCTACCAGCAAACTGTCGATAGAAGAAATAGCAGCGATGCTGGGTTACAGTAGTCCCGGCAATTTCACCCACGCGTTCAAGCGCTGGCACGGCAGCCCGCCGCGCCAGTATCGACAGGAGAAGCGCTGACATGCTGCACACTCTGGCAAACTGGCTGGGCGGCCTGCTGCAGGCCATCAAGGTCGCCGGTTTTCGCGTCTACTACCGGATCAGCAACGCCATGGCCTGGCGCCGGCATGTCAATCCAGGTCCCTTTGTCGATCTGCAGATTCCGGTGGCGGGTGTGAACATCGGGGCCCGGCTTTACAACAACGCGCTGGGCAGCGCGAAACCGCTGATTGTCTATATACACGGTGGCGGCTGGGTGATCGGTGATCTGGAGACCCACCATCCCTTCTGCCAGGCCCTGAGCGCGGCCAGCGGCTGCAGTGTGATAGCGCTGGATTACCGCCTGTCGCCGGAGCATACCTTTCCCATCGCGCAGGATGACTGCCTCGCCGCGACGCGATGGATAGCGCAGCAAGCAGGGCAACTGGCTACCAGCGACGGCCGGCTGGTAATAGCGGGCGACAGCGCCGGTGGCACCCTCGCCACCTGCACCTGCATGGAAATCGATACCGCCAGCAGGGGCAAAATCCTCGGCGAGGTGCTGATCTATCCGGCGGCTGAGCACTACAGCGCGGGTTATGCTTCCTATGTTGAGCGGGCTACCGGCCAGACGCTCACCGCCAGCCTGATGCACTGGTTCTGGGACACCTACCTGGGCGGCCTGTCGCCCACCGACACCAGTGTGCAACGGGCCTTCCCGCTGCGCGCATCCGCGCTTGCCTCACTGCCACCAACCCTGCTGGTGACAGCGGAGAAGGACCCCCTGCGGGACGAGGGCAAGGCCTACGCGGAAGCGCTACAAGAGGCGGGCGTGGCAGTGACCCACGCCCACTTTGCCAGCGCAGAACACGGCTTCGCCTGCTCCCAGGGCCCGCATGCTGATTTTCGCGACTTTATGCAGCGCCTCACCACCTGGCTGGCACAACTGGACTGAACCGATCGAGGAACAAACACCATGAAGCCAAAACTTGACCTGGTTATTTTTGGCGGCACAGGGGATCTATCGACTCGCAAGCTGCTGCCCGCGCTGTTCCAGTTACATCGCCACCAGCTCGCCGATCGGCTGCATCGGATTATCGCGACCGGCCGGGCCACTATCGCCGACGAGGACTTTCGCACAACAGTAAAATCGAACCTGAAAAAATTCCTGCCGGACGGTGCCTGGAGCGACGAGGTGTGGAGTACGTTTCACGATCGCCTGGTCTACAGCACTATCGACGCTGGCAACGCGTCCGACTACCAGGCCCTGGGCAAGCGACTGGACCCTGGCCTCGCACCGGGCAGGCTTTACTACCTGGCCACCCTGCCATCGCTGTATGGCCAGATCTGCCAGCAACTGCAGGCGGCGCACCTGGTCGACGAGCACAGCGCCGTGGTGCTGGAAAAGCCGCTGGGACACGACCTGGCATCCTGTCAGCAGATCAATGAACAGGTCGCGCAGGTTTTCCGGGAAGAAGGCACCTTCCGTATCGATCACTATCTGGGCAAGGAGACTGTGCAGAACCTGCTGGCGGTGCGCTTTGGCAACCCGCTGTTCAGCCCCATGTGGCGCAATACCTTTGTCGACAATGTGCAGATCACGGTAGCCGAGGATATCGGCGTCGAGGGCCGGGGAGATTATTATGCGAAGACCGGGGCCCTGCGCGACATGGTGCAGAACCACCTGCTGCAACTGCTATCCATCGTGGCGATGGAGCCGCCGGTAAGCCTGCGCGCGGCGGACATCCGGGACGAGAAAATGAAGGCGCTGCGCGCGCTGATGCCAATCACGGCAGATAACGCCAGGGAGTGTACGGTGCGCGGCCGCTATGCCGCCGGTGCGGTAAACGGCGAGGCCGTAAAGGGCTTTCTCGACGAAGCGGAATTCGAGAACGCGGATGCCACCGAAACCTTCGTTGCCATCAAGGCCGCTATCAACAACTGGCGCTGGGCCGGGGTACCGTTCTATTTGCGCACCGGCAAACGCCTGAGCAGGCGTTATTCGGAAATCGTCATCGAATACAAGCGCCAGCCCTTCTCCCTGTTTGCCAATGACGCCAACGAGCTGACCAACAAGCTCGTTATCAGGCTGCAGCCGGAGGAAAGCATCAGCCTGCACACCCTCAACAAGAAGCCGGGCCTGACCAGCAAGCTGAGCCTGCAGCCGGTGGAGTTGCACCTGACGGACGAGTCGCGCAGCAAAGCCGACAGCTACGATGCCTATGAACGCCTGCTGCTCGATGCCATCAACGGCGACCAGACCCTGTTCATGCGCCGGGACGAGGTCGAAACAGCGTGGCGCTGGATAGATACGGTCATCGAGGCCTGGGAACAGAACGGCACCCCTATCAAGAATTACAACTCGGGCACCATGGGGCCGAGCGCCGCCACCGCCCTTGCCGCGGTGGACGGGCGCAGCTGGTATGAATGAGTGGCACATTTTTGCCGACACGGACCAACTGGATGAAGCCCTGGCGGAGCACCTGGCGCAACGTCTGCGGGCCGATATAGACCGCGAGGGTCACGCCAGCCTGGCGGTCTCGGGCGGCAGCACGCCCACCGGTATGTTCCGCAAGCTGTCCAGCTGCGAGCTGGACTGGGCACGCGTCTGGCTAACGCTGGTGGACGAACGGTGTGTCGCCACCGACAGCCCGGCTTCCAATGAGCGCCTGCTGCGCGAGAACCTGCTGCAAGGCGGCGCCGCACAGGCTCACTTTATCAGCCTGGCCGATCAGGGCGCACAGGGCATCCCGGCATTGAGCCGCGCGCTGCACACCATGCCGCGACCGTTCTCGGCGGTTGTACTGGGCATGGGCGAGGACGGGCACACCGCGTCCTGGTTTCCGGGTGCAGCCAATCTCGCGACCCTGCTGGACCCCACCAGCCCCGCGGACGTGGCCGAAACCGTGCCGGTCACGGCCCCGCACCCGCGCCTGACACTGACCCTGGCGGCAGTACTCAAGAGCCGGGAGATCCTTATCCATATCACCGGCGACGCAAAAAAAGCGCTGCTGGAAAACGCCCGGGCGGGGCAACACCCCGTGGCGGCGGTCCTGCAACAAACAACAACCCCTGCAAGCATCTGGTGGGCGCCCAAATAAGACGTGCTGGTGCCGGCCGATGATTGGCAACAACGGCGGCAGGCGGAGCGCCGCTCCACGCAGGGCGACTGCGGTATGGGCCGGGAACTGCTCGCCCATATGCGCGGCGCGGTCACCGAGCCGGAATCGGGGGCGTCGATTTTCTAGGCCAGTTCGCCAACCGGCTCCGGCCCTGGTTCTTCAGTGCACGGCACACCAGCTGACAATAGCGTGCCTCACCCCGGATAAAACTGGCATTGCACCGTGCAGGTAGCGGCAGTCAGAGGGGAACGCGGCCAGCATGCCGGCCCTTGGCCGCAGCCTGAAATTGAAATTGGGAAAGATCAGTTCGCCCCCCTCGAAATCCTCATCGAGGTAGATAAGCAGGCTGTAGTCCCGATCCTGGGCTTTTCGCCACCGCCTGGTCTCGGGGTTGATAACATCGCTGTCCGAGTGGGGCTTATAGTGTGATCCGCGGGTATACCTGAGCACCTGGGGTGTTTCGAGGGATCGCAGCTTACAGTTGTAGAAGGGCTCAATTTCCCTGGCGTAGGCCCTGCGTACAAGATCAATGATGGAATTAGCCATGGTTCCCTGGTCGACAATATCCGTCACGCGATTGGAAATCCGCCGTCTTTGCTGGTCGGGGTCTCTGACCAGTGCCTCCCGCGCCATGTCGGTTGCAACGACAGCGTCAATAATGGGCTGTAAGTGATAGTCGCTGCCCAGCTGGCGGACCAGAATCCCCGGCGGGTAGGTGGTGCCGCCCAGTTCACATACAGGCTCATTCTCAACGTACCTGGCGAATTCCGGATCGAAAAACGTGCCGCTGATTCTGCCGTTCGCCCTTTCGTTCCAGTAAGGCGCAGTAACATCGCCACAACACGTCCGGAATGGTTTGCCGCTGCCGCAGGTACAGACGCTGTCAGGTGAGGTTTCAGTCATTTCTCAAATTCGTCGCCTGAAAATAACGATATCGATCGCTTCAGGTCTCCTGGTTACGATGGCAAAAGCGCTCTGTGCCAGTGTAACGAAATTTCCCTGGCGCCGGGAGTGCAGGCCTACTTCCCCGGGGATCGCCGATGCTGGCTGATGGCAATACCGCTGCAAATCGCGGCCAGGCCGACGAACTGCCAGCTGTTGACGGGCTCGCCCAGTAACAAGGCGCCCGCGGCAAACGAGAGGGCGGGAATTATATAATTGATAAGGGATAAAAAATTGGGACCGCAGTTGGAGACTACGACAAAGTAAATCCAGGTGGCCAGCCCTGTGGAAAAAACTCCCAGGGCGATGGTCGCCAGCAGGGGACCCGCATCGACCTGCAACTCCCAGGGTCGCTCCAGCACCAGGCAGAATGGCAGGATCACCAGGGCGCCGGCAATGAGTGAACCGGTGGCGGTCACCAGCCCGTTGTGAGTTGGCAGGCGCTTGCTATAGACATTGTTGACCGCGTAGGAAAAAGTGGCCGCGATGATCGCCAGTTGCGCCGGCAAGCTCGCACCGCCAAGTCCACTCAGGGCCTCGCCGCCAACCAGGGCGGTCACTCCGGCAAAGCCCGCCAGTACTCCAAGAATTCTCTGGGCTGTCAGTCGTTCATAGGCCACAAAAAAATGGGCGAGCAACATGGTGCTGATCGGCACCAGCGCCATCAACAGACCCGCCTGACTGCTGGCGATGCGCAACTGGCCCCAGGATATCAGGGTGAATGGAATCAGGTTGCCCAACATGGTCAGCACGGTGAAACGCAGCCACCACCGCCGGTCGGCGGGCAGTTTCAACCCCTGCCAATGCATAATCAGATAGAGCACGAAGGCACCCACTACAAGCCTCAGGGTAACCAGCGTGAGCGGGGGAAAAGATTTCAAACCAATGGCAATCAACAGAAATGCAAGACCCCAGGCCATGCAGAGACAGCCCAGCATGACCCAGTCAGTGGCACGCGGAGTCTGCACTGTCACAAACTGCCACCTGGCGTGACGGATTTCCTCTGACTCTCTATTTTGTCTTCTCCCGGGCAGCGGTGTAACGTTCAGGCTTTATACAGGAGCCCAACACCATGCACAAAAGCAAACTCGCCGGGTTTATTATCGATTGCCAGACCAGCGACCTGCACGG